>DAOTNL010000055.1:0-13681 GCA_035450765.1 Kiritimatiellia bacterium | reverse complement strand
CACGACGCAGTACCAGAATCCGCCCGAGGATTTCGTGGTGGGTGGCCAGGCCACCGGCTACGCGGGCCTGATCACGCCGCAGTGGGGCCCGGGCCTGGACGTCCGGTTCGACGGCTTCGCCGGGGCCCGCTTTCTCCTGCAAGGCCACGTCCTGTTCTTCGATTACGACGGCAGCACGTCGTTCTTCACGTCGGCGGACCACCGCGAGAAGGACGTCGATTTTTCGCACCGGAACTACCGCCTGCGCGGGCAGATCGAATGGCCTTCGAAGCGGGCGGCGCTGAGCCTCGGCGTGCAGCTCCAGTGGATCGAAGCCGAAGGCACGATCGAATCCCAGGCGACCGATCCCGAGGAAATCCTCGAAAAACAGGAACGCTTCGACAAGGAATTCACGTTCGAACTGGAAACCGTCCTGCTCACGCTGGGAGTGACCTTTTAGCCATGAAACCCGACCTGACCCCGCTGGAAGCGCGCATTCTCGGTTGCCTGGTCGAGAAGGAACTCGCCACGCCCGAATACTATCCGCTGACGCTGAACGCGCTGGTGGCCGCCTGCAACCAGAAGAACAACCGCGATCCCGAAATGCACCTCGCGGCGGACGAGGTGGAAAAGGGCCTGGCGGGCTTGCAGTACGACAAGAAACTCGTCGGCACGTATTCCGGCGTCGGTTCGCGCGCGGTGAAATACGTCCACCGGCTGCTCGAGACGCTGGGCGTGGACACGCCCGAGCTGGCGATCCTGTGCGAGCTGCTGCTGCGCGGCCCGCAGACGCCCGGCGAGCTGCGCGGGCGGGCTTCGCGGATGCATCCGTTCGCGTCGCCGGCGGAGGTGCGCGCGGTGTTGCTGGCCTTGGCGGCGCGGCCCGAGCCCTACGTCGTCGAATTGCCGCGCGCGCCCGGCTGCAAGGAAAACCGGTTCGCCCACGCCTTCGGCCCGCTACCGGACGTGGCGCCCGCGGCCGCGCCGGCGGCCGTTGCGCCGGCCCCGGTCCGTCCGCCGCCCGATTCCGGCCGGATTCACGAACTCGAACGGCGCATCGCCGAGCTCGAAGCCCAGATCGCCGCGCTCCGCCGCAGCTGAGCGCCGGACACTCGAAAGCAATCATGCCCGACCCTTCGCCGGGGATTCGCCTCGGGCGATTTCATTTTCGAAGCAAATGATGAAAGGTGCGCCAATAATGTCGTTGCATGACCGGAAGAATCCGGAAACGTCGTGGCGGGAGGATCTTTTCATTTCGATCCGGCGCATGGAGATGCACCGGGAATGGGCAGATTCGTCCGATTCTTGGCATGGGGCTTGCTGCTTCTCCTCATAAATCGAAAGATCGCCGCGCACACGCGGGGCGGAAACGAAAAGGAGACGAAGCGATGAAGAAGATGCTGGGACTTGGGTTGGTCGGGATGTTGGCGGCGACGGCCGCGGCCGTCGCGGAAATCGAGACGGGCGTGGCGGTGGACGTGCCGGTGCTGTCGGCCTACGTGTGGCGCGGGCAGGTGCTGAACGACGAGGCGGTGGCGCAGCCGGGGTTGACCGGCACCATCGGCGGATTTTCGGTGAACGCCTGGTCGAGCATGGACCTGACGGACAACCAGGACAGCTCCGGCGAGTTCGACGAAATGGACTGGACGGTTTCGTACTCGAAGAGGGTGGGCAAGTTCGAGCTGGGCGCGGGCATCGTGCAATACACGTTCCCGAATTCGACGATCGCAACCGAGGCCGAAGACGGAACGACGATCGTGGAAGACTATCCGGGCACGGTGGAAGTGTTCGCGTCCGTGGGCGTGGACGTGCCGCTGGCGCCGGCCTTGGCGGTGTACTACGACGTCGACGAGATCGAAGGCCTCTACGCGGTGGCGTCGGTCGGGCACTCGTTCGAGCTGATGGAGAAGGTCAGCCTGGACCTGAAGGCTTCGCTGGGCTT
This sequence comes from Kiritimatiellia bacterium, assembly GCA_035450765.1. GTDB lineage: Bacteria > Verrucomicrobiota > Kiritimatiellia > CAIQIC01 > Lenti-01 > Lenti-01. Next base: position 11,760 of record DAOTNL010000055.1, on the reverse strand, counting down.
CGGCGACGCGGACTACAACGCGGGCTACTTCGGATTGGACGACGCGGCGCTGAACGATCTGGTGCTGAGCGCCGCGCTGCCGATCGCGGTGACGGAAAATCTCAGCCTGACGCCGTCGATCGGCTACATGATGCTGCCGGATTCCGATCTGGAAGACGCGGCGGAAGCGGCGTACGGCGAGAAGGACAGCGTCTATGGCGGCGCGACCTTGAGCTTGGCGTTCTGATCCGCGCGAACATTTGCGATGCGCGCTCCGCGGCGCTCCGGCGCCGCGGAGTTTTTGGTTCGGGAATCAATATCCAATGTTCAATATCCAATCATCAAGTGAACAGCCGATATTATCCGGCTGTTGATTGGCGCCGCGCGAGGGCGGCGCCGATGAAGTCGCGGAAGAGGGGATGGGGCGCGAGGGGCTGGGACTTCAGTTCGGGATGGAACTGGACGGCGACGAACCAGGGGTGGGCGGGGATTTCGACCATTTCGACGAGGTGGCCGTCGGGGGAAAGGCCGGAGAGGACGAGGCCGGCGGCCTCGAGCTGCGCGCGGTAGCGGTTGTTGACTTCGTAGCGGTGGCGGTGGCGTTCGGAAATCTGCTCCGCGCCGTAGATCCGCGCGGCGAGGCTGCCGGGCTTCAGCGCGCAGGGCCACGCGCCGAGGCGCATGCTGCCGCCGAGATCGACGACTTTTTCCTGCTCTTCCATGAGGCAGACGACGGGGTGGGGCGTGGCGGGCTCGATCTCGGTGGAGTGGGCGCCGGCGAGGCCGCCGACGTGGCGGGCGTATTCGATGACGGCGCACTGGAGGCCGAGGCAGATGCCGAAGAACGGCACGCCGTTTTCGCGGGCGTAGCGGATCGCGGCGATCTTGCCTTCGGTGCCGCGCTTGCCGAAGCCGCCGGGCACGAGGATGCCGTCGACCTGCTTCAATTCGTCGGGGATTTTCCCGTCTTCGATGTCTTCGGCCGAGATCCGGACGATCTCGACGGCCTGGCGGTGGGCGGCGCCGCCGTGGCGGAGGGCTTCGTGCAGGGACTTGTAGGCGTCGGGCAATTCGGAATACTTGCCGACGACGCCGATCTTGACGGTGCCTTCGGGGCGGACGAGGGCCTCGACCATGGCTTTCCACGGCGCGAGCTTGGCGCCGGGGCGGGCGAGGCGGAAGTGGACGAGGATGATTTCGTCGAGGCCCTGTTCGGCGAGGACGAGGGGCACTTCGTAGATGGTGTGGCGGACGTCGAGTTCCTCGATGACGGCGTGGACGGGCACGTTGCAGAAGAGCGAGAGCTTGCGGCGCAGGTCCTCGCCGATGGGCGTTTCGGAGCGGCAGACGAGGGCGTCGGGGATGATGCCGATTTCGCGCAGCTTGGCGACGGACTGCTGGCTGGGCTTGGTCTTGAGTTCGCCGGCGGCGCGAATGAAGGGCAAGTAGGTCATGTGGACGTACATGACGTTGTCGCGGCCTTCCTCGAGCCCGATCTGGCGGATGGCTTCGAGGAACGTCAGGCCTTCGATGTCGCCGACGGTGCCGCCGATCTCGACCACGACGACGTCGACGTCGGGCGCGGCGAGGGCGCGGACGCGGCTTTTGATTTCGTCGGTGATGTGGGGGATCATCTGGATGGTGTGGCCGAGGTAGTCGCCGCGGCGTTCCTTCTGGAGGACGTCCCAGTAGATGCGGCCGGAGGAGACGGAGGAGGCGCGGGAGGTGGGCTGGCCGGTGAAGCGCTCGTAGTGGCCGAGGTCGAGATCCGTTTCGGCGCCGTCGTCGGTGACGTAGACCTCGCCGTGCTGGTAGGGGCTCATGGTGCCGGGATCGACGTTGAGGTAGGGGTCCATCTTGAGCATGCGGATGCGCAGGCCGCGGGCGATGAGCAGGCGCCCGATGGACGCGGCGGTGATGCCCTTGCCGAGCGAGGAAACCACGCCGCCGGTCACGAAAATGTATTTGGCCATGAGAAACCCTCGGGGTGGGAACGTCGGGCGGCTAATCCGCCTTCATGGCCGGCGAGACTAGCGGGGGCGGCGGCGCGGGGCAAGCCGATTCGGGGGGAAACAAAGAGCTCAATATCCAATGTCCAACATCCAATAACCAATGTCCAAGTGAAGACTTGGGTTGCAGGGGGTGAATCCCCGTTGACCGCGACATGTCGCGGCCCCAAGGCGGCGTCATGCCGCCGCACTCCAAATCAAGTCAGCGAAACGGGGATGCGCCCGTTTGCGAGGGGGGGCTGTTCACTTGATGATCGGAGATTGGACATTGCATATTGAAGATTGAAAGCAGAAGAAAAAACCGGCCGCCCTGACGGGGCGGCCGGAGGATCGGATTCACCCGCGGGGCAAGCCCGTTGGGGTCTAAAACCGAAACCGGAACAAGCCCGTGGGGGCCTGGCGCTATTTGCGTTCCACCGGATACTGGCCCTTGATTTTCTTCACGTAGAAGGAGCCCTTGGAGGGGGCGTCCATCAGGCCGTCGAAAACGGATTGGGGCACGTCCGAATAGAAATAGCGGTCGGAGCTGTTGTTCATCTGGACGACCAGGACCTTGGCTTCGGGGTCGTAGCCGACCTTGTTGAGGAGGGAGGACTGGACGGACGTCATTTCGACGTCGGCGGCGAAAGCCGCGACGGAAAGGAGCCACAGGGCCGCGAGCGCCAAGGCTATTTTTTTCATGAGCTTGTCTCCTACCTTTGCGAGGAAAGCATACCGCGCGCGAGGCGCGAAGGCAAGCTTGGCCGCGGGGGCGTGAATCGGGAAACGGAATATCCAATAATCAATATCCAATCTTCAATTTCCAAGTGAAGGCGCGGAGGGGCGCTTCATGGTTGGCCATCAGGCATTGGACATGGAAACCGTGAAGGAAAACAGCCGCCCTTTCGGGGCGGCTGGTGGGTGCCCCGGCCGGGGCGCGGGAACGAAAAGGAAGGCTTTACCAGCCGATTTCGAGGAGCGAGGGCTCGTCGACGTTGGTGCCGGTTGCGCCGAGCTGGGTATAGACGTGGTGTTCGGTGCCGTCGGAGACGAAGACGACGGCGCCGTCCGTATCGGTGGCGGCGACGAGGGCATCGGGGAGGGCGTCTTCGGCGGCGCGCTTGGTGGCGCCGTGGATCTTGACGGCTTCCTTGTACTTCAGTTCCACGACGGGCCGGGGATTGCCGAACTCGAAGACGACGGCTTCGGCGCCGGTGGCTTTCAGCAGCGCGCCGGTGGTGTCGGCGAGCTTTTGGTCGAGATCGTCGGGAATGCCGACGACGACGGTTTCGAGGCCGGCGGTGCCGTGGTGGGGGGCGACGACGACCTGGGCTTTGAGTTTTTCGGGCGGGACGGCCGCGAGGAAAGCCTTCTGCTGCGCCAGCGTGAGGTCGGAGAAGACCAGGAAGGCGGTGTCGCCGTAGGAAATGCGCAGGGAGAGCGGGGCCTGGTCGTCGTCCGCGGCGGGGCCGAGGGCTTCGACGACGAAGGGCTTGCCGTCGCATTCGGCGCGGTAGAGGACGTCGCCGGCGGCGACGAATTCGGGGACGACGGCGGTGCCGCCGGCGATCTGCACCAGGCGCTTGGGCGAGCGCTTGGCCAGCAGGGAGGCGAGCGGCTCCTGTTCGAGCAGGCCGGCGGCGGACTTCGGCAGATAGAAGTGGTCGACGTCGATATGCTGGAGCACGGTGAAGAGACCGTCGCTGTGTTCGCGTTCGGGCGAGGTGAGGACGAGGGCTTCGAGATTCTTGATCTTCTTGGCGAAGACCTGGGGCAGGACGGTGCGTTCGGCGTCGTTGCGGCGGCCGCGGTCGGTCTGGATGAAGGCGGTGTCGATCAGGATGGCCCGGTTGTCGGGCGTATCGACGAGGATGGCCGAGCCGTAGCCGACGGCGACGATCTGGACGTGGAGCTTGCCTTCGGTGCGGATGGCGTTCTTTTCCTGGATGCCGGAGGCGACCACGCCGGCGAGGACGAGGGCGGCCGCGCCGACGCCGACGATGCGCAGGGACCAGGGGGCGCGGCGCCAGGCGGGGCGCAGGACGCGGAACCAGAGCGGGCGCCACCAGGCGAAGGCGCAGACGGCGGCGTAGTAGACGAACAGGTCGCGGACGGTGGGGCGGGAGACGAAGGGATAGAGGAACCACTGGGAGAAATAGTGGCCGATGAGGAGGAAGAGCGTGGAGAAGACCCAGTTGGCGGCGCTGAGCAGCAGGGCGAGGTAGATGCCGATGCCGGGGATCAGGCCGAGGAGGCCGGCGAGCATCGAGAGCTGCAGGACGACGCCGACGAGCGGGATGGCGATGAGGTTGGCGTAGGCGCCGGCGACGGGCCAGCGGAAGAAGTAGTAGGCGCTCAGCGGGATCATCATGCCGATCTGCATGCCGAACTGCGCGGCGATGAAGCCGGCGACGCCGGGATTGAGGTTGGCGAAGCCGTAGTCGCGGATGGGGGTGAAGCCGCGGCGGGTCAGGAAACGCGCGAGGCCGAAGACGACCGCGCCCAGCAGGGCGTAGCCCAGCCAGAAGCGCAGGGTGACGGTCAGGAGCCAATGCGCGGCGTAGCAGTAGGTGAGGACGCCGATCATGAGGACCAGCGCGATGAAATCGTTGCCCTTGAATTTCTTGAAGACGTCGAAGAACGGCTGGGTCAGGATGGCCAGCGAGAGGATCGCGCCGAAGGACAGCGTGAAGGAGGGATCCACCGCCATGGCGGGATTCTGCAGCAGGATCATGAAGGCGGCGATGGGCACGCCGAGCAGGGCGGACGCGCGCACGCTTTCGCCCATGTAGCCCCAGGTGAGCAGGAACAGCGAGTTCATGATCACCGCGCGCAGGGTCGAAGGCCGCGCGCCCGTGATGATGGCGAAGACGACCAGCGCGAAGACGATGAACGGGACGTAGACCTTCTTGGAGACCTTGAGCATCACGAAGATGCCGATGAACATGATGGTGATGATCGTGACGTGCAGGCCGGAGACGGCCAGCACGTGGTTGATGCCCGAGGCGCGGAACTCGTCGGCGATGAGCGCGTCGGTGTCCTTGCCGAGGGCCACCAGCGGCTTGACGACGCCGTTTTCGTGGACGTCGGAGGCGACGGACACGGTGTTCTGCATGCCGTAGCGGAGGCCGAGGGTGAGCGCGCCGTGGAAGGCGGCGTTGGGCTGGGGCGTGGTCTGCTTGATCACGCGGACCATTTCGTCGCGCAGATAGAGGGAGAATTCGACGAGCGCGTTGCCTTGGCGGGGTTCGGCGGCGCCCTGGGGCCGGATGATGGCGATGGGGGACGGGGCGTTGGGGACCACGCGCAGGCGCATTTGGCCGCCGATGTTGTAGTTCCGCAGGTAATTGGCCTGGTCGAACGCGCCTTGGTTGGCGGCGTGGGCGGCGGCCAGCAGTTCGCCGACGAGGGCGACGTCGTAGCCGTAGGCGTCCGAGCGCGCGTACTCGTCGTAGCCGGGCGTGGCGGGATCGAGCGTGAGGCGGATGGTTTGCCGGTCCACGGGCAGGTAGGGTCCGCCGGGCTGGTACTGGATGTAGTCGGGGGTGATGGACAGCACGGTCTTGAAGGAATAGACCCACGGATCGCCGGTGATGCGGCCGAGCACGCCGGCGGGCACGACGTTGCGGCCTCGGCGGGCAAAGAGGCTGACGACGTTTTCAGGCTGGTAGATGCCGATCTTGGCGGTGCCGGCGGGCGCGCCGATCACCTCGACCCGGTCGAGATGGGTGAAGGGCTGTTCGATGAGCGTTTCCCAGCGGGCGGGGGTGCCGGCGGGCACGACGATTTCCTGGCTTTCCTGGTCCAGGTTGTACTGGGTGAACATCCAGCGGCCGTCGGCATCCATCGAGGGCAGGCCGTCGGCGTCCGGAACGGGCTGAAGGGCCTCGAGGCGGCCGACGAGCCGCAGGCGGATTTCCCGGTCGACCGGCGCGAGGGTCTTGATCTTCAGGAACGACGTTTGGGAAATGGCCCGGCCGGGGGAGAATCGGCCGGCGCCGTCCGCGACGGACAGCGTGCCGACGAGCTGGTCGGGCGATTGGATCATGGCGACGTAGCGCACGTAGCCGAACGCCAGGGCCGTCAGGATCAGCAAGGCCCAGACCCCGACCTGCCAGCGGCTGATCGGTTCCGAAACGCCGTAGGCGGCGAGTTCGTCGGCGACGGGCTGGCGCCGGCGATGGGCGACCACGAGGCCGGCGACGGTCAGCAAGCCGAGCGCGGCCGTGAGGGTCCACAGGGGGCCGAGGGCTTCGGGACCGACGGGAAAGGCCATGGCCAGGCCGATGCCGACGATGAACAGGTAGCAAAACGCGATGAGTTTGTTGCGGGTCATGGGGGGGGCGCCGGGGGTTAGGGGGTGGCAGGTTCAGCGTCGGCGGCAGGCGCGGCGGCGGCCGGGGCCGCCGGACCGCGCAAGACGATGTCGGGATAGTATTCGGCGTTGGATCTCCAGATCGGCGACTCGGCCGGCCGGCCGCGGGCGATGGCCAGGAACGCTTCGCGATAGGCGGGATGGAAAGCCGTGACGGCGATGCCCAGCAGGAGGGCGAAGGCCAGGATTTTGGCGAGTTTGGCGGCACCTTGTTCCATGAAAACCTCTCTCGTTAATGAAAAAGCCGCCCCGGGGGAGGGGTGGCCTGGATCGGCAAGCAACGGAAATCAATCGACGGCAGCCGTCCGCGGCCCGGCGGGGAGGCCGGTCGGCGGAAGGGGGAAATGGGACTGCCTGTCTTCATGCGGACGACGAAAATGTAATTATCCAGAATACGGCTCCAGGTGGAGGTTGGCAATCGTTTCTTTTCCGAAGCGGTCCCCGATCGCGCGCTCGAGGGCCGTGGCGATTTCGTGGGCCTCGCGCAGCGGCAGGTCCGCCCGCAGGCGCACGTGCAGGTCGATCACGGGATGGCGGCCGACCATCCGGGTCCGCAGGTTGTGGGGCTGTTCGATGCCCGGGATGCCGCGGGCCAGATCCAGAATCTCGGCGCAGATCTCGGGGGCCAGGCTCTGGTCGGTCAGTTCGCCGAGCTGCTGCCGGACGATCTGCCAGGCGATCTTGAGCAGGAAGATGCTCACGAAGAGCGCGGCGATGGGGTCGAGGATGAGCCAGTCGTGGCCGAGGAACGCGGCGGCGCCCACGCCCGCGGCCGTGGCGATGGAAGACAGCGCGTCGGAACGGTGGTGCCAGGCGTTGGCGACCAGCGCGGAGCTGCCCGTGGCGCGGGCCACCCGCATCGTCGCGCGGAAGAGCCCTTCCTTGACGACGATGGACAGAACGGCCGCCCAGAAGGCCAGGGCCGCGGGCCGGACCAGCGGATCGCCGTGCAGGGCGTGGAAAATGCGCTGCATGGCCGTGCCGGCGATCCGGACGCCGACGAAGGCGAGCGCCAGCCCGATGGCGGCGGCGACGATGGTTTCGTATTTGCCGTGGCCGTAGGCGTGGTTCGTGTCCTTTGGCCTGGACGAAAACCGCAGGCCGACGAGCACGGCGACGTCGGTGGCGAAGTCGGACAGCGAGTGGATGGCGTCGGCGATCAGCGCTTGCGAACGGCCGAAGACGCCGGCGGCCAGTTTCAGGGCCGTCAGGCCGACGTTGATCCAGATCGACAGCAGCGTGATGCGACGTTCGGCGGACATGGCGGGGGATTCCTCAGGCCTTGGGGGCGGGGGCGTCCGGCGCCGCCGCGGCGGCTTTTTGCTGTTTTTCGAGCTGCTCGCGGGCGTAGTCCTCGTCGCTTTGCCACCACGGCTTGCCTTTGGGGGCCGGCTTGGGGTTGATCAGCAGCATGAAGACGAACAGGAACGGCACGCACGGCAGATAGAACAGGATGCCGTCCTGCGACCGCAGGGTTTGCCGGGCGTCGAGCTGCGACAGCCAGACCAGATAGAAGAGGAATCCGAGGGAATTGAGGATCCAGGCCAGGCGCTTGATTTTCGGATTCATCGGGGAACTCTACCCCGCGCGCGCGGCGGTTGGCAACCGGCAAGTGGCGGAGGCCTGGATGCGGATGGTTTCGTTGAGCGCGCCCGCCGTTTCGTTGGCCGCGGCGACAAACATTGACCGATTGGTCCCATGCTGGCCGGTTTCCACGCCGTTGTGCGCAAAATCTTTGCCGGGCGCGCCGCGCGCTTGGCCGGCGCCGCGGGGCGTGGTAGGAAAGGGGGCGTGAAACCGGCCGGACGCATCGCCACGTGGATCGGACAGCATGCCGTGTCGGCGGCGTTCTATGTCTTCGCCTTGGCGGGGGCGCCGCCGCTGGCGCGGGCGTTGAAGGCGGGGTTGGCGGCGGAAGAGCCCCTGTGGGGGCCGGGCTTCCTGTTGCTGGCGGTCCTTTTTCTGGAACCGCTGGGGCTGCGTTGGAAAATGCGGTTCCTGCGCCGGCGCAACGCGGACGAAGGATTCGTCCCGCAAGGCCCGATGCTGGCGATGTTTTCCGCGGTCGGCATCGGCCACGTGATCGTGACGGTTTTCCTGGGCATGCTGGCGCTGGACTGCTGGGGCGCGGTCGGTTCAGGCGCGGAGGAGGCTTCGGGTTGGTGGGGCGCGGTGATCGTGGCGCTGGTCGTGAAGGAACTCGTCGGGCTCGTCGCGGCCGGCGGAAACGAAGCGGCGCGCGAGCCGCCCGGCCACTGGAAGGAATGGGCGGGGGACGTCCTGCTGTTGGCATACGGCGCGGTGGCCTACGTGGCTTGGTGGGAGGCCCTCCTCGATCCGGGGCCGGCGGAATGGAATTCCCTGGCCGAGCGGCTGGTCGTGACGCCGATCTTCGCCGCCGTGTTTCTGTTTTTCTATTTGCCCATGCGCCTGCCCTTCTTGCTGGACGAATACCTCTTGCGTCCGGTGCAAGGCCGGCGCGGCCGCCTGCTGGCCGAAATGGCGTTCGGCGCGTTCGTGGGACTCTATCCGCTCTTCCGATAAGCCCGCTGCGGCTGGGTTGGGGCAGGGGGGCGCCGCGCCGGAGGTAGAGCGTTCCATTTCCCCGGTCTCTTTTCCTTGGAGTTTCGCCGCAGGATCACGCTATGTTTATTCAAATTGCGTTAATCCAATTCAACGCGGCGGAGCAGAGCATGAAAAAAATCGGGTTGTGGTGTCTCGGGTTGTGCTGGGCGGGTCTGGTCGGGGCGGCGGAACTGAGCGTGGATTTCACGTTTTCCGCGGACGACGTGGAACTGGTCGCGGCGGGCGAATACACGGTGGTCGGACTCGCAGGCGGTTCGCGCGTCGTGGACGAAGCCGGCGCGCCGTCGATCCCGGCGAAGTTCGCGAACGTGCTGATCCCGTCGGGCGCGCAGAACGTGTCCGTTTCCGCCAGCGGCGGCTGGACGCTGCTGGCCGAGGGGATCACGCCCTATCCGGCGCAGCCGCGCAGTCCGAAGAGCAAGCCGCGCCTGCCGTTCGTGCCCGCGAACGACCGCTACGCGAGCGCGGAAGCCTGGCCGGCGGAAACGGCGACCTTCCAGGGCGACCAGGACATGCAGGGGTATCGCTTCGTGTCCGTGCGCGTGAATCCGCTGGCCTACGTCGGCGCGGAAAAGAAACTGTACCTGCGCGAGAAGGTGACCGTGACGGTGACCTACGACGCGCCGGTCGCGGCGAAATCCATTTTGCCCAAGCAGGCCAGCCTGTTCGGCCCCCTGGTGGACAGTCTCGTGGTGAATCCGGAGGCGGAAGCGCAGTTCGCGCCGGCCGTCAAGGCCGTCGCGCCGAAGGCCGCGCTGGACTATCTGATCATCACCTCGCCGGCGCTGAGCAACGCCTTCCAGCAAATCGCCGACTACCGGGCCTCCGCGGCGGGCGGCGGCTACACGACCCGCGTGCTGACCACCAACACGATCGCGGCGGACTATTCGGGCGCGGACCTGCAGGCGAAGATCCGCGCGTGCATCAGCAATTGCGTGGCGACCTTGGGCACCACGATGGTCCTGCTGGGCGGCGACGACACGATCGTGCCGACGCGCTACTGCTACGGCAACGTGGACGGCACCATCGAAACCAACATGCCGACCGATCTGTACTATTCCGGCTTGTCCGGATCGTGGAACAGCGACGGCGACGGCCAGTACGGCGAGACCACCGACGGCGTGGACATGGCGTGGGACGTGGTCGTGGCGCGCTTGCCGATGCGCACGGTCGCGAACGTGACGACCTATCTGGCCAAGGTGACGACCTACGAAGCCGGCTGGAACGTGACGAACAAGATCATCTTGGGCGGCCCCTATGCCTGGGACACCTATACCCTGAACAACCGCCCGAGCGACGACGTGACGGTCGACGGGCACGCGGGGTTCCGCGCCACCAGCCCGATCAACCACACCTCCGTCAGCGATTCGGAGGCGTGGCTGCGCCGGCTCTATCGCGACTACATCCGGCCCAGATGGCCGGCCCAGGTCAGCATCATGTGCGACACGCTCACGTCGTGGGATTCCTCCACCGGCGGGGATTACTCCCAAAGCGCGGCCAACACGGCGGCCAAGTTCAACCTGAACTACACGCACCTGATGTTCTCCGGCCACGGCGCGCCGCAGGAATGGGGCCTGGAGTCGGGGTCCTTCGATTCCACCGACGCCTCTTCGCAGACGGGCCTGACGGCCTTCGTCTACACCGACGCCTGCCTGACGGGGCATTTCGACAAAAACAGCAACAAGATCGACGGCTACACCTACACGACGGAACCGTGCCTGGGCGAAGGTTTCCTGCGCAATACGCGCCCGCTGGGCGGCGCCCTGGCGCACATGGGCTGCGCGCGCTACGGGTGGGGCGAGCCCGACGCGGCGCCGGCCAGCAACACGTCCGACGGCGGGCCGTCGACGGTGTACGCCCAGAAGTTCTACACGCGCATGTACGAAACGACCAACCGCACGCTGGGCGTGGCCTTCGCGATGCACAAGGCCGACATGATCAGCTCCTGCGGCAGCGACGGTTCCGAGCGCTGGATCCAGTTCGGCCTGAACCTGCTGGGCGATCCCGCCCTCAAGATGCCGACGGGCGTCACCACGCCGACCGCGCCGAGCTTCGGCGCCAATCCCGGGCCCCTCGGCGCGACCACGGGCGTGGCCCGGACGTTCACCGTGACGGCCACGGGCAATCCGACGCCCGTGCTGGCCTTGCAGAGCCAGACGGCTTCGTCCGGCTACGGCTTCGTTCCCGCGACGGGCGTCTTGACCTACACGCCGCCGGCCGGCGACGTGGGCTCCCGGACCTTCACCTTCGTCGCCACCAATACCCAAGGTGCCGCGACGCAGACCGTCAGCGTGACCGTGACCCTCGCGGCTCCGCCGGCCCCGGCTTCGGTCTGGGCGAGCGCGACGAACACGACGAGCTTCACCGCGGCGTGGAGCGCCGCGGCCGCCGCCACGGGCTACCAGCTCGACGTCGCCACCAGCAGCAGCTTCGGCGGCAGCGGCGGCGGCGGCAGCAATCTGGTGGAAGAGGGCTTTGCCTCGGCCTCGCCGAGCGGCTGGACGATGTCGGGCGTGGGAACCTATTCCTCCTCGCCGTACGTGGGCAGCCTCCTGAGCGGAACCTACTCCATCAAGTTCGACACCACGGCCGACTACGCCCTCACGCCCGCCTTCGCGGCCGGGGCGACGAACCTGCAGTTCTGGGCCTACGGCAACGGGACGGGCACGGCCAGCACGTTCGCGATTTCCGGACTGGTGAACAGCGCGTGGACGCTGGTGGACACGGTGGCGATCGCCACGAACGCCGGAACCTATCGCGTGGCGCTGGATTCCCAGACCACGCAGATCGGCCTGTATTTCACCAAGAACGGCTACAACGTGGCGCTGGACG
>DAOTNL010000054.1:0-13863 GCA_035450765.1 Kiritimatiellia bacterium | reverse complement strand
CTCATCAAGGGCGAACCCGACGCGTCGAGCTTCCCTTCCGGCGGCATCCGCGCCACGTTCGAGGCGCGCGGCTACACCGCGTGGGACGTCACCAGCCCGGCCTACATCCTGGAAAATCCCAACGGCACCACGCTGTGCATTCCGACGGCGTTCTGCTCGTGGACGGGCGAGGCCCTGGACAAGAAGACCCCGCTGCTGCGCTCGATGCAGGCGCTCAACGCCCAGGCCCAGCGGCTGCTGAAGATCTTCGGCCAGAAGGATCCCGACCGCGTGTTCGCCACGGCCGGCTGCGAGCAGGAATACTTCCTCGTGGACCGCAACTTCTTCTTCGCGCGGCCGGACCTGATCAGCGCGGGCCGCACGCTCTTCGGCGCCAAGCCGCCGAAAGGCCAGGAGATGGAAGACCAGTACTTCGGCGCCATCCCCGAGCGCGTGCTGGCGTTCATGCTCGAGGTCGAGCGCGAGCTCTACAAGCTGGGCGTGCCCGTCAAGACGCGCCACAACGAAGTGGCGCCGGGCCAGTACGAGCTGGCGCCGGTCTACGAGAACGCCAACGTCGCGGCGGACCACCAGTACCTGACCATGACCGTCCTGCAGCGCGTCGCGCAGAAGTACGGCATGGCCTGCTTGCTGCACGAAAAGCCCTTCGCCGGCATCAACGGCTCCGGCAAGCACCTGAACTGGTCGCTGGGCACCAAGCGCGCCAACCTGCTGGAACCCGGCGACACGCCCCACGACAACATGCAGTTCCTCGCGTTCTGCGCGGCCGTCATCCGCGCCGTGGACAAGCACGCGACGCTGCTGCGCGCCTCCGTCGCTCACGCGGGCAACGACCACCGCCTCGGCGCGAACGAAGCGCCGCCGGCCATCATCTCCATCTTCCTGGGCGAACAGCTCACGGAAGTGTTCGAGAACATCGCCAAGGGCGTCCCCGGCAAGGCCAAGACGCCGGGCACCCTCACCGTCGGCGTGGATACCCTGCCGCCGCTGCCCAAGGATGCCGGCGACCGCAACCGCACGAGCCCGTTCGCCTTCACCGGCAACAAATTCGAGTTCCGCGCCGTCGGCTCCAGCCAGTCCGTCGCCGGTCCGCTGGTGATCCTCAACACGATCGTCGCCGATTCGCTCGACTACGTCGCCGGCGAACTGGAAGCGGCCAAGGCCAAGACGCCGGAAGCCCTCGGCGCCGCCGTCCAGAAGGTGATCCAGAAGATCATGAAGGACCACGGCCGGATCATCTTCAACGGCGACGGCTACACCGAGGCTTGGCAGAAGGAAGCCGCCAAGCGCGGCCTGCCCAACGCCCGGAACACGGTCGAGGCCATCCCCGCCGCGGAAACGAAGGCCAACGACGACGTGCTGGCGAAGTACAACGTGCTGTCGAACCGCGAATTCCACAGCCGCAACGAAATCTACCTCGAGAAGTACGTCAAGGACGTCATGATCGAGGCGCGCCTGGCGTTCGAAATCGCCAAGACGATGATCTTCCCCGCGGCCGTCGAATACCAGAACCGCCTGGCGCAGGCTTCGCGCGCGCTCCAGGAAATGGGCAAGAAGCATTGCACCACGGTGCTCGACGAGCTGTGCCGGCTGGTGGCCGACCTGCAGATCCGCAACGAAGACCTGCGCAAGGCCATCGCCCACGAAGCCAAGGGCGGCGTCGCCGACCACGCGCGCTACTGCCGCGAGAAGATCGTGCCCGCCATGGCCGAGGTGCGCGAGGTGGCCGACCAGCTCGAAAACATCGTGTCCGACGACCTCTGGCCGCTGCCGACCTACCAGGAAATGCTGTTCATCAAGTAGGGACCCTGCCCCGCCGCTCCGCCGGGCCGCCCGGCGGAGCGCGGTTCCGCCGATGCCTCCCCGGAAAATTCCATCCGAACCGGCGCCCGGCGCCGCCGACCGCCACGCGCGGGAAATCGACCTGCTCGGCGAAATCAGCCGGCTGCTGGACCACAGCCTCGACCTGCGCCAGGTGGCCGACCCGATGCTCGAAGCGCTTTCGTCGCACCTGGGCATGGAATACGCGACGCTGACGCTGCTGCACCGCACGACGGGCGAGATCCTCATCGAGGCCTCGCACGGCCTGTCGGCCCAGCAGCGGCAGCGCGGCCGCTACCGGCTGGGCGAGGGCGTCACCGGCAAGGTGGTCCAGGAGGGCAAGCCGATCGTCATCCCGCGCACCAGCGAATCGCCGCTCTTCCTCGACAAGACCCAGCGCGGCAAGCGGCCGGACACCTCGTTCATCTGCGTGCCGATCAAGGTCGAGCAGGAAGTGGCCGGCGCGCTCAGCGCCGACCGGCCGTTTGACCCCGCCGCGGACCTCCAGCAGGACGTGCGCGTGCTGACGATCATCGCCTCCATGATCGCCCAGGCCGTCAAGCTGCGCCGCGCGGTGCAGGAAGACCAGGGCCGCCTCGCGGAGGAAAACGCGCGGCTCAAGGCCGAGCTGAAGGAACGCTTCCGCCCCGCCAACATCGTGGGCAATTCCCACGAAATGCAGATCGTCTACGACCAGATCGCGCAGGTCTCGAAGAGCGCGGCGTCGGTGCTGATCGAAGGCGAAACCGGCACCGGCAAGGAGCTGGTCGCCCACGCCATCCACTACAACAGCCAACGCGCGGACAAGCCGTTCGTGAAAGCCCACTGCGCGGCGCTGCCCGAAAGCGTGATCGAAAGCGAACTGTTCGGCCACGAGAAAGGCGCCTTCACCGGCGCGGTGGCCGAACGCAAGGGGCGCTTCGAGCTGGCCCACGGCGGCTCGCTGCTGCTCGACGAAATCGGCGACGTGCCCATGTCCATCCAGATCAAGCTGCTGCGCGTGCTGCAGGAGCGCGAGTTCGAGCGCGTCGGCGGCACCAAGACCATCAAGGTCGACGTGCGCGTGATCGCCGCCACGAACAAGGACCTGCCCGCGCTGGTGCAGCAGGGCAAGTTCCGCGAGGATCTCTACTACCGCCTGCACGTGTTCCCGATCTACGTCCCGCCGCTGCGCAAGCGCAAGGCCGACGTCGTCCTGCTGGCGGATTTCTTTTTGCAGAAGTACGCGCAGGAAAACGGCAAGGACGTGCGCCGGCTCTCCAGCGCCGTGATCGACATGCTGATGAGCTACCATTGGCCGGGCAACGTGCGCGAACTGGAAAACTGCATCGAGCGCGCCGTGCTGGTGGCCGAAGGCAACGTGATCCATCCGTACCACCTGCCGCCGACCCTGCAGACGGCCGAAGCCAGCGGCGCGCCGACGTCCGGCAACCTCAAGGCCCTCGTCGGCGCCTACGAACGCGACCTGATCCGCGACGCCTTGAAATCCACCCGCGGCAACGTGGCGGCCGCCGCGCGTGCCCTGGGCACCACCCCGCGCATCCTCGGCTACAAGATCAAGGGCTACCAGATCGATCCGCGGCCGTACGGGTGAGGCTTTCAAATCCTCAATATCCAATAACCGATATTCAATATTCAATCTTCAAGCGAACAGCCGGCGAGCGGGGCGGCGGTTCGGCTTGCAAGGCGCGGACATGTCCGCGCAGTCCACAAGGGGGCCGGGCGGATATGGCGACGATCGGCGTTTGCGAACGCTTGCGTCCTTTGCGGCTTTTGCGATAAGGGATCAAACATGAAGCCCCCCAAGTCCATGACGCCGGCAGAACGCAAGCGCGTGCTGGACCAGCTGCACCGCGAGACGGCGCAGCGGGCGGCAGGCTACCGCGAGCGGGCGCTGAAACTGTTTCCCCACGTGTGCGCGAGCTGCGGGCGGGAATTCAAGGGGCCGCGGCTGAAGGAACTGACGGTCCACCACAAGGACCACAACCACGACAACAATCCGCCCGACGGCAGCAATTGGGAATTGCTGTGCCTCTACTGCCACGACCATGAACACGAGAAAAATTCCATGGCGGGCTACGGCGGCGGCGCGGCGCAGGATGGCCCGGCCCCCAGCACCCTGTTCAATCCGTTCGGCCAACTGGACGGATTGATTCCGCCGGCAAAGGACTGAAGCTGTGGTTTCCAAGCCAATCCATTGCTAACCATTTGATGCAGAGCTGAATACCGAATAATCTCGATAAATACTTGAAATCTTGCAACTATGTTGCATAATTTCAAATATGATAGATCGCCAAGAGTATCTGGGATTGATTCGGCAGGGCTTGAGGCGCAGTCCGGTGGTGACCTTGATCGGACCGCGGCAATGCGGCAAGACGACGTTGGCGCGCCAGGTGGTTTCGGCGGGATCGGCCAACTATTTCGACCTCGAGGATCCGGCCGTGGCTCGGTTGTTGGAGGAGCCGATGACGGCGCTTTCGCCGTTGCGCGGAACGGTGGTGATCGATGAAGCCCAGCGCCAACCCAACCTGTTTCCGGTTTTGCGCGTATTGGCGGATCGCGCGGACCTGCCGGCCCGGTTCCTGATTTTGGGCAGCGCCTCGCCGGATCTGTCCCGACAGGCGTCGGAGTCGCTGGCGGGACGAACGGAAATCGTGGAGTTGCGCGGATTCGATCTGGGGGAAATTCCGGCGGCGGACGCCGACGCGCTTTGGTTGCGGGGCGGATTTCCGCGTTCGTTCCTGGCCGGTTCGGACGAGGACAGCCTGATTTGGAGGAAGAACTTCATCCAGACGTTTCTGGAGCGCGATCTGGCGCGGCTGGGTTTCGGCATGAGTCCGGCGGCGATGGGCCGGTTTTGGACGATGGCGTCGCATTATCACGGGCAGATTTGGAACGGCAGCGAAATCGCCTCCGCCATGGGGATCGCGCCCAACACCGCGCGCAGCTATTTGGACGCCTTGGAGCAGACGTTCATGATTCGCCGGCTTCAGCCTTGGCACGAGAACGTCGGCAAGCGACTGGTCAAAACGCCGAAAATCTACTTTCGCGACAGCGGGCTGTTCCATGCGCTGCAGGGCATCTCCTCGCCGGCGGACTTGCGGACGCATCCCAAGTTGGGCGCCTCCTGGGAAGGCTTTGCGCTGGAAGAGACCTTGCGCGTCTTGGGCGCGCGGGAGGCCTATTTCTATGCCGTGCACAGCGGGGCCGAGTTGGACCTGTTTCTGCTGCATCGGGGCCGGCGGCTGGGAATCGAATTCAAGCGCAAGGATGCCCCGGAACTGACCCGTTCCATGCGGGTCGCCTGCGACGATTTGAAACTCGATGCCTTGTGGGTGGTCTATCCCGGCAGCCGGGAATACGCGCTGGACAAACGCGTGACGGTCAGGCCGTTGGCCCATTTGCGCAGCGGTGAGACAAAGCGTTCGGAGGGCTGAGGCGCGCCTGGCGCGGAGTCAAGGCCCCGCCCATGCCCGGCACGCCGCTCAATCCGTTCGGCAAGTTGGACGGGCTGATTCCGCCGGCGCAGGACTGAAACTGAATTGTTTCCGGGACGGGGTCGTCCCGGCTCCAAAAGAGGCCATGTTTCTGGTGTTGGAGCCCCGACGACCTCGTCGGGGGAGGCTGGACGAGGGGGGCGTGACCGGAAACCAGGGGTTTCGAGAACAATCATTATTGTCGTATTTTCTATAATCGATACATATTTGT
Source organism: Kiritimatiellia bacterium (assembly GCA_035450765.1). Classification (GTDB taxonomy): domain Bacteria; phylum Verrucomicrobiota; class Kiritimatiellia; order CAIQIC01; family Lenti-01; genus Lenti-01. Next base: position 8,334 of record DAOTNL010000054.1, on the reverse strand, counting down.
ATCATTTATGAAAATCGATTCCACATTTGTTTGATTAAATGATATTTTTTATCTACATGCGGCGCAGGTAGATGAGTATTCCGAAAGCGTTTTTGCATCGGGATTGGCACGGTCTTTGCTCCATCTGGAATACAAACCGGAATGTCGGCTGCGCACCGAAACGACGCGGCGGTCAAGCCGGGAAGGAGCAAAGAAAATGAAAGCGTTGGGCATTGGATTGACGGCATTGGGAATCTGTCTGGCGGTCGGCGCGGGCGCGGCCTGGGCGCAGGACGTCGCGCCGGCGGCGGCGGAAGCCGCGGCCGAGGCGCCGGCCGTGAGTCCGGAGATGTTCACGACGAACAATCTCTGGATGATGGTGGCCACGTTCCTGGTGTTCATCATGCATCTGGGCTTCGCGACGGTGGAGTCGGGCCTGACGCGGGCGAAGAACACGGTCAACATCCTCTTCAAGAACACGCTGATCCCGGCGATCGGTCTGCTGACCTACGCGCTGGTCGGCTTCGGCCTGATGTACCAGGGCGACTGGGCGATCCCCGGCTGGCTGCGGCTGGGCGGCGGCGTCGGCACGGACGCGGCGGGGCTGACGAGCGCCTACAACGCGGGCTACACGTACTGGACCGATTTCCTCTTCCAGGGGATGTTCGCGGCGACGGCGGCGACGATCGTGTCGGGCGCGGTGGCCGAGCGCGTGAAGCTGGGCAGCTTCCTCCTGTTCTCGACGATCTACGTGGCCATCGGCTATCCGATCGCGGGCTCGTGGGTCTGGGGCGGCGGCTGGCTGGCCGACCTGAAGTTCCACGATTTCGCCGGTTCGACCTTGGTGCACTCGGTGGGCGGCTGGGGCGCCTTGGCTGGCGCGCTGCTGCTCGGGCCGCGCCTGGGCAAGTACGTCAACGGCGGCGTCCGGCCGATCATGGGCCACAACATGCCGATGGTGGTGACGGGCGTGTTCCTGCTGTGGCTGGGCTGGTTCGGCTTCAACGGCGGCTCGGTGCTGTCGGCCGATGCGGGCGCGGTGTCGTACGTGCTGGTGACGACGTCCTTGGCGGCGGCGGCGGGCATCGTGACGTCGATGCTGACCTCGTGGGGCATCCAGAAGAAGCCCGACTTGACGATGGTGCTCAACGGCTGCCTGGCGGGCCTGGTGGGCATCACGGCCGGCGCGGACTGCGTGTCGGTGCCGGCGGCGGTGGCCATCGGCGGCATCGCCGGCGTGCTGGTGGTGCTGGCGGTGATGTTCCTCGACAAGATCAAGATCGACGACCCGGTGGGCGCGATCTCGGTGCATTTGGCCTGCGGCGTCTGGGGCACGCTGGCGGTCGGGCTGTTCAGCACCAATCCGGACTTCACGCTGAAGACGCAGGCGCTGGGCGTGCTGGCCTACGGGCTGTTCTGCTTCCCGCTGTGTCTGGCGATCTTCGCGGCGCTGAAATACACGATTGGCCTGCGCGTCAGCCGCGCCGAGGAAATCGGCGGCCTGGACGTGGGCGAGCACGGCATGGAAGCCTATCCGGACTTCCAGGGTTTCCTCACCAAGTAATCCGCACACAAGGAGCAAGCACATGAAAATGATCATCGCGGTCATCCAGCCCGAAAAGCTGACGGACGTGAAAGAAGCCCTGATGGCGGCCGGCGTGGGCAAGATGACGGCCAAGAACGTGATCGGCTGCGGCCAGCAGGGCGGCTACAAGGAGAGCTATCGCGGCGCGGTCACGGAAGTGAACCTGTTGAAGAAGGTGGAGCTGCAGATCGCGGTCAACGAGGACTACGTGAAGCCGACGGTGGACGCGATCATCAAGGGCGCGCGCACCGGCAACATCGGCGACGGCAAGATCTTCATCCTCGACCTGCCCGAGTGCATCCGCATCCGGACGGGCGAGACCGGAAAGGCGGCGATCGGCTAAAACCGGCCCGCTTGCGGAAAAATACGCGCCGGCCAGGGTTTTCCAAGCCCGGGCCGGATGCGTCTATTCCGGAAGCGACAAAAATGAAGCGCGATTTTGAAAGCCGACGTTCTTGTCGGAGCGGTGGCGGCGGCCGACAAAGGCGCGAGTTGGCAGGGACGAGCGGATAGGATAGAAGGATGGTTTTCCCGGCGAACGCCGGGCCAGACGGAAGCGAAGGAGATACGGGATGAAAGCCATTGGATTGTACGACCCGCGGAACGAACACGACGCGTGCGGGGTGGGTTTCGTCCTGAACCTGAACGGACGGGCGGAGCACCGGATCGTCGCGAAGGGCATCGAGGTGCTGATGAACCTGCTGCACCGCGGGGCGACGGGAGCGGACCCGGACACGGGCGACGGCGCGGGGCTGCTGATCCAGATCCCGGACGCCTTTTTCCGGGAAGAAGCCCGGCGCCTGGGCTTCGCGTTGCCGGAGCCGGGGCAATACGGCGTGGGGTTCCTTTTTCTGCCGCCGGGCGGCAAGGAATTGGCGGACGCGAAGGCGGGGGTGCAGCGGATCCTGCTCGAAGAAGGCTTGTGCGCGCTGGGTTGGCGCGAGGTGCCGACGGATCCGCAGGCGGTGGGGCCGACGGCGCGGGCCTCGATGCCCTCGTTCTGGCAGGTGTTCGCCGCGGAGCCCAAGGGCCGGCTGGCGGGCGACGCGCTCGAGCGCAAGCTGCTGGTCGCGCGCAAGCGCGCGGAGCACGAGCTGGGGCGCAAGGCGGCGGACAACTCCCCGAACGCCTACGCGGCGAGCTTCTCGTGCCGCACGCTGGTCTACAAGGGCATGATGATCGCCCCGCAGGTGCCGAAGTTCTATCCGGACCTGACGGATGCGCGCATGGTCAGCGCGGTGGCGGTGGTGCACCAGCGCTATTCGACGAACACGTTTCCGTCCTGGCCGCTGGCGCAGCCGTTCCGCATGCTGGCGCACAACGGCGAGATCAACACCCTGCGCGGCAACCGCAACGCGATGGCCGCGCGCGAGCCCAAGCTGACGTCCGAAGCGTTCGGGCGCGACGTCGGGAAGCTGCTGCCGATCCTCGAGGATTTCGGCAGCGACAGCGCGAACCTCGACAACGTGCTCGAGCTGCTGACGCTGGGCGGGCGCGAGATCCACCACGCGATGCTGATGCTGATCCCGCAGGCCTGGGGCCCGAAATATCCGATGGGCCCGGACCTGCGCGGGTTCTTCGAGTACCACGCGGGGCTGATGGAGCCGTGGGACGGGCCGGCGGCGGTGGCGTTCACCGACGGGCGGCTGGTGGGGGCGTCGCTGGACCGCAACGGCTTGCGGCCGGTGCGCTACGCGGTGGCGAAGGACGGCTTCATGGTGCTGGCGTCCGAGGCCGGCGTGCTGGACCTGCCCGCGGACCAGGTGGCGGAAAAAGGCTCGCTGCGTCCGGGCACGATGCTGCTGGCGGACCTGGCGACGGGGCGCCTGATGAAGGACGCCGAGATCAAGATGCACCTGGCGCGGCGGCGGCCGTACCGCCGCTGGGTCGAGGAAAACCACATCGCCATCCACGGCTTCTACGGCGCGGTGGACGCGGGCGAAGACGCGGGCGGCCCGCTGGCGACGAAGCACCGCCTGTTCGGCTATACCCGCGAAGACGTGCGCATCATCCTCGACGCGATGGCGACGAAAGGCGCGGAGCCGGTCGGCTCGATGGGCAGCGACCAGCCGCTGGCGGTGCTGTCCGAGAAGCCGCAGCTCTTCTACTGGTATTTCAAGCAGCTCTTCGCGCAGATCACCAACCCGCCGATCGATTCGATCCGCGAGGAGCTGGTGATGTCGCTGATGACCTTCCTGGGGCACAGCCCGGACATTCTGAGCGAGAGCCCGGCGCACGCCCGGCTGGTGAAGCTGCAGCATCCGATCTTGTCGAACGCCGACCTGGCGCGGATCAAGAACCTGAACCGCGCGGGCTTCCAGTCCGCGACGGTGAAGATGGATTTCGACGCCGGAGATGCGAATCCCGGCGCGGCGCTGGAGCGCGGGCTGACGGAATTGTGCGAGCAGGTGCTCAAGCTGGTGCGGGCGGACGTGAACCTGATCGTCCTGAGCGACCGCGACCTGCCGGAAGGCCGCGCGCCGATCCCCACGCTGCTGGCGACGGCGGCCGCGAACCAGGCCCTGCGCGAAACGGGTTTCCGCACGGGGACGGGGCTGCTGATCGAAACCGGCGAAGCGCGCGAAGTGATGCACATGGCGCTGCTGCTGGGGTTCGGCGCGGCGGCGATCAATCCCTACCTGGCCTTCGCGACGGTGGCCGAGCTGGTGCGGACGGACGCGCTGAGCGTGCGGACGAACGCCCCGCGGGCGCTGCAGAACTACATCAAGGCGCTGAACAAGGGCCTGATGAAGATCATGTCCAAGATGGGCATTTCGACGCTGCGCAGCTACCGCAACGGGCAGGTGTTCGAGGCCGTGGGCCTGGCGCAGTCCGTGCTGGACCGCTACTTCACGGGGACGGTTTCGCGGGTGGGCGGCATCGGGCTCGACGAGATCGCGCGGGAAGCCTTGGCGCGGGTGGCGGACGCGAAGAGCGCGCCGGCGGCGGCGCCGCTGCCGGCGGGCGGGCAGTACGCGTGGCGGGCGGACGGCGAGCGGCACCTGTGGACGGCGCAAAGCATCAGCGCGCTGCAGCAAAGCACGCGCACGGGCGACTGGGAGCTCTACAAGAAGTACGCGGCGCAGATCAACGACCAGGCCGAGAAGCAGAGCACGCTGCGCGGGCTGTTCGCGATCCAGCCGGCGGGTCCGGCGGTGCCGCTGGACGAAGTCGAGCCGGAAGAGGCGATCATGCGCCGCTTCATGACGGGCGCGATGAGCTTCGGCTCGCTGGGCCAGGAAGTGCACGAGACGCTGGCGATCGCGATGAACCGCATCGGCGGGCGCAGCAACAGCGGCGAAGGCGGCGAGGATCCGGCGCGCTACGTCGTCGGGCCCGACGGCGCCAACCGCTGCAGCGCGATCAAGCAGATCGCCAGCGGGCGCTTCGGCGTGACGGCCGAATACCTCAACCACGCGCAGGAGCTGCAGATCAAGATCGCCCAGGGCGCGAAGCCCGGCGAAGGCGGCCAGCTGCCGGGTCACAAGGTGACGGCGGACATCGCGCGCGTGCGGCATTCCACGCCGGGCGTGACGCTGATCTCGCCGCCGCCGCACCACGACATCTATTCCATCGAAGACATCGCGCAGCTCATCTACGACCTGCGCTGCGCGAACGACCAAGCGGAAATCAGCGTGAAGCTGGTGTCTGAGATCGGCGTGGGCACGGTGGCGGCGGGCGTGGCGAAGGCGCGGGCCGACCGCGTGCTGATCAGCGGCTACGACGGCGGCACGGGCGCCTCGCCGCTCTCCAGCATCAAGCACGCCGGCGCGCCGTGGGAGCTGGGCCTGGCGGAAACGCAGCAGACGCTGGTGCTGAACCGGCTGCGCGACCGCATCCGGGTGCAGACCGACGGCCAGATCAAGACCGGGCGCGACGTCGTGATCGGCGCGCTGCTGGGCGCGGAGGAATTCGGCTTCGCGACGGCGCCGCTGGTGGTCTGCGGCTGCATGATGATGCGCAAGTGCCACACGAACGGGTGTCCCTTCGGCGTGGCGACGCAGGATCCCGACCTGCGCAAGCGCTATGCGGGCAAGCCGGAATACGTGATCCAGTTCTTCCGGTTCATCGCGCGCGAAACGCGCGAGCTCATGGCGCAGCTGGGCTTCCGGAAATTCGACGACATGGTCGGGCGCTCCGACCTGCTGGATACCAACAAGGCGGTCACATTCTGGAAGGCCAAGGGGCTGGATTTCAGCGCGATTTTCCACCGGGTGGACGCCAAGCCCGAAGAATGCCGCTTCACGGCGCCGCAACCGCCGCCGATTTCCGGCGCGCTGGACTACGAGCTGCTGCCGCAGCTGGAAGACGCGCTGGCCGGAAAGAAACCGGCGTCGCTGAAGCGAAGCATCCGCAACGTCGACCGCGCGGTCGGTACGCTGATTTCGAGCCGCATCGCGCGGCGATACGGCCACGCAGGCCTGCCCGACGGGCAGATCGCGCTGGAATTCGAAGGTTCGGCGGGGCAGAGCTTCGGCGCGTTCGCGGCGAAGGGCTTGACGCTGACGCTGCGGGGCGAGGCCAACGACTACCTGGGCAAGGGGCTCAGCGGCGGGCGCATCGTGGTGACGCCGGCGCCGGGAGCGGACTTCGATCCGGCGCAGAACACCATCGCGGGCAACGTGCTGCTCTACGGCGCGACCTGCGGCGAGGCCTATCTCAACGGCCGCGCGGGGGAACGCTTCGCGGTGCGCAACAGCGGCGCCTGGGCCGTCGTCGAAGGCGTGGGCGACCACGGCTGCGAATACATGACCGGCGGGCGCGTGGCGATCCTCGGGCCCACGGGCGTGAACTTCGCGGCCGGCATGAGCGGCGGCATCGCCTACGTCCTGGACGAGACGGGCCTGTTCGACGCCCGGTGCAACCTCGAGATGGTCGACCTGGAAATGCTTGGGCCGGACGACGAGCGCGAACTGAAAGGCATGATCGAGCGCCACGCCCAGTGGACCGGCAGCCCGCGGGCGAAGACGATCTTGGCCGACTGGGCCCGGTGGAAGGATTCGTTCATCAAGGTGCTGCCGATGGAATACCGGCTGGTGCTCGGCCAGATGAGCCGCGACGACGCGAAGACGCAGCGCGAAGAAAAGGCGAAGGAGTAGGCGCATGAATCCCATTCCCCATTACCGTTCGTTTTTCGATCTGCCGCGCGTCGATCCCGGCTACCGGCCGGTGCCGGAACGCGTCCGCGACTGGAACGAGGTGGAAAAGCATCTCGCGCCGGACGAGCTGGCGCGGCAGGCCGCGCGCTGCATGGATTGCGGCATTCCGTTCTGCTTCGGCGCGGGCTGCCCGATCAAGAACCCGATCCCCGACATGAACCTGGCGGTGCTCGAAAACCGCTGGGAGGACGCGCTGCAGCTGGTGCTGACGACGTGTCCGTATCCGGAGATCACGGGCCGGATCTGCCCGGCGCTGTGCGAAGGCTCGTGCTGCAACGCGAAGGACAGCGACGCGGTGGCGATCCGCCAGATCGAGCGCGAGATCGCCGACCGGGCGTTCGCCGAAGGGCGCATGCTGCCGCGGCCGGTGCTGCCGCGCAACGGGTTGAAGGTGGCGGTGGTGGGCAGCGGGCCGACGGGCCTGGCGGCGGCGTCCGACCTGAACCTGTGGGGCTTCGACGTGACGGTGTACGAGAGCGCGAAATACGCGGGCGGGCTGTTGCGCTACGGCATTCCCGACTTCAAGCTCGAGAAGTGGATGGTGGAGCGGCGCATCGACCTGTTCCGGCAGGAGGGCGTGCGCTTCGAGTGCGGCGTGCAGGTGGGGGCGGACGTGTCCATGGACTACCTGCGGCGGAAATTCGACGGCGTGCTGCTGGCGTGCGGCGCGCGCGAACCGCGCGACCTGAAGGTGCCGGGGCGCGAGCTGAAGGGCATCCATTTCGCGCTCGATTTCCTGACGCGCCAGAACCAGGTGCTCGGCGGCGAGTTGGCCGACGTGGGCGCCGACTGGTCGGCCAAGGGGCGCGACGTCGTCGTGATCGGCGGCGGCGACACGGGCAGCGACTGCGTGGGCACCTCGGTGCGCCACGGCGCGAAGAGCGTCACGCAGATCGAGATCCTGCCGAAGCCGCCGGCCACGCGTGCGGACAACAATCCGTGGCCGGACTGGCCGCGCATCCTGCGTTCGTCCAGCAGCCACCACGAAGGCTGCGAGCGGATTTTCGCCACGAACACGCTGGCGTTCGAGGGCGACGAAGCGGGCCGGGTCTACGGCATCCGCTGCGTGCAGGTCGAGTGGAAGGGCCGCCAGCCGGTGGCCAAGCCGGGCACGGAATTCTTCCAGAAGGCGGATCTCGTGCTGCTGGCGATGGGTTTCACGGGTCCGGAAAAGGGCGCGCCTTCCGCGGAAGGCCTGAAAAACGTCTGGACGGCCGGCGATCAAGTGACGGGTCCGTCGCTGGTGGTGTGGGCCGCGGCGCGCGGCCACGACGTCGCCCGCCAGATCGCGGCGGCCCTGCGCGCGCCGGTCAAGGCCTAAGGGCTCCGGGTCAGCCGCGAATCGGTCGAATAACGCGAACGCTGGCTACGCGAGCTCCGCATTTCCCGTTTCGCGCGCCAGCGCGAAGAGCAGGCCGGAGAGGCGGTTGAGATAAGCCAGGGCCGGCGAAAAGACGAGGTGCGGCTGCGTTTCCCGGACACGCGCGATTTCGCGCTCCGCCCGGCGGCAGACCGCGCGCGCGAAATGCGCGCGGGCGGAGGATTCGCCCGCTCCGGCCAAAACGAACTCGCGCAGCGGCGGCAGCGCTGCGTTGCGTTGCGCGGTTTCGG
>DAOTNL010000053.1:0-14078 GCA_035450765.1 Kiritimatiellia bacterium | reverse complement strand
GACGCCGCGCGCCGCCAGCGGTTCGGCCGCCGCGACGAACGGCGCGAACGCCAGCGGCAACGCCACGAGCTTGTAGTCGTGGCTCACGCCCGGCAGCAGCATCGTCCCCAGCGCGCACGCCAGCGCCAGATCCATGAACGCCGCGCGGCCGGGCCGGCGCGCCGCGCGCCCCAGCGCCGCCGCCAGGCAGGCGGCGAACGCCGCGAACAGGACGGGCGCCGTTTCCGGCCTTCCCGACCAAACCGCAAAGCTTTGGATCGAATGGTTGCCCGCCCAGACGTACGGCGCTTCCGCTTGCGCCCGCAGCGCATGCAGGAAATCCGCGAACACGTGCGGGCCCAGCGCAAACAGCAGCGCGACGTTCGCCGCGCCCAGCCCCGCCCAGCGCCGCAGGTTCTCCCGCCACGCCCGCGCGTCCCGCGCGAACAGAAACACGCAGATCGCGGGATACAGTTTGAGCTGGATGCCCGCCGCGAACAACCCGTACGCCGCCCACCGCGCGCCGCGTCCGCGCCCGCGGTGGAACAGGAAAAGCCCCCAGGCCGTTGCCGCCAGCGCCAGCACGTTGAACTGCCCCCACCGCAGCTCGAACCACAGCCCGTACGAAAGCGCGCCGCCCAGCGCCGCCAGCAAGACCGCCGCGCGATCCGCCCGCGGGAACGCCAGCGGAGGCAAGACGGCGACGACGGAAACGAACGCCGCCAGCGTCAGCGCCGCCACGATCCCGCGGGCGAGCGCAAACGGCAGCGCGGCCAGCGGCGCAAACAGCACCGCCGCCAGGGGAGGATACGGATTCATCCCCAGGAACGGATTGCCCGTTTCCAGCCACGCCCGCGCATAGTCCAGCATCATCGCCAGATCGACCCCCGCCGGCTGCGCCGGGAGCGCCGGCGGCCACAAGCCGCCGCGGCCCGCCAGCCGCAGCGGCAGGAACGCCGCCCCCCACCCCGCCGCCACGAACGCCCAGACCGGAATGGAATCGATTTTCCGCACGGCCGCAGCTTGCCATGCGGTCCGGGCCGAGTCCATCCGCTTCGTTCCCGGAAATTCCCGGGCGCGCTTTCCGGCGGCCGGTGCCATGACCGCTGCCAACCCACGAGGCCTTCCGATGCCCAACCCCGACTGCGCTTGCGCCGAACGCCAGCGCCCACTCGCCGGGCAGGAAATGAAAGAAGCCCAGCGGCGGCGCAAGGAAGCCGCTTGCCAACGCGGAACCACGGCCGCCCTCGCGGCGGAACCCCCGCCTGCGCCTGCCGCCCCGGCCAAATCCCCGCGGCGCTAGGCTCGCGGTTCGGCTTCGTCCGCGGGCAGGAAGCGCCGGCGCAGCGCGGCGGAGAAATCCTCGGCCAGGCTGAACATCGTCGGCACCAGCACCAGCGTCAGGACCGTCGCCACCGTCAGGCCGAAAAGCACCGCCACGGCCATCGGCGCCCACCAGGCGCTCGATTCGGCGCCGGCGACGAATTTCGGCGGCCAATGGTGGACGTCCAGGCTCCAGCCCGCCACCATCGGAATCAGTCCCAGCACCGTCGTCGTCGCGGTCAGCAGCACGGGCCGCAGGCGCAGCCGCCCCGCCGCCACGATCGCGTCGCGGGCGGACAGTCCCGCCGCTTTCCGCTGCAGCGCGCAGTCGATCAGCACGATCGCGTTGTTCACCACGATCCCCGCCAGGCTGATCACCCCCACTCCCGTCATGATCACGCCGAAGCGCATGCGGAAGACCAGCAGCCCCCACATCACGCCGATCATCGAGAGGATCACGGAGAAGAAGATGATCGCCGGCAGCAGCACCGAGTTGAACTGGATCACGAGGATCACCAGGATCAAGCCCGACGCGATGCCGAACGCCTTCATCAGGAAAATCCCCGACTCGCGCATTTCCTGCGTGTCGCCGGTGTATACGACGGCGTAGCCCCGCGGCAGGGGAATCTGCGCCACCCGCGGCCGCACGTCGGCCAGGATCTTGTCCACGCCCCGGTCCTGGTTGTTGCCGGTGATGGTCACCACGCGCTTCTGCTGCTTGCGCTGGATCGACCCGCGCCCGCCGACGTATTCCAGCGCGCCCAGCGAGGTGAGCGGCACCGCCGCGCCCGTCGCCGTCGGAATGAACGTCTGCGCGAGCAGGTCCATCGTGTTGCGCTGGCCTTCCGGCAGGCGCAGGGTGATGTCGAACTCGTCCTCGTCGGCGCGGAACTGGCTGCTTTCCGTCCCGTAGATCGCCATGCGCAGGAACCGACCGATCTCGGCCGTGTCCAGCCCCAGCAGCGCGGCGCGGTGCCGATCGACGTGGAACTGGATCTCGGGCAGCGCCTTTTCCAGATCCGTCTTCAGGTCCACCAGCCCCGGCACCGTCTCGATCTCGCGGACGATGTCCGCCGCGTACTCCTCCAGCGTCTCGAAATCGTCGCCGGAAATCTCGATGGAGACCGGCGCGCCCGTCGGCGGGCCTTCCTCTTCGCGCTCGACCGTCGCCTCCGCCCCGGGCACCACGCCCACGTCGCGGCGCAGGGCGTCGATCAGGGCCAGGGAATTGGTCTGGCGCTCCCCCGCCTTCTTGAATTCGACGTAGATGCTGCCCTGGTGCGTCGCGCCCACCCCGCCGCCCATCGCCATGCCGTTCTGCGCGCCGACCGTCGTCAGGAAGAACTTCACGTCCGGATAGCCCGGCAGCTTCTCCTCGACCGCGCGCAGCGTCGCGTCCGTCCGTTCGATGCTCGTGCCCTGCGGGAACTTGACGGAGATCGTCGCGTTGCGCGGCTCCACGTCGGGAAACAGCTCGACGCCCTTGCCGTAGCGGGCGTAGACCTGCACGCTCAGGATCAGGAACGCGAAGCCCAGCAGCAGCACCGGCACGCGGTGGCGCAGCGCCGCGCGCAGCAGCCGCTCGTAGCCCGCCACGAACCAATGCGCTTTTTCCCGCGCGTCCCGCGGCCGGGCCTGGATGAACACCGAGCAGATCGCCGGATTGATCACCATCGCCACGAAGAGCGACGACGACAGCACCAGGATCAGCGTCCGCGGCAGGAAGCCCATGAACTGGCCCATGACGTCCGGCCAGTACAGCAGGGGGCAGAACGCCAGCACCGTCGTCAGCGTGGAGGTGATCACCGGCCAGGCCACTTCGCTCGCGCCGCGCCGCGCCGCCTCCCGGCGCGACAGCCCTTCCGTCCGCAGGCGGTAGATGTTCTCCACGATCACGATGGCGTTGTCCACCAGCATGCCCACCGCCAGCACCAGGCTGAACAGCACGATCATGTTCAGCGTCGTGCCCCGGAGCGCCATCAGCGTGAACCCGATCAGCAGCGACAGCGGAATCGCCAGCCCCACGAACAGCGCGTTGCGCACGCCCAGGAACACCAGCAGCACCGCCACCACCAGCAGGAAGCCGGTGACGATGTTGTTCTCCAGCTCCTCGATCATGGACTTGATGTAGTCCGACTGGTCCATGACCTCCGTCAGCTTCACGTCCGGCGGCAGCCGGTAGTCGGCCAGGATCTGCTTCACCTGCCGGATCAGCGCCACCGCGTTCACCCCCGGCCGCTTCTTGAGGTTCACCGACACGCACGGCTCGCCGTTCAGCCGCGAGATCGACGACAGGTCCTTGTAGGTGTCCGCCACCGTCGCGACGTCGCTGAGGTAGATCGGCCGGCCGCCCCGCTCCGCCAGCAGGACGTCGCGCAGCTCCGCCGCCAGCTGGAACTCGCCCGGGATCCGCACCTGGAACTTGTCCCCGGCCGTCTCGATGTTGCCCGCCGACAGCGTCACGTTTTCCTGCGCGATGCGGTTCATGACCTGGCCCAGCGGAATCCGGTAGGCGATCATCCGCGGCAAATCGATTTCCACGCGGATTTCGCGCTCGCGGATGCCCGCCAGATCGGCGCCGCGCACGCCCGGCAGCCGTTCGAGCTGGTCCTGGAGGTCCTCGGCCAGGTTCTTCAGGCGTTCCGGCTCCGTCGCGCCCGACAACGCGAAGATGTAGACCGGATAGTCCGAACTGAAGATGAAGGCGTCCACCACCGGCTCGTCGAGGTCCGGCGGCAGGTCCGGCTTGGCCAGGTCCACCTTGTCCTTCACCCGGCGCTTGGCCTGCTCGATGTCCTCGCCGGCCATGAACTCGATGACGATGCTCGCCACGTTCTCCGCCGAGGTCGAGCGCACTTCCTTGACGCCGTCGACGTCGTTGAACTGCTTTTCGAGCTGGACGGTCACCAGCTTTTCCATCTCCTCCGGCGCCGTGCCCTCGTAGTACGCGGTCACGAACACGTAGGGGATGGTGATGTCGGGCGTGCCCTCGCGCGGCAGCGTCAGGTAGCTCGCCGTGCCGGCCAGCGCCAGCACGGCGACGAACACCAGCACCGCCGTGCGGAATTTGATGGCGTAGTTGGACAGGATCATGGTCCGCGCTCCCCGCCGCCTATTCCGCGGCTTCCGGAGCGCCCGCGGCCGCCGGCTCCGCGCCGGTTTCCGCCACCTTCATGCCGTCCTGCAGCCCGCGGTGGCCTTCCACCACGATCCGGTCGCCCGGCTCCACGCCGGATTCGAGCACCGCTTCGTGGCCGGTCAGCGCGGCGATCCGCACGCGCTTGCGCACCGCGCGGCCGTCCACCGCCGCGTAGACGTAGTGCTCGCCCTTGCGCGGCACGACCGCCGCCAGCGGCACGACCACCGCGCCGGCCCGCTCCTGGCGCACAAGCGCCACCTGCGCGATCATCCCCGCCTTCAGCGCGCCGTCGGCGTTGTCCGCTTCCAGCTCCGCCGCGAACGAGTTGCTCGCCCGGTCGGCCTGGCTCGACACGAACGCGACCGTGCCCGTGAATTCCCGCCCCGGCAACGCCGCCAGCGTGAACGCCTTCGCCTGGCCCGGCGCCAACCCCGCGACGGCCTGCTCGGGCACGTCGAACGCCACCTTCACCCGGTCCAGCCGGATCACGCGCAGCACCGCCTGGCCTTCGTTCGCGTAGTCGCCCACGTCCACCAGCCGGTCCACGACCGTCCCCGCGAACGGCGCGCGCGTTTCGCACTGCGCCAGCATCGTCTCGGCTTCGTCCAGCGCGATCTTCGCCGCGTCCCGGCGGCGCTCGACGGCCTCGTACTCGCTGGCCGAGACCGCCCCGGTCTTCTCCAGTTCCTTCCAGCGCTTCCAGTCGCGCTCCGCGTCCCGCGCTTCGATCTCGGCGCGCCGCCGCGCCGCGTCCCACAGGCGGCTGTCCACCCGCAGCAGCGGCTGGCCGGCCGCGACCGCCTGGCCCTTGTCCGCCAGGATTTCGACCACGCGCCCGGCGCGTTCCGCGCCCAGGTTTGCCTCCTGCAGCGGCTCGATCCGCGCCGGCAGGCTCAGGACGTCCTGCACGGTGCGCGCCTCGATCGCGATCGTCCGGACCGCCGTCGCTTTCTCTTCCTCGGGCGCGGCCGGCTCCGGCCGCTTCTTCAGCGCCCCGAACGTGACGATCAGCGCCACGACGAGCGCCAAGGCGCCCCAGACGAGGAAAGAGCCCACGATATAGGATTTGGTTTTCGGCGCGTTCATTTCTTTTCTCCGGCTGCGAAGGTTTCGCCGCTGGCCTGCCGCAGGCGGGCCAGCGCGTTCATGTGGTCGTGCAGCGCCTGCAGGCGCGTCAACCGCGCCACGCTCAGCGCCAAATTGGCGTCCGCGTAGTCCAAGGCCGTCGCCAGGCCGTTTTCGTAGCGCGCCCGCGCGATGTCCAGGCTCTTTTCGGCCAGTTCGACGGTCTCGCGGCTCGCCGCCACCGTCTCCGCGGCCTGTTGCGATTCCAAATAGTGGGTTTGGATCTCCAGCGCGACCTGCCGTTCGGCGTCGGCGAGCGTCTCGCGCGCCTTGTCCAGTTCCAGCTGCTTTTCCCGCACGCGGCTGCGCGTCAGCAAGCCGTCGAACACGGCCCACTCCGCGGTGATCCCGGCATTCCAGCCCCACTCCCATTCGTCGCGCGCGGTCCCGCTTTCGGGATTGTTTCCGGCATAGTTCGCGAAGGCCCGGATCTGCGGCAGATAGCCGCCTTTTTCCGCACGGACGTCCGCCGCCCGCATGCCCAGGTACTTGCGCATCTCGACCAGCTCCGGCCGGTTTTCCGCGCCCTGCGCCTGCCAGTCTTCCAGCGCCCGCCCGTCCGGTTCGTACGCCAGTTCGCCACGCAGCGCGAATTCCGCCGCGTCCAGCTGCACGAGGTTCCGGAACGCCGCGCGCGCCAGTTCGGCCTGCTTGCGCGCCGCGATCACCAGCGGCCGGTGGTTCGCCACCCGCACCCGCGCCGACAGCACGTCGAATTCCGCGACCGTCTGCTGGCGGAAGCGGCTCTCCGCCTGTTTCAGCAGATCCTCCAGCTGCGCCAGCGAGGCTTCCTGCACGCGCACCTGTTCGTCCGCCAGCAGGATGTCGTTGAAACCCACGCGGACGTCGCGCACGATCTCGTCGTCCACGGCCTGCATCCGCGCCTGCGCGGCCGCGCGGTACAGCTTGGCGGCTTTCAGCGCTTCCCCGACCGAACCGCCCGAGTACAGCAGCTGGCTGGCCTCCAGGCTCGCCGCCCAGTTGTCTTCGCGGCCCATTTCGAAGCTCTGGCCGTCGAACTCGAACGCGGCGACTTCGTCCAGCCGCGTGTAGCTGCCCTTGGCCTTCATTTCCGGCAGCGCCTGCGCCCGCACCTGCCCGATGCGCGCGCCCGCGATCTGCTCGTCGCGCCGCGCGTTCAGCGCCGACGCCGCCTGGCGGCGGGCCAGGTCGATGCATTCGTCCAGCGTGAACGCCGGCGGGACTTCCGCCGGCTCCGCGCCCGCGACCGTTCCGGCCCAGCAACACCCCATCAGGCCGATCCCGGCCCACCAGATTTTTCGCTTCATGACGTCGAAACCGCGCCCGTTCCGGACGCGGCCCTTGGGTTTCCCTCGCCGGCCCAATGCCGGCAGGCGTAAAACAGCGGGCGATTTGTTCACAAATTCCTCCACAAGTCGAGATTCTTTGCCGGATTCCACGTGGCGCATCCTGCCCGATCCGCGCCCGGCGCGCTTGTCCGTCCTTGCGATTCGCGTTTCCGCCCTTGCGGCGGATCAGGCTTCCAGATTGAGCAGCCGCACGCCGCCCGTCCGGCGGATTTGCTGGAAACAGCCGCCTTCCTGGATGACGCGGACCACGGCGGCCACGTCCGTTACGCGCGCCCCGCAGACGGCGGCGAAGCCGAGATCCAGCGCTTCCCGGCACAGCGGCGCCGAAGGCCCCACCAGCAGCTTCCAGGCGCCGGGGCGCGCCGCCGCCAGCAGTCCGTCCAGCGTGCGGTTCACGAGCGCGGAGGCCGTCACGCACACGCCGTCGCACGCCGCCAGCCGCGCGGCGCGTTCCGGCGTCAGGCCATAGCCCGTTTCCGGATCTTTCTCGAAGATTTCCACCCGGGCGGCGACCTGCCGCAACTGCGGAATGAACGGAAACCATCCCACCACGCCGACGGTTTTTCCGGCCCCGAGTTCCGCGGCCAGTTCCCCCGCGTTGCGCTCCGTCACGCGCCCCTGCGGTTCGGGCAGCAGCGCGTTCAGCGCCGCCAACCCCACGCTGCGCGCGAGCGGAAAAGCGGAGGCCACGCCGGCGGCCAGGTCGCGCGCGTCGCGCCCGACGAGCTCGCCGGCGCCGGCCATGCGCTGCGCGTGCTCGCCGTGCGTGGGCCCCGCGTCCAGGCAGGTCGTGGCCAGCCCCGCCCCGCGGTCGGTCTGCACCGCCGTCCAGTAGGGTCCGATCCACAGGCCGCGCACGGGCGCGGGTTCCGCCGGCAGGCGCGCGAACAGCTGTTCCAGGAAATCCATCGGGGCTCAGAACCCGTTCATCAGGATCGCGGACTCCAGCGGGGGCACTTCGATTTCGCCCTTCCAGCCGGCCGCCCAGGTCGGCGGCGCCTTGCCGGCGGGCCAGCCGCGCGGCGCCAGGCCCTTGCGGTCGATCTGCCGCCCGTTGCCGATCAGCTTCCAGGCCGAATCGCCGCCGAGTTCCAGCGCGAACTGGCGCGGCCGGTCGTCGGCGTTCAGCAGCACCGCGAAGCCGCGCCCCGCGTGCAGCTGCGGCACGTTGGCGACGTAGCCCATCAGCTTGGGATTGTCCGGCAGCAGCCAGCGGTAGTAGTTGCGCGGCGGGCGCTGCGCCACGCGGAACGTGGCGCCTTCCGGGCTCATGCGCAATTGGATCAGCCCGGCGTAATAGTCCAGCGCCTGCTGCGCCAGCGGCCGGTCGCGGTCCGTCCAGCGCAGCGCGTTGACCGCGTCGCCCCGGTTGTAGGTGTTGGCGATGCCCCACTTGCTGCGCAGGAACTCCTGCCCTTCGTAGAGCATCGCCTTGCCCAGCGACGTGAACAGGACGGTCGCCGCCAGCCGGTTCAGCGCCGCGTCGCGGTCGGTCGGCGCGCGCCCGTCCTGGTTGGGATTCTCCGTGATCTCGTCGATATAGGCCATGTCGTCGTGGCTCTCGAGATAGTTCACCGGCTGCAGCGGATTCAGCGCCCAGGTGTCCACCGATCCGAACACGCCGCCCTTCAGCCAGTCGCGGTTGCCCGACCCGCGCACGAAATCCTTCGCCGCGTAGCGGAAATCGTTGTTCCACGCCGACCAGCCCGTGCCGCGCAGCAGCGCCTTGTTCTCGCCGCGCCCCGGGCTCCACGGCTCCGAGATCAGGATCGCCTTCGGGTTGATCGAGCGCGCCACGTCGCGGATCGCCAGCATCGTCGTCATGTCGATCAGCTCCGCCAGGTCGAGGCGGAACCCGTCCACGTGGAATTCCTCCATGTAGTAGCGGATGGTGTCGAGGATGAGCCGGCGCATCATGGGCGACTCCGTCTTCACGTCGTTGCCGCAGGCGCTGTGGTTGGAGAAGCTCAGGTCCGGATTCAGGCGGAAATAGCACTTCTTGTCGATCGTCGCGTAGATGTTCGGCCCGCCGACGTGGTTGTAGACCATGTCCAGCACCACGGCGAAGCCCTGCGCGTGCAGGTCGTCCACCAGCTGCTTGAACTCGTAGTAGCCCGACCCCTTCTCCGGCTCCCGGGCATAGCTCGATTCCGGCGCGAAGTAGTAGACCGTCGCATAGCCCCAGTTGTAGGGATCCGCGCTTTCCGAGAATTCGCTGGTCGGCAGCAGCTCGACCACGTTCGCGCCCAGCCGCTTCACGTGGTCCAGCCCGGTGCCCTTGCCCAGCGTGCCGGTCAATCCCGCGTACTTCCCGCGCTTGGCCGCCGGCGCCCCCGACGACGGATGCACCGTCATGCCGCGCACGTGGCATTCGTAGATGACCACGTCCTGCGGATCCGGCGTTTCCCAATCGTGGTCCGTCCAGCCCTTGAACCACTGGTTCGTCGCGTCCGGATCGATCACGATCGACAGCCCGTCGGCGTTCGCCGCCGCACGGCAATACGGATCGCCCACCACCGTGTCCGGGCTGAAGCTTTCCCCGTCGCCCGGCGGCCCGTCCACCCGGAACCCGTAGAAGCGGCCCACGTCCAGCCCGCGCGTCGTGAGCTCCCAGACGCCGTCCGCCGGGTCCTTCCACATCCGGTATTCCTCGACCGGCGGAAAGCGCTTGAAGCTCGGCGTCCAGGTCACCGCCATCGGCCGGTCGTAGAAACACAGCCACGCGTTGCGCGCGCGCGGCGCGAAGATCCGGTATGTCGTCGTGCCGCGTTCCTTGTCCAGGATCGCGCCCAGCGGCTTGTCGCTGGCGATCTTGTCGAACACGCCGTCCGGGGTGGTCATCACGCCCAGCGGCTTGTCCGCCACGCCGTCGAGCCGCAGCACGTAGGCTTCGGTCAAATCCAGCGGCTCCGCCAAATGCACGCGGATTTCCGCGCCGCCGGTGCGCAGCAGGTCCAGCTTCAGGTTCACGCTGCCCTTGCCGTCCGCCAGCGCGTTCGGCGCGTCTTCCGGGGGCATCAGCCATTCCGTGCCGTTGAGCACGAACTTGAAGACCAGTTCCTTTTCCCCCGGCGGCAGGCGCATGCCGTCGAGCTGCGCGACGCCCTCCCAGGTGCCCGGCAGGCGCCCGCGCTTCAGGATCCACTTGCCGCCCCCGCCGCCGCCGTCCCAGCCCGTGAAATTGCCGGCCACCGCCACCTGCGTGTCCCGCGGCAGTTCCCGGCCGTAGGCGGCTTGATCGAACAGGAACGTCACCACGCCTTGCGAGAACAGATAGCCCGTCCGCCGCGCGTCTTCCATTTCCGTGACCACTTCCGTCCAGACCACCGGCACGGGCGGATCCAGCGT
Source organism: Kiritimatiellia bacterium (assembly GCA_035450765.1). Classification (GTDB taxonomy): domain Bacteria; phylum Verrucomicrobiota; class Kiritimatiellia; order CAIQIC01; family Lenti-01; genus Lenti-01. Next base: position 3,833 of record DAOTNL010000053.1, on the reverse strand, counting down.
CGCCGTCGGCGCGATCCCCGCCGGGAGGCTCTGGCGGAAAAACACGCGGATCATCTTGAAATCGTCGATCGCTGCCCGCTGGATCATCGCCGGCGGCCGTTCGATTTCCCCGTCGAGGTTGATCGGCAGCACGCGGTTGTCGCCGCCTTCCCACTCGCCGTTGACGATGAACTTGAACTCCTGCCGGCCCAGCCGCGCCCCCAGCGTGCGCACGTCCAGCTCCCACAAATCGTTCCCGGCCGGCGCGAGCGGCACCGGCACCCGCCAGGCGTTCCACGTGCCCGACACCGCCACGTTCGTGACCGGCACCACCTGCTTCAGGGCGTTGGTATAAGGAGAAGACGCATCGAAGCGCAGGAACGGCGTCGCTTCGTTCCCCAAGATCGGCCGCGCGTTGAGCCGTTGCGGCTCCTGCGCGCGCGCACCCGGCGCCGCAGCCCAGGCCACCAGCGCACCGTAGATGATCGCCTTATGAAGGAAAGCCGACATACGCTCCAAGTGAAGCGTTATCGCAAAATCCCCGCCCGCCGTCAAAAGATTAGAAGAGCAACCCCGCGCCGCCCCAAAAAAAATTGGCACCCCCAACCGGATTCGAACCGGTGTTACCAGGATGAGAACCTGGCGTCCTAGGCCTCTAGACGATGGGGGCGCCGAAAACGAGGGCACACCATGCCCAACCCACCCCTTTTTGGCAACCAAAAAGAGGCCTGTGTCGGTAAAACATGAGTTGTCCGGTGGCAATGGTAAGTGATTTGTCCGGTTGCCTGGCCGAGAGTGTTCGTTCCAGGAGGAACGGAGATGGGCGAATACCCTCGGCTCGAGGTAGATCGGGCGATGAAAGTGCAGGAAGTGATGATGCGGGCGATCGGTGGACAATTGATGTGGTTCGAGGCGGCGGAGATCCTCGGCGTCAGCTGTCGGACCATGCGGCGGTGGAAAGGCCGCTATGAACGGTTCGGCTACGACGGGCTGTTCGACCGGCGGCGGCAGCGGCCGAGTCCCAAGCGGGTGCCGCTGGAGACGGTCCGGGAGGTGTTGCGGCTGTACCGGGAGGAATACGAGGACTTCAACGCGGCGCACTTCCACGAGAAGCTGGCGGAGGTCCACGGGATCCGGTTGAGCTACGAATGGGTGAAGAAGGCCCTGCAGACGGCCGGGCTGATGCGCCAAGTCCGGCGCCGGGGCGTGCACCGGAAGAAACGGGCGCGCCGGCCGATGAAGGGGATGATGCTGTTCTGCGACGGGTCCCCCCACGAGTGGATCCCGCAGCTGCCCGGGCAAAAGCAGGATCTGATCGCATTCATCGACGACGCGACCAGCGAGCTGTATGCGGCCTATCTGGTGGACGAGGAAAGCACGGAGACGGTCATGGCCGGGCTCCGGAAGGTCATCGACCAAGAAGGCCTGTTTTGCAGCTTCTACACGGACCGGGGCAGCCACTTCTTCCACACGCCGAAGGCCGGCGGAGCGGTCGACAAGACCCGCCTGACCCAGATCGGGCGGGCCCTGGCGCAACTGGGCATCGAGCACATCCCCAGCTACAGCCCGCAGGCCCGGGGGCGGATGGAACGCCAGTTCGGCACGTGGCAGGGGCGGTTGCCGCAGGAGCTGCGGAAGGCCGGCGTCGCGACGATGGCGGAAGCCAACGAATACATCCAGGACGTGTTCATCCCCTGGCACAACCGCCATCTGACCGTCCCGGCCCGGGAACCGGGTTCGGCCTTTGTTCCTGCCGGCGGCGCGGACCTCGACGCCATCCTCTGCGTGCAGCACGAACGGATCATCCAGAACGACAACATCGTGACCGTCGGGAACCTGCGGCTGCAGATCGAACCGGCCCAGTGGCGCGTGAGCTTCGCCAAGTGCCGCGTCAAGGTCTGCCAGCACCTCGACGGGCGCTTCTCGGTCCGGTTGGGTCCGCGCATCCTCGGTTGGTTCGACGCCAAGGGACAACCCCTCCAAGCCGGAAAAAGAAAGAAACAGGTGGCATGAAGACGGCGCCCCCCTTCCATGGGCCTTTGGAGGCCCATTCCAGGGGGGCTCAAACCCCAGAGGAATCCTCCCCTCATGAACAACCGCAAGCGGACAGATCACGTACCATCTAAAGCGGCCAACTTGACGTACCGCCGACACCAAAAAGAGGCCTGAAGCCGAGATATCGGTTCAGCGGCTGTTCCGCTTGATGATTGGATCCTGACCCTGGGACATTGGATATTGAATCTCCTCTCCCGCCCGCTATAGTCGCCCCCCATGAAGAAGCCCCTCCGCGAACAAGCAGTCGAGTATCTGCAGTACCTCAAGGAACAAGGCATCACCCACGTTCCCTCCTCCGGCAAGAAGTTCGCCAAGACTCCCGCCGCCCCTCGCCCCGCTCCCTCTCCTCGCCCCTCGCCCCTCGCCCCTCGTCCCTCCTCCTCCGGCCCCGACACCCTCGAATCCATCGCCGCCGAAATTGCCGCCTGCGAGCTCTGCCCCCTCGCCGCTACCCGCCAGCATGTCGTCCCCGGCCAGGGCGCGCTCCAGCCCGACATCATGTTCATCGGCGAAGGCCCCGGAGCCGACGAAGACGAGCAGGGCCTTGCGTTCGTCGGCCGCGCCGGCCAACTGCTGACCAAGATGATCAACGCCATGGGCTATACCCGCGAGCAGGTCTTCATCGGCAACATCGTCAAATGCCGTCCGCCCGGCAACCGCGTGCCCACGCCCGTCGAAATGGAAGGCTGCATCCCCTACCTCAAGCGCCAGATCGCCGTCATCCAGCCCAAGCTGATCGTCTGCCTCGGCGCGACGGCCGCGCGCGGCCTCGTCAACGAAACCATGCCCATCGGCAAAGCCCGCGGCAGCTGGCGCGAATTCGAAGGCATCCCCGTCATGCTCACCTTCCACCCCGCCTACCTCCTGCGCGATCCGCGCCAGAAGGCCCCCTGCTGGGCCGATCTCAAGGCCGTCCTCGCCCGCCTCGGCAAAACCCCGCCCGGCAAAGATGCTTAGCTTCTTTGGCAGGATTAACAGGATTCACAGGATTCCGGCCCGCACGGCCGAAGGCCGCGACTACGAATTGCCCGAATGACACGAATTCCGGACCGGGACAGGAAGGATGCCGCTGCCCGTCCTTCCCATCCTGTAAATCCAGTTCATCCTGTCTAAAATGCCCAATCCCATTCGCGCTATTCGCGCCATTCGTAATTAACCAGCCCCCCGGCCCTGCCCCCTTTCCAGCATTTCGCGTGTTTCGTAGTTTATTCCCGCTCTGGCGTTACGGATTCTCCTTCGTCGCGATCTTCGCCGTGTTTTCGGCGATGCGGAACAGGACGATCAGCGTTTCCAGCCAGATCCGCGCCAAGATCGTCCCGACCAGGAACGCGATCGGCGCCAGCACCAGGCCGGCCAAGATGCCGCCGAACGACTTCGTCGCGAAGCCGCCGAACAGGATCGTCAGGCCCCACACGCCTGAGCCCAACATCGCGCAGACGTAGAGCGCCGTGATGATCTTGGTGGTGATGAATTCGTTGAACGACAGATCGAACAACCGCCCGAAAAAGCCCTTGGTTTCCATGATCAGACCTCCTGCGCGGAAAGATGGCACATGCCCTCCCGGGGCGCAAGCTGGAGCGAATCTCCTCGTGCCCGTTCGCTTGACATTTCCGGCTTAGCCCGTATGCTTCCCCCGCTTCATCGACGAAGGGCGTTTAGCTCAGTTGGTTAGAGCGCGTGCCTCACATGCACGAGGTCACTGGTTCGAGTCCAGTAACGCCCACCACCCATCGTTGGGAAGAAAGGCTCTCCACCAAATGCGGGGGCAAGACCGCTCGATTGATTAACAACAACAGGCT
>DAOTNL010000052.1:0-14366 GCA_035450765.1 Kiritimatiellia bacterium | reverse complement strand
CGGCGCCGCGCCGGGGGCGCGCCGGACACGACGATCAGGGGCACCTGCTCCGCGAAGGCGCCGGCGACGGCGTTGAGGATGCTCAGCCCGCCCACGCCGTAGGTCACCACGGCCCCGCCAAGGCCCTTGAGGCGGGCGTAGCCGTCGGCCGCGTAGCCGGCGTTCAGCTCGTTGCAGGTGCCGACCCAGCGGACGGGGCTGGCGAGAACTTCGTCGAGGAAATCGAGAACGTAGTCGCCGGGCACGCCGAACAGGTGGTCCACCCCCGCTTGCTTCAGGCGTTGCAGAATATAGCGCGAAACCGTGCACTCGTTCGCCATGGCGTCTCCTTCCCGGTCCGGGAACCCGTCGCGCCGCCGCGACGCCCGAAATCCTATCACGGCCGGAGCCGAAGTCGAACGGAAAGCCGTGATCCCCTCCGCGCTTGATAGGCCCCGTTGCCGTCCGCTAGACTGTTGGGCAAGAGAAGGAACGCCGAAAGGAACGCGCGATGGAAACGACAACGCTGAATCCCTGGTTCTCCATGTGGTTGCATCCCCGGCGGACGATCCGCCAGATCGTCGCGACGAATCCGGATCGGCTCGTGCTGCTCCTCGCGGCGCTGGGCGGCATCGTCCAAGGCTTCGTGAATGCCGAAAGCAAATCGAGCGGCGACAAGATGTCGCTGGCGACGGTCCTGCTGATTTCGCTGATCGTCGGGCCTCTCATGGGCGTCTTCGGCCTGTGGTTGAGCGGCCTCCTGCTGCGCTGGACGGGCGGCTGGATCGGCGGCCAAGCCGATTCGCGTCGCATCCGCTCGGCCCTCGCCTGGTCGCAAGTTCCCTCCATCTGGAGCCTGCTGCTGTGGATTCCCGCGATCCTGCTGTTCGGCGCGGAATTGTTCACCAAGGCCACGCCGATCATCGACGCCAGTTCGATGCTCTCCGGCCTGTACCTCGTTTTCTCGTTGGGCACGACCGTCATCGGCATCTGGAGTTTCGTGGTCTTTCTCCATTCCCTGGGCGAAGTGCAGGGGTTCTCCGCCTGGAGAGCCTTGCTCAACGGGATCCTGGCGATGCTGGTCGTTCTGATCCCGATTCTCGCCATCGCCGGAATCGCGATCTGGCTTGCGTGATCGATCCGCGCTTTTTTCCCGAGCTGCCGCTTTTTGACAATCCGCCGTTCCGCGGTAGTTTTCTAGGTCGATAATGATGCGACCGATGAAAACGAAGCCCGACAGACTCGCCCCGGCGCGGACCGACGTGCCACCTTCCGCAACGGCGAAAGCCCTCGCCGCCCGGCTGGGGTGGAACGCGGCCGATCCAAACGCCTCCAGCCGCATCCCGTCCGTCGTCCTGACCGACCGGGCATTGGCGGCGCTGCGCGAGCTGACGCTGCCTGCGGGCGCGTTCGTGCGCATCGGAGTCGTGCCGGGCGGGTGTTCGGGGCACACCTATTCCGCCGTCGTGGACGACCGGGCCGATCCCGCCGATTTGACGCTGGTCGAATCCGGCCATTTGCGGATCGCGACCGATCCGCAAAGCGCCGTCTATCTGGACGGGTTGCGGATCGACTACAGCGACGACCTGATCCGGTCCGGATTCCGTTTCAGCAATGCCAAGGCCGGCGGCTCGTGCGGTTGCGGCGCCAGTTTCAAGGCAACGCCATGAGCGCGCAGCCCATCGACTTGACCGGCGGCAAATCCGTCTACTGCCTCAACCAGCAGCAGCTCGACCGGGCATTGGCGCTGGCCGCCGAGGAGTCCCCCGCCGGCGCGCGCATCCGCGACGCCGTGGCCCGCCTCGAAGCCGGCTGCAGCCGCAACGAACGCGCGGCCATCGCATTTGTCCTGATCCGGCATTTGCAGGACACGGCCGAAGCGCCGCCGCCGGCGGCGCGATGATTCCGCGCGCCGGCATTTTCATGGAAAACTAACTCGATCTCCCGGCCGGAATTCCCTATTTTCCGTTGCATAGGCCGGCAAGGCGCCGGCCACGCCGCGGGCGCCGTCGGCGCCGCGCACGACAGGAGGAGCAACGTGAAACGAGCCACTTCCAGCACCGCGACGTTCTTATTCGCATGCCTGATCGGCGCAACGATCGCCGCGTCCGCCGCCAGTCTCGACGTGGATTTCGGCCAAACCGTCGTCGTTTCGAACGGCGCGGTTTACGACGACGCGGTGGTGCGCAACGGCGGCGTGCTCGTTCTCGACGGGGGCGCCATCGGCACCAACGCCATGCCGAGCGTGAACGTCGAGGCCGGCGGCCGCTTCGTCGTCTACGCCGGCACGATCAACTACTTCGAAAACCGCGGCATCGTGGAACTCTACGGCGGCCGGCAATCGACGATTTCCTCCGAAAACCGCGGCTATCTCCGGATCGCCGGCGGCGATCCCGGCACCCAGATCGTCCATCTGGACGGCACCCTGGACGTCTATTCCACGGCCACCAACCGCCCGGCGTGGGAGATCGACTCGACCACGACGAACGGCAATCCCCAGATCCGCCTGTACAGCGTTTCCAATTCCCTCGCCGCCGGCAGCTATCCCTACGCGGCATTGATTCCCGCCAGCTACTATCCCTTCGGAAAGATCTACCACGACCAGGCGCGGTTCTGGCCCAACACCCAAATCGTGGTCCAAGTGGACATCTCGGTGGCCTCGAATTGGCCTGGGCTCGTCCAGTCCTTTATCCGTCCCGGCCCGAAATCCCCCGTGCTCCGCACCCGGCCGGCCATCGAAATTTCCTGGACTTCGCAAACCGGCCGCACCTACCAGGTGCAGCGCTGCACGAACCTGGGCGGCGCGATCTGGGAAAACCTGGGCCTGCCGGTGCATGCCCGCAGCACCAATTCGTCCGTGCTCGACACGATGCCCGACACCAACGCGACCTATCGGCTGCAACTGCTGGATTGATCGAAACCCGCCCCGGCCGGCAACGCCCGCGCCGGTCCGCAAGGCGGGCAAGCCCCCGATTACGGGGCGGGATTCGCCGCGACGCGCCCGAAATAGGCCGCGAAGGCTTCCACGACGGCCGGATCCCGGATCGCCACGCAAGTCTCGTTGCGGTTTTCGAGCGCGTCCTTGCCCCAGTTGACCGAGCCGATCACGGCGCAGCCGTCCGCAACGACCACCTTGGCGTGGGTGGTGGTTTTCAGCGGATCGTCGAACGTCGCCACGCCGGCCTCGGCCAGGAATCGCTTGGCCGGCGCATTGACCTTGTTCAGCAGGCGGTTGTAGTCGCTCAAATCCATGGCCACGGCGACGTCCACGCCGCGCGCGCGCGCGGCCGCCAGGGCTTCGACCAGTTGGTTCACTTTGCTGCCGGCGTATTTCGGCGCGTAGTTGATGCCGTACATGACGACGCGGATCCGCTGCGTGGCGGCGTTGAACAGGCCCATGACTTCCGGGAAGTACTGCCGGTTCACGACGGTTTTCACCGCACCGGACTCCACGGCCGGCAGATCGGGCTCGGCGGCGCTGTCGACCCACAGCGCGGCGAAATAGCGCGCAAACGCATCGGCCAGGACCGGATCGTCCAGGCGGACGTTGGCCTCGTTGTTGTTGCCCATGGAATTGCCGGTCCAGTTGGTGGAACCCAGCAGGACGACCTTCCCGTCCACGACCACGAGCTTGCTGTGGGTCATCTTGGCGGGCGTGTCCAGTTTTGCCTCCGCCCCGAGCGCGAGCAGGCGTTCCACGGCAGCGGCATTGAAATCCACCCCGTCGTCCAGCAGCCCCCGCACCCGCACCCCGCGCTTCACGGCCGCGGCCAGCGCGGCCTCGATGGCCTGCACGGCGCGGTCTTCGTGCATTTCCAGCTGCACGAACTCGATCGAATTCGTCGCGCCGTTGATCAGGTCCAGCACCGCCGGCAGGTATTCCCGGTTCACGACCGGCCGGACCGCCTCCCCCGCCCCGACGGACGCGCGGACCAGCAGCAAAACCATCAGCATCCAACCCAACGGCCATTTGTTCATGGCCGGCGATCCTACTCCACGCCGCGGGCCGCCGCCATCCGGAAATTCCAGGGACGGCGAGGTTCGGGCTTCATTTCCGGCCGGAACGTGGCAGGCTTTCCCGCCGATGACCCCCGAACCCCATCTCAACCACGGCGAGCAGCCCATTGCGCGGCTGCTGGCGACGCACGCGCTCAAACCGGCCGACTTGGTGGCGGCCTCGACCGAACACGTCACCTTCAAGATGGTGGCCCGCGCGTGCAAGGGCCGGCGCCTCACGCCCCACGTCCAGGCCAAGATTCTGCGCGCGCTGAACCAAGCCGCGAACAAGGCATACGGCCTGTCCGACCTGTTCACCTATTGAACGGGCGCTTCCGCGCCGCGCCTACGGCGTGGAGCGGATGAACAGGTGGTCGACGAAGACCGTATCCAGCACGTTCTTGCCGGCGGCGCGGTTGGAATCCTGCACCCGGACGTAGACCTTGCCTTTCAGGCTCGCGGGCAGCGTGAAGGTCTGGGGCTCGTTGTTGTCCGTCGTCTTCGTCGTCGTCAGCATGGCGACGTAGGCCACGTTGTTCGTGGAATAGGCGAACGTGAAGTTGTCGCCGTCGGCGCTGCTGGTCCGGTGCGCCTGCACGTGGAAGACCACCGACCGGCCGCCGGTCACGTTGAACGTCCACGTGTGGGACAGATAGGAATAGGCCTTCTTCGCGGCGCCGGCGGAGAGCCGTTCCTTGATGGACTGGTAGACGTTGTCGTCCTTGGCCAGCGCCGACAAGCTGCCGGACGCGGTGCCGGCTTCCGTGCTCTGCGCGATGGCAAAATCGTCCACGGGTTCCGCCGGCGGCGGGGGCGGCGGCGGAGGCTCCTCCGGATCCGGCGCCGAAGCGCGCATTTCCTCGCCGATGGCCGCCAGCAAGGGCTGATTGCCGATGGCCACGACATCCTGGCTGAGTTCCCAGATCGCGACGCCGGCCAAGCCCAGCGATTTGGCGTACTGGGCCTTGAGGCGGACCGAAGCCGGATCGTCGAACGGCACGATCGTCCCGCCGTTCAGCGGCGAGACCAGATACGGCACCTGGGAGACGCCGTCCCACCGATAGGTGTAATCGAGCGCGGCGACGTTGCGGTAGAACGTCGGCGTGCCGCCGCTGGCGACGGCATACAGCTGCGTGGCGCCCGTATAGGTCAGCCCGTAGAAGGGAATTCCCAGGGCCATTTTCTCGAGCGGCACGCCGCGCTTGCCGTGGAAATACTCCCGGATGCTTTGATCCGCGGACCCCGCCTTCATGGGGTCGGCCGGATTCGTATAGAGCGGAGCGTTGTGGCCGACCCGGCCCGACCACGCGCCATAGTAGCAGTACGTCATGATGTCCATCCAGTCCAGCAGCGGATGGAGCGCGGCCACGTCGAAATATTTGGCGGACCAGTCGGTGGGCCCAATGGCCATGGTCAGCATCAGCTGCGGCGCCACCTGGTTCCAATGCGCGCGGATCTCCCGCACCAACTGGGTCAGGTTCGTGCCCTCCGCGGCGCTCGCCGGAAATTCCCAGTCCAGATCGACGCCGTCGAAGCGGTTGGACAGGCAGAGGCCCGTGATCAGGGAAACGAACCGCGCGCGGGTGGCCGGATTCGCGGCCATGGGCGCGAAGCCGTCGGAATCGAGCGCGCCGCCGATCGAGATGAGCAGTTTCTTGCCCGCGGCATGGACGCGTTTTTCCAGATCCGGCACGGGATCGAAAAATCCCTGGGGATAGGAAAGCGTGCCGTCGGCGTTCGGGAAGGCGAAACAGTAGATGACGTGCGTCAGGTGCTCGAGGGGAATCGCCGACGGCGGATAGCTCCAGCGCCGCCACTCCGGATAGTAGCCGGCCACGATCTGGGCCGGCGCCGGCGCCGCTTGCAGCCACGCGGCCAAGGCGATGCACGACCAAATTCCCCGGCGCCACGTTCGTTGCGCGATTCGAAACAAGACGGCGGTCGGTGTCGTTTTCATGGGGCGCTCTCCGCGTGGGGGATGGACGGGGTTCGGTCTGGATCGGCTCGACTCTTCACTATCCTTGTACGACAGATTACCGCACAATCCGCGCCGTGCCCATCGCGCATGCGAAATTCCACGAATTTTTTCGTATTCTCCCGATCCTGCGCCGGACAATGCGGTGAATCGCGCCGCGCGCGACGGCGGGCGCGCGGGATGATGGTGCGAGAATCGACCCGGAGGAAATCCGGAAACGGCGGCGCGCCGGGTTCAGGCGCGGCGGCGGCGGGCCGCGGCAAGCGCGGCCCATCCGAGCGCCACCAGTCCCGCGGTGCCCGGTTCGGGAACGGCGTTGACCGTGAACGCGGCGGTGTAGGGCTGGTTGTCCACGCCGTCCCGCCAGATGCGCTCTTCCCAGGATCCCCCGCCGGCGGTGTCCCAGTAATGGATCTTGTAGGCAAAGACGTCGACGAGGTAATTGCCCGCCGTCAGCCCGCTGAGGATGTTGACGCCGGGCGCGTAGCCCCGCCAATTGTTGCTGCCGAGATCGGTGATGGAAACCGACTGCGAAGAGGACCAGCCCGGCGCGGGATCGCCATCCAGATACACGCGGTAATAGAGGGCGAACGAGGTGGCGGTATAGTAATCGTCCGTGTCGGCCCAGGCGTTGAGCTGGGCGTTGAGAAACAGGGAGTCGGTGACCAGGTAATCGCCCAGATCCGCCCCATGGAAGTTCTCGCCCTGGTCGCTGCCGTTCAAATCGTACCAGACGTCGGGATCTGCACCCGGCCAAACGTAGACGTAGCTGTTGTTCCAGCCGACGTTGGCCACCGCCCCTACCGCAAACCCGAACACCAACAAACCGGCCAGAGCCTTCTTCATCGCCGCTGCTCCCTTCGTCACGCCAATGGGCTGGATCACGATCGATATTCCAGCGCGCGCAGGCCGGCATTTCAAGGAAAAATCGCGCGCGCCGCGCGGATTCTTTCCCGGCGCCCGCGTTTGTGTCATACTCGGTCCCGTGAAGATCGACCCCCACGCGAAATTCCCGACCCGCGAGTGCCCCGGCTGCGCGGTGGACGTGCCGGCCAACGAGAACCGCTGCCCCATCTGCGGCTACGAGTTCCCCGCGCGCGGGCCGCTGCACCGGAACCTGGTCTGGATCGTTGCCGGGCTGCTCGCGCTCCTGCTCCTGCCGCTGCTGCTCTCCCTGCGCTGATTTTTCCGCCGGATTCCGGCATTTCCCGTTTTCCCGCGGTATGCTTTACTGCCCGGCATGCACAAACGGCGCCAGCGCATTTTGGTCTCGGACTTCGACGGCACGATGACGAAGTTCGATTTCTTCGATCTGGCGCGGCGCGACCTGCCGTCGAACGCGGACCACGATTTCTGGCAGGACTACGTCGCCGGGAAAATCACCCATTTCGAGGCGCTGGCGGGCATTTTCGGTTCCATCCGCGCCGACTGGGCGGGCATCGAACGGGTGCTGGCCGGCATGCAGCTCGATCCGACGCTGAAAGACTCCGTGGCGCGCCTGCGCGCCGCCGGTTGGGAAATCGTCGTGGCCTCGGCCGGCTGCGGCTGGTACATCGAGCGCCTGCTGCGGCAGGCCGGCGTGGAACTGGATGTCCATGCCAATCCCGGCGAATTCGCCCCCGAAACGGGATTGCGCCTGGCGCTGCCGACGGACTCGCCCTATTTCAAGCGCGAGACGGGCATCGACAAGCCGGCCATCGTGCGCGCCGCCCTTGCGCGCGACCCGAACGCGGTTTTCGCCGGCGACGGCCGGCCCGACCTGGCGCCGGCGCTGCTCGTCCGGCCCGAATGCCGGTTCGCCACCGGCTGGCTCGCCCACCATCTGGAAAAAATCGGCGAGCCGTTCCGCCCGTTCGCCGCCTGGTCGCAAATCGCCGCCGCCCTGCTGGAGGAAACGCCATGCTGAACCGCACCCAGATCTCGATTCCCAACCTCGTCCGCGTCAAGGCCGGCGCCGCCGGCCGCGTCGGCCTCTACGCCCGCCGCAACGGGTTTTCCGAAATCGTCGTGCTGCACAGCGCCGATCTCCAGATGGACCTGATGCGAAAGCTCTGCGACGGCCTGAAGGCGGAGAACATCTCCGTCCTGCAGCGCTGGCCGATCCAGGAGGCTTCCTTCGAGCAGGCGCGCGAGCTGTTCCCGCAAATTCCCGCCAAGACCCGCGCCATCGTCGGCTTCGGCGGCGGCAAGGCGCTCGACGTCGCCAAGTACGTGGCGTTCTTGACCCGCATCCCCTACCTCGCCGTGCCGACGTCGCTCTCCAACGACGGCTTCTGCAGTCCGCAATCGAGCCTGACGCTCGAAGGCAAGCGCAAGTCCCTGCCCTCCGCCATGCCTTTCGGCGTGGCCATCGACACCGAAATCTGCCTGGCCGCGCCGGAAATCCTCTGGCTGGCGGGCGTGGGCGACCTCGTCGCCAAGCTGACCGCCGTGGCGGACTGGAAACTGGCCTTCAACGCCGTCGGCACGCCGGTGGACGACTTCGCGGCGCTGCTGTCGGATGCCACGGTTTTCCAGTTCATCGCCCGCCCGCAGCGCGACCTCGAAGGCGTGCGGCTGCTGGGCACTTCGCTGATGCTCAACGGCATCGCCATGGAGGTTTGCGGTTCGTCGCGCCCGGCCAGCGGCAGCGAGCATTTGATTTCCCACGCGCTGGATTCCCTCGGCGGCCGGCCGCGGATGCACGGCCTGCAGGTCGGCGTCGCCACCTACCTCGTCAGCCTGCTCCAAGGCAAGAACTCGGAACTGATCGCCGACCTGTTCGCGAAAACGGGCTTCTGGCGCGCCATCGAAGCCCAGCCTTTCCGCCGGGCCGATTGGCTCGAAGCCCTGCGCCGCGCCCCGGCCATCAAGCAGGACTTCTACACCGTCTTGTCCTCCCGCGACTGCCTGCCCGAAGCCGAAGAATTCCTCCGCGCCGACCCGCATTTGCGGAAGTGCATCGTGGAATAGGCCCGCTCCCGCCCCCTGTCTCGTCCCCCGTTTTTAAATAAATACAGATATAGCCATATGTTCATATGATCGGTTTTCGATCGGGCGGGCCGGGAGGGGCGCGCGGATTCTTGACGAGCCGGAGGGATTAGCGCATCCTGCGGCCCACTATGAGCAAGAAACTCGACATGGAAATCCTCGCGTCCCTGTGCAAGCGGCGCGGCTTCATCTTCCAATCTTCGGAACTCTACGGCGGCATCAACGGCTTCTGGGACTATGGCCCGCTGGGCTGCGAACTGAAGCGCAACATCAAGGACGCCTGGTGGAAAACCACGGTCCGCTGCCGCGAGGACGTCGTCGGCCTCGAAGCCTCGATCATCATGCATCCGGCCATCTGGAAGGCCTCCGGCCACGCCGACGGCTTCGCGGACCCGATGGTGGACTGCAAGGACTGCCGCAAGCGCTTCCGCGCCGACCAGCTCTGCGAGGAACAAGGCCTGGAACTGATCAAGAACGGCTCCGCCTTCGCCCTGCCCCCCGGCGCGGTTTGCCCGGCCTGCGGCTCGAAGAACCTGACCGAGCCCCGCAGCTTCAACCTGATGTTCAAGACCTACGTCGGCCCCGTCGAGGACGACTCCAGCGTGGCCTGGCTGCGCCCGGAAACCGCGCAGGCGATCTTCGCGCAGTTCAACAACGTCGTCGCCACCGCGCGCCAGAAGGTGCCCTTCGGCGTGGCCCAGATGGGCAAAAGCTTCCGCAACGAGATCAATCCCCGCAACTACACCTTCCGCTCGCGCGAATTCGAGCAGATGGAACTGGAATTCTTCATCCGCCCCGACGAAGCCGTCGAACTGATCTGCGGGAAAGTCACCACGTTGGCGGACAATCCGGATCTGGCCGGCGAGCCGCAGGAAAGCTGGGGCTGGGAAGTCTGGCACCGCTACTGGGTCGAGCAGCGCCTGAGCTGGTACCGCGCCATCGGCCTGCCCGCCGCCGATCTCGAGCAGTACTGGCAGACCGGCGACGAACTCGCCCACTACGCCCGCGCCTGCGTGGACATCGAATACGCCTTCCCCTTCGGCGTGCAGGAGCTCGAAGGCATCGCCGCCCGCTCCGATTTCGACCTCAGCCAGCACCAGAAACACTCCGGCAAGGGCATGGACGTCTTCGACGAAGCCCTCAAGCAGGCCGCCGACAAGCTCGACGCCGCCGCCAAGGAGGCGTTCGTCGCCAAGGTCGTCGCCGCCTGGACCGGCCGCGGCAAGGCCGAGGAGGATGCCCGCGCGTTCGCGGCGAAGCTCCTCGAAGGCAAGTACGTGCCGCACGTCATCGAGCCCTCCGCCGGCACCGACCGCCTCGCCCTCGCGCTGCTCTGCAACGCCTACGACGAGGAAACCCTGACCGACGACAAGGGCAAGACCGACGTGCGCACCGTCATGCGCTTCCATCCGGCCATCGCCCCCATCAAGCTCGGCGTGTTCCCGCTGGTGAAGAACAAGCCCGAGCTCTATGGCAAGGCCCGCGAGATCTTCGCGAAGCTGCAGCGCCGCTGGAACTGCTTCTGGGACGAATCCGGCGCCATCGGCCGCCGCTACCGCCGCATGGACGAGGCCGGCACGCCGTGGTGCGTCACCGTCGATTTCCAGACGCTGGAAGACGGCACCGTCACCCTGCGCGACCGCGACAGCATGAAGCAGGAGCGCTTGACGATTCCGGCCTTGATCGAGAAAATGGACGCGGAAATCGGTTAGGCGCTTCCGGGCGCCGGGAGGTTCGCCATGTTCGTCAAGGTCAACTGCCAGTTCTGCCGCCAGCCGTTCGACTTCGACAGTTCCAGCGGCCTGCCCCAGATCGATTGCCCCCACTGCGGCAAGCAGAACCACGTCGAGCTGCCGGCGCCGGCGCCGAAGCCGGAACTGACGATCCAGCATGGCGCGCCGAATCTCTCGGGCGCCAAGCCGTGCCCGTCCTGCCGCCATCAAGTCGCGCGCGACGCGACGCTGTGCGTCCATTGCGGCTACAACTTCGCCACCGGCAAGAAATCCGGCGAAAAAGGCTGGCTGGCCGCGAACCTTGGCTTCGTGCTGCTGCTGGCCGCCGTGGCCGCCGCCGCCGTGGCCGGCGGTTTCTATTTGTTCCGCCCCGCGGAGGCGCCGCCCCCGCCGCCGGAAGAACCGGCGCCGGCGCCGGTCGTCGCGCCCCCCGCGCCGACCGCCCCCGTTCCGGCACCGGCGGCCACCAACGCCCCGGCCGAGCTGGCCGCCGCGCCGGCGCCCCCGCCGCCGCCCGCCCCCACGCCCGAAGAAATCGCCGCGCAGAAGGCCGAAGCCGAACGCGCCGCGTTCGCGGCGAAGAAGGCCGAAGCCGAACGCAACCTGCGCCTGCAACTCGCCTCCCGCGAGCCGCTGTTTAAGCTCAACGATCCGGTCGAACTCCGCCGCAAGAACGGCCTGCTCGACAAAGGCACGTTCTCGGGCTACGCGGGCGAAGGCACGAACCGCGTCGCGCTCCTCGCCACCCCCCGCGGCGAAATCGGCGTGCCGCTGAACGCGCTGGACAACCCCACGCGTCGGCGCATCGATCCCGACTATCGGGAAGCGTTCATCCAGCACCTGCTGAGCACCCAGGCGCCCGCCCCCGCCGGCAACCCGCTGTAGCCCGCCCTAGCCCCGCGCGTCGGTCCGGCGGCGCAACTGGCCGCAGGCCGCGTCCACGCCCTTGCCCTTGGATTCGCGCAGGGTCACCGACACGCCGCGGTTTTCCAGCGCGCGCTGGAACGCCTCGATCGCCGCGCGCGGCGGGGCCTCGCCGGCGAATTCCTCCACCGGGCTCAGCGGAATCAGGTTCACGCGGCAGGAGAACTTGCGCAGATGCCCCGCCAGCTCTTCCGCATCGCGGAGAGAATCATTGACGCCGCGGATCAAAGTGTATTCGAACGTCACGAAGCGCTTGGTCCGCGCCGTGTAGTCCACGCAGGCCGCCAGCAGTTCGGACAGCGGATATTTGTTCTCGATGGGCATCAGCCGCCGCCGCAGCTCGGAATTGGGCGCGTGCAGGGAGACGGACAGCTCGACCTGCAAGCCCTCCTCCGCCAGCCGCCGGATGCCGGGAATGACCCCGCTGGTGCTCAGCGTGATGCGCCGCGCGCCGACGTTCAGCCCGTCGGGATGGTTCAGCAGCCGCACGGACTTGAGGACCTCGTCGTAGTTGTCGAACGGCTCGCCCATGCCCATGTAGACGACGTTGTCCGGCCGCCGGCCCTGCGCCGCCGCCACGAGCTGGAACTGCGCGACGATCTCGCCGGCGGACAAGCTGCGGGCGAAGCCGCACTTGCCGCTGGCGCAGAACGCGCAGCCCATCTTGCAGCCGACCTGGGTCGAAAGACAGACCGTGGCCCAGTCGCGGGCCGGGATCAGCACGGTTTCCACGCGCTCGCCGTCGTCGAGGCCGACGAGCCACTTGCGCGTGCCGCCGGATTCGCCGGATTCCTGGAGGATTTTGGCCGGCTCCGGCGTGCAGGTCGGGGCCAGCGCGTCTTTCAGCGCCTTGGGCAGGTTGCCCATCTGGTCCCAGCGGGTCGCGCCCTGGACCTGCACCCATTGCCAGAGCTGCTTGGCCCGGAACGCGGGCTGGCCGATTTCCTTGCAGAGGGATTGCAGCTCTTCCGGCCGCAACCCCTGCAAAGCGATCTTCATGCGCCTAGTAGCGGTAGTGGTCGGGCTTGTAGGGGCCGTCCACCGGAACGCCGAGATAGGCGGCCTGCTTGCGGTTCAGGCGGTCCAGCTTCGCGCCGAGGTGCGCCAAGTGCAGCCGCGCCACCTTCTCGTCCAGCTTCTTGGGCAAGGTGTAGACGCCCACCGGATACTTCGCGGCGTTCGTGAACAGCTCGACCTGCGCGATGACCTGGTTGGAGAAGCTGTTGCTCATCACGAAGCTCGGGTGGCCCGTGGCGCAGCCGAGGTTCACGAGGCGGCCTTCCGCCAGCAGCAGGATCGACTTGTCCTTCTTCGTCCAGATGCGGTGCACCTGCGGCTTGATCTCCTCCCAGCGGTACTTCTTCATCGCCGCGGTCTGGATCTCGCTGTCGAAGTGGCCGATGTTGCAGACGATGGCCAGGTTCTTCATCTTGACCATGTGCTTTTCGGTGATGACGTCGCAGCAGCCCGTCGTCGTCACGAAGATGTCGCCCTGCGTGCAGGCCTCGTCCATCGTCATGACCTCGTAGCCGTCGATCGCCGCCTGCAGCGCGCAGATGGGATCGATCTCCGTCACGATCACGCGCGCGCACTGGCCGCGCAGCGATTGGCAGGAGCCTTTGCCGACGTCGCCGTAGCCGGCCACCACGGCCACCTTGCCGGCGATCATCACGTCCGTCGCGCGCATCAGGCCGTCCACCAGCGAGTGGCGGCAGCCGTAGATGTTGTCGAACTTCGACTTCGTCACCGAGTCGTTGACGTTGAACGCCGGGAAGAGCAGTTCCTTGCGCTCCGCCATCTGGTAGAGGCGGTGCACGCCCGTGGTGGTTTCCTCCGTGACGCCCTTGATGGACTTGGCCATCTTGAGGAAGCGGTCCGGATTCTTCTTCACGGCCTTGCGGACCTGGGCCTTGAGGATTTCCTCTTCTTCGCTGCCGTAGGGGCCCTTCAGGACCTGGAGGCCTTCCTTGACCGCCTTCACGCCGAGGTGCACGAACAGCGTCGCGTCGCCGCCGTCGTCGAGGATCATGTTCGGGACTTCCTTGCCCCAGTCGAGGATGCGGTCGGTGTATTCCCAGTATTCCTTGAGCGTCTCGCCCTTGACGGCGAAGACGGGCGTGCCCTTGACGGCCAGCGCGGCCGCGGCATGGTCCTGGGTGGAAAAGATGTTGCAGCTGGCCCAGCGGACGCGGGCGCCCAGCGCCTGCAGCGTCTCGACCAGGACGGCCGTCTGGATGGTCATGTGGATGGAGCCGGAAATCCGCGCGCCCTTCAGCGGCTTCGTCTTGGCGTATTCCGCCCGGACGCTCATCAGGCCCGGCATCTCGTGCTCGGCCAATTCGATTTCCTTGCGGCCGAACTCCGCCAGGGACAGATCCTTCACCACCGCGTCCAATGCCTGTTTGCGCTTCGCCATGTCGATTCCTTCCGGGTTTGAAACAGCCGGGACTATACCCGCCCCCGCGCCCCGTTGCAAGAGCCGCGTGCCGAACCCGGGCGACGCTGTTTACCCACTTTTACGTAGAACGTAAAAACTTTCGCGCGGTTTTACGTAGAACGTAAAAACTTTGCGGGGGTCACTTGCGGAGGCGGGCGCGGACGCCCTGGCGGGCGACGTTGAGCAGCACGCCGGTCATGAAGAGCGTCGCCATCAGGCTGGTGCCGCCGAAGCTGATGAACGGCAGCGGCAGGCCCTTGGTGGGCAGGCGGCCGGTCACCACGCCGACGTTGATCGCGGCTTGCAGGGTCACGAGGGCGGTGATGCCGAAGGCCAGCAGCCGGCCGCCGAC
>DAOTNL010000051.1:0-14382 GCA_035450765.1 Kiritimatiellia bacterium | reverse complement strand
GCGGATGAGCCGCGCGGCGATGTCGGGGTCGTCCACGGCCGGCATGTACGAGCGGGAGCCGACCTTGAAGTTCCAGCCGGCCTTCTTCATCAGCGCGAACGTGCTGTCCTGCAAGCTGCCCTTGGGCAGACCGAGTTTGATGGGAGTCATGGGAGCCTCTTCTTTTTGGATATTTGAGGCGCCGATATTAGCCTAAGGTCCGCGACCGGGGCAACAGAAGAAACCGCGGGGGCTTCAGCGTTCCGCGCGGGGCGGCAGGACTTGCTCGACGAAGTACGGGCTGCGGCGCTGGACCTGGACCAGGATGCGCCAGAGATATTCGCCGAACACGCCCAGCGTGAGCATCTGCGCGCCGCCGAGCACGAGGACCACGATCATCAGCGGCGTCCAGCCCTTGACCGGATTGCCGACGAACAGTTTCGCGAGCAGGACGACGAAAGCGTACAGCAATCCCAGCGCGGCCAGCAGCATGCCCAGAAAGGACACGGCGCGGATGGGGAGGAACGAGTAGTTCATCAAGCCGTCGAAGAAATAGGCGACTTTCTTGCCGAGCGTCCAGCGGGAGCGGCCGAATTCGCGCTTGAGGCGGACGTAGGGAATCCAAGCGCGGGGAAAGCCCAGGCGCAGGATCTGGCCTTGCAGGAAGGGCTGGAGTTCCTGTTCCTGCCGGAACGCCGCCTGGGCGGCCGGGCCAAGCAGGAAGCAGTCGAAACCGCCCGTCGGCATGTCCGGGATGCACAGTTTGCGCATCGTGGCGTAGAACAGGCGCGACGTCCAGGTGCGGTAGGCGCCCTCCTCGCGGTCCGCGCGGGTGCACACGACCACTTCGTGCTTTTCGTCGAAATGCTTGGCCAGCATCTGCGGAATCAGTTCGACGGGTTCCTGGCCGTCGGCCGACATGACGATGGCGGCCGTCGCCTCGCAGTGGGCCAGGCCGGCGCGGATGGCCATGACCTGTCCGAAGTTGCGCGACAGCTTGACGACGGTCGTCGGGACTTCGCCCAGCGCGTGGATGTTTTCCAGGACGCCGAACGAGCCGTCGCCGGAGCCGTCGTCCACGTAGAGCAGACCCCCGCGCCAGCGCGGCGCCAGCTCCAAGAGGACGGTTTTCAGTTTTTCGTAGGCGGGCCGCAACGATTCCTCGTTGTAGTAGACGGGCAGAATGATGCAGAAGTCGAGGCGGGGACTCATGCCGGACGCTCCTGGGGTTGGGGCTTGGCGGGACAGCCGAAAACCGTCAGGCCGTCGGGCACGTCCTGGAGCACGACCGCGCCGGCGCCGACCATGACGCGTTCGCCGAGGGCCAGATGGTCGCGCACGACCGCGCCGGCGCCGATCCAGGTGGCGCGGCCGATTTCCACGAAGCCGCAGACGGTCGCCCCGGGCGCCACGTGGGCGAAATCGCCGAGGCGCACGTCGTGGTCCACGCTTGCGCGGGTGTTGACGATGACGCCGGTGCCGAGGACGGTTCCGGGCCCGACGACGGCGCCTGCGCAGAGCACGCAGGCGGGGCCGACCACCGCCGTCGGCGAGACGACGCAAGACGGATGGACCAGCGTGGGCATGTCGAAACCGAGGGCGCGGGCCCGGGCGAGCATGTCCGCGCGCGCGGCGGGATCGCCGATGGCCACGGCGACGTGGGCAACGCCCTGTTCCCGGAACCGCGGCAGCTGGTCGGCGTCGCCCAGCACGGGCACGCCCATGATCCGCGCGCCCGGCGGGTTGCGGTTGTCGAGGAAGCCGACGACGTCCCAGCCGCCAAGCACGCGCAGGAGATCGGCGACCACGTGGCCGTGGCCTCCGCCGCCCCAGACGACGATCGATTTAGGCGCGGGATTTGCGCTGGCGCTGGACGTCATCGGCATGCTCCAAGACGAAACGGACGGTTTCCGCGATCTGCCGGATCGAATCGGACGACACGGCGGCGCCGGCGGGGAAGACGACGACGCGCCGGCACAGGTCGTCCGTGACGGGCAGGGCCGGGATGGGCGCGCGCGCGGCGTACGGCGCGGAACGGTGGCAGCCCGGATGGAAATACTTCCGGGCGATGACGTTTTCCGCCCAGAGGACGTCGACGAGCAGATCGCGCGCGAATGCCGGCAACTCCGGCGCCAGTTCGCCGACGATATACTGGCAGTTGAGGGTATCCGGCTGGTCCAGGGCGAGCAGGGAAATGCCGGGCAGGCCGGCGAACGCTTCGCGGTAGGCGCGGTAGTTGCGCCGGTTGGTTTCGAGCAGGCCGTCGATTTCGTCCAGCAGGCACAGGCCCATCGCGGCCGAAATCTCCTGCATCTTGCCGTTGGTGCCGAGGCGCGCGACCTGGTCGTAGCCGGCGAAGCCGAAGTTGCGCATGTGGCGCAGTTCGGCGTCCAGCGCGTCGTCGTTCGTCGCGATGGCGCCGCCCTCGAACGTGTTGAAGAATTTCGTGGCGTGGAAGCTGAACACCTCGGCGTTCCCGAAGCCGCCGATGCGGCGGGAGCCGTGGAAATTGGAAAACGCGTGGGCCGAATCGAACACCAGCGGGATTTTCCGGGCCCGGGCGAGCGCCTCGAGCTCGTCGATCCGGCAGGGTTGGCCCCAGGTATGGACGCCGACGATCAGGCCGGTTTCGCCGTCCAGCCGCGCGGCCACCTCCGCCGGCGCGAGCAGATGGCGGTCCGGATCGACGTCGCAGAAGACGGGCACGCCGCCTTCCCATTCCCAGGCGTGGGCAGTGGCGATGAAGGTGAAGGCCGGCATCAGCGCCTTGCGGCGGGCGGGATCGGCGCGGCCGAGCGCGCGGTAGACCATCTGGAGGCCGATGGTGGCGTTGCAGACGGCGACGACGTGGCGGACGCCGAGGAAGGCCTGGAGCTTTTCCTCGAACCGGCGCAGGAACGGGCCGTCGTTGGTCAGCCAGCGGTTGTCGAAGATCTGGTCGAGCGCCGCATGCAGTTTCTCGCGGGCGCACAGGTTGGGGCGGCCCACGTAGAGCTTTTCGGCGAACAGCGGCTGTCCGCCGCAGCAGGCCAGGTCACTCGGTTGTTTTTTCGTCGAACTCATACGTGGCGTAGCCGATGCGCAGGGGCCGCGGCAGGACCGCCGGCGACCGGAAGAGCAGCTCTCCCAAGCCGGCAGGAGGATATTCCAGGCGCACGCGCGCGGGCAAGAGGTTTGTTTGCGTGCCTGCGCCGGTTTCGATCGCCAGCGCGGCGGCGCGCAGCTGCGCGGCGGGCACGCCCTCGGGCAGGACGTAGAAAACGATGGCCTGCGGAAGCGGCGCGAGCGGAGGCAGCTCGACGGGACCCCACGCGGTGCCGCCGGAGGCGACGCGCGGGGCCAGCCGCATTTCGAACGGTGCGAGCGTGGCGGGCGCGTCGAGGGCGGTCGCGGACCAGGTGCGCAGGTCCGCCAGCGCGGCGCGGCCGAGGGCGGGCCGGGCCACGGCCAGCGCGGCGGCGGTGGCGAGTCCGGCCCCGCCGAGCGCGGCGGCGGCGGCCAGTCCGGGCCGGACCGCGGTGCGCGACCATTGCCGGCGGCGGGCGGCGTTCGCGGCGAGCGGCAGGGCTGCCAGCATGAACAAGAGCGGCTGGACGTAGAACGAGTAGCGCGGCGAGGTTTCGCCGAGCAGCACGTAGGTGGCGGCGAGAAGCGCGCCGGGCAAGACCAGCGCCAACCGGCGGTTGCGCCGCAGCCGGGGCAGCAGCAACCACCCGCCCCAGATCGCGAGCGGCAACAGCGCCAGCAGGAATGCGGTGCGCGCGCCCTCGGCCAGCGCGCGGGCGCGTTCCGCGCCGTTCTGCGCCAGCATTTCCTCGGCGCCGGAGGCATAGCCCAGCAGGAAATACTTGGCCAGCTTGATCGGCAGCAAGGAGGCGAGCAGCACGCGCGGATTGTAATAGGCCTGCGAGGCCAGGATCGCGATCTGCATGGATTTCTTTTCCGCGCGCGGAGTCAGATAATCGACGAGTTCGTAGGTGCCGCAGTACTCGCCGCCGGTTTCCGGCGACCAGCCCCGCGCCATGAAGCCGACCGCGCCGACTTCGTGGTGGTGGACATCGGCGCGATCGATGCGAGCCAGGACGGGATCCACGGCCACCGCGGAAGCCAGCACGGGCAGCGCCAGCAGGAAAACCGCGGAGCGCAACGCTTGGCCTGCGGATTGCCGGCCCGCGATCCACGCCAGCAGCAGGACCAGGGCAACGGCGCCCGTCCAGACGACGTCGATGCCGCCTTCCAGCCGCATCAGCGGCAGCAAAACGGCGGCCGTTGCGGCCAAGCCGGCGGTTTGGAGGAGGCGCCGTTCCGGGCGGAACCATTCTGCCAGAACCCAAAGCCCGACCAGAAAATAGAATCCGCCCAGGACGTGGTGGTTGAGTTCCAGGCAGATGAACGCCCGGAAGGGCATGAGCAACTGGAACGCCACGGTCCAGAAGGCGACGCGCCGGCCGAACAACACCCGCGCGATGCGCCAAGCCAGCGCCAGCGAAAGCGCGATCAGGAGCGCCTGGAACGCTTGGACGGCGGGAACGAACCGGTCGGCGGCGGCGACGCGGAGGGCGTAGTAGAACGGCAGGGCGCGGCGCGTCCAGACGCGGTAGTCGTAGTGCTGGCTCAAGTCGCCGAGCGTTTCCGGCGCGTAGCCGTTTTCGGCCAGGACGTTCAGATAGTGCCGGAAAATGGCGGCATCGCCGGTCCATGCCCAGCGGGCGTCCGCAGCCCAGATGGCCCCGAACTGGACCAGCAAGGCGAGCCCCAGCGCGGTGCCCAGAAAAACGCGGTCGCCGCGGCGGCGGCGCAGCCACGCCAATCCGGCGGCGAGGACGGAAGCCAGCAAGCCATAACCGGCGAATCCCAGCCAGACCATGCCGTTGGCTTCGCCGGAGCGGATTTTACCCGCGAAGTTGACGGCGGCGGCACCCCAGGCCAACAGCAGTCCCATTGCCAGAAAGAGAACGCCGCCCGCTTGAAGCCAAGCGACGAACGGGGCGAATGCTGGACGGCGCAGCGTCATGCGGGAGCGGTTTTCGGTTGGGTCTGGAACCAAAGTTCGCGGACGGCTTCTATTTTGGCTTGGGCATGGATGTCCGGCAACCAGCGCGTCCGGCAGTCTTCCAGCGCGGTTGCGGCCAGGTGCCGCGCCAGGTCCGGATTCTGCAGGAGGCGTTGGATGGCGTCCGCCAGCGCGGCGGGATCGCCGGGCGCGACCAGCAGGCCGTTTTCGCCGTCGCGGACGTAATCCACGGTACCGACGGCGCGGGTGGCCACGACGGGTTTGCCCAGCGCCATGGCTTCGAACAGCACGACCTGGCCGGTGGAACGTTCGGCGGGCAGCAGGGGAATCGCCACGACGGCCGCGCGGCGCAGCAGCGCGTGGCTCTCCGCCAAGGGCACGTCGCGGAGCACGCGGACGTTGGCGGGCAGCGGTTCCGGCAGCCGGTCCGCCGCCCCCGCGACCACGACGAACGGCGCTGCGACGCGGCGCGCGGCGGCGACCAGCGCATCGAGATCGCGCAAGGTGCGGCCGATGGAAAGCACCGAGCCGTCGTTTTCCGCGACGGCCTGCGGTTCCGCGATGGTCGTGTGCATGGGCACGAAGCGCAGGCGGTCTTCCGGCAAACCGAACCGGCGGGCGATCAGGGCGACTTCGGCCGAGCTGTTGGTCAGGATGCCGAGCGCGCGCCGGGCGACGAGGCCGAACAGGGCGGTCTTGAGGCGCCAACGGAGGGAATCCGGCCGCGCCGCATCGAGGAAGACTTCGGTCAAGATCTGTTTCGACGGCACGCGCAGGATCGCACACAGCAATCCGTAGGCAAGGGAAGGGCGCGGTCCCATCGTGACCACGGCGTCGAACTTCCGCCGGAGGCCCAGCAAGCGGAGCGCCTGCCGCAGGGGTGGGAGCTCGTCGGGCGTTTCGTCGCCGCGGCAGATCGACGTCGCCGCGGCGATCCACGTCCGGCTCTGCCGGAACGCCATGTTGGTCAGGATGGTGGGCGCGCGATCCACGACCGGGATACTAGTTGACCGGTTTAGGTAAATCCAGCATTGTTAACGACATGACCTCCAGCGAACCGCCGCGGGGCGGACCATTTCCAAGGTGGCGTAGGCCGTCGGGAGCGCGCGTTTCCGGTTGGATTTATGGCGCGATCTGGGCGGGGGTTTTGCTGGTTTCGCTCTACGTGCATTTACGCGCAGGCCTGACCTTTCCCAATCCGTGGAACGACGAAGCCTGGAACCTTTGGCAGGCCAAGGCGCTGGTGGAAACGGGAACCTTCAACGTGCCCGAACTGAATCCGGATCAACCTTCCATGTTGTATGGCGGAGGGTATGCCGCGGCCGTGGGCCTGTTCATGCGGCTATTCGGATTCTCGTTGGAAACGGCGCGGCATTTCAGCTGGCTGTGCCTGGCGGGAGCGTGGAGCCTGACGGCGCTGATCTTGAGCAAACTGCCGGTGCGGCATGTTTGGCTGGCCTTGAGCGGACTGTTTTTCCTCGCGCCGGTGCACGTGGTGATCGGCAACGTGGCGCGGCCCGAAGCCTTGATTTTGCTGATCGCGACGCTGGGTTACTGGCGGTTGCTCAACGGCGCGCCGCTCCAAGCGGTTTTCCTGTGCGGACTGGGAGTGATCGTCCATCCCAATGCGCTGTATTTTCTGTTGGGGGCGCTGGCCTACGTTGCGCTGACTCCCGCTGTGTGGCCGCGCCTGTGGCGGCCGACCCGAACGGACGTCGTCGTCATGGTCCTGTGCGTGGTGCCGGTGCTGTTGAGCGGTTGGATGATCCTGCGGATCTGGGAGCACTGGTTCGGATTTTTCCGCATCCAGCTCGCGCACAACGCCACCTACGGGCCGGCGGAGAAACTGGGCGAGTTCCGGGGGTGGCTGGCCGGCGCAGTTATCGGGGCGCTGGCGGCGCGGGGATTGCGGATGCCGGCGGCCATCTGGCTGGTATACGGGGCGATGGCGCTGTTGGCGGCCCTGATGGGCGGCGAAATGTGGTACGAGATCTACAAAATGACCGGTTTCATGGCATTCCTGGCGGGCTGGCCCCTCGTTCTACAGGCCTTGGGCGTACGGTTGGGCGAACGATGGCCGGGTCGGCTGGCGGGCCGGGTCTGCGCAGGCATCGGTTGGGCCGCCGCGGCCGTTTGCCTGTTGGCGCTGCTGGACATGCATTTCCGGCATGGTTTTCTCGTCGGCCCGCGGAATTATCCCCGGAAATTGTCGTGGGGCGTGGTCATGGCGGATCCCGGCGTGCCCTATGTCACCGCGGAAGACAAGCGGATCGTCGCGGAACTGGCCTTGAAGGCTGCCGGCGACCATCCCGCGCCGGTCGTCGAATTCCCGGCCACCGGCGATTCGTTCCTGTTCATCGATGCGCTGCCGCCGCCGGCCCGACCCCGGTTGGCGATCCTGACGGACGCGCGCAGCCAGGTGGTCGTGTTCCATTTGTCGCGCTATCTGCCGCCGATGCTGGCGCAGCACGTCCGCAGCCAATTCGCGCGCCGGGGAATCGACGAAGCGCACCCCGACTACGAACGGGACGGAACCGAAAAGTGGTATGTGCGGCCCGTCGCGCCCGCCGGTTTCTAGGCCGGCGGCGCCGGCGCGCGCGAAAGAAAGAAATTGGATAATCCGCCGGAAATGCCATCATGGGCGCCATGACATCGAAGCGTTCTTCCCTGCCTGATAAGTCCGTGCGCGTTCCGGCGGCGGCCGCGCCCCGCATCCATCCCTTGGCGGTCGTGGAACCCGGAGCCCGCATCGGGCCGCGGACGCGGGTGTGGGCTTTCGCGCACGTGCTGCCGGGGGCCGTCGTCGGCGCGGATTGCAACCTCTGCGACCACACGTTCGTGGAGGGCGCGGCGCGCATCGGCGACCGCGTCACGGTCAAGAGCGGAGTCTATCTTTGGGACGGCGTGACGCTCGAAGACGACGTGTTCGTCGGGCCGTGCGCGGCGTTCACCAACGACAAGTTCCCGCGCAGCCGGCAGCGGCCCGCGCGCTATCTGGAAACGGTGGTCGGGCAAGGGGCCAGCATCGGCGCCAACGCGACGATCCTGCCGGGCGTGCGGATCGGCAAACAGGCCATGGTGGGCGCCGGTGCCGTGGTCACGCGGGACGTGCCCGCCTATGCCGTCGTGAAGGGCAATCCCGCCCGGATCGCGGGCTACGTGGCCGCGGCGGCTCCCGCGGACCGGCCGGCGGCCGCGCCGCGCCGGAAGGGCGCGGCTTCCGCGACCGGCGCGCGCCTGCTGGACATCCCGAATTTTTCCGACATGCGCGGCGACTTGGGGGTGCTGGAATGCGGGCCGGCGCTGCCGTTCGCGGTGAAGCGCCTGTTCTACGTCTACAACGTGCCGGGCTCGGAAGTGCGCGGCGCCCATGCGCACAAAACCTGCCACCAGCTGCTGGTGGCGGTGGCGGGGTCCCTGCACGTGGTGGCCGACGACGGCGCGGCGCGGGAAGAATTCGTTCTCGATTCGCCGCGCCGCGGGCTGTTCCTGCCGGCCGGCGTGTGGGGCACGCAGTACCGCTACGCGCCCGGGACGGTTTGCCTCGTGCTGGCGTCGCAGCCCTACGACGCGGCGGACTATCTCCGCGACTACGACGACTATCTCCGTTGGCGCCGGCGCCGGAAATGACCCGCGGCATGGAAGTTCCGTTCCTGGATTGGCGGCTGGAGAACCAGCCGCACGTCGACGACATGCTGGCGGCCGCGCGCCGCGTGCTGGAGTCGGGGCGCTACGTGCTGGGCGAGGAAGTGGCGGCCTTCGAGCGGGAATACGCGGAGTGGACGGGGGCGCGGCACGCGGTGGGCGTGGCCAGCGGACTGGACGCGCTGGTCCTGATTCTCGACGCCTACGTCGAACTGGGCGCGCTGGCGCGCGGCGACGCCGTCGTGGTGCCGGCCAACACGTATATCGCGTCCATCCTGGCCGTCGTCCGGGCCGGACTCGAGCCGATCCTCGTCGAGCCCGATCCGGACACCTGCGAGCTGGATCCCGCGCGGATCGAGCCCGCGCTCACGCCGAAGACCAAGGCGATCATGGCCGTGCACCTGTACGGCCAATGCGCGGACATGGCGGCGATCCGGGCCGTCGCGCGCCGGCGCGGATTGCGCGTGATCGAAGACGCCGCGCAGGCGCACGGCGCGACCTGCGGAGGCGAAAAGGCCGGCCATCTGGGCGACGCCGCCGGCCACAGCTTTTATCCCGGGAAAAACCTGGGCGCCATCGGCGACGGCGGGGCCGTCACCACCGACGACGCGGAATTGGCCGCCGTGGTCCGGGCGCTGCGCAACTACGGTTCGCACCGCAAATACTACAACCGCTTCAAGGGCCACAACAGCCGCCTCGACGAGCTGCAGGCGGCGTTCCTGCGGATCAAATTGCGGCGGCTCGACGCGGAAAACGCCCGCCGGCGCGAGGTGGCGGCCGCCTATCTGGCGGGCATCGCCAATCCCCGCCTCAAGCTGCCGACCGTGGCGCCGTACGGCCAGCCGTGCTGGCACCTTTTCACGGTGCGCTGCGCCGAGCGGGACCGCCTGCAGGCCGACCTGCTGCGGGCCGGCATCCACACGATGGTCCATTATCCCGTGCCGCCGCACCGCCAGGAGGCGTTCCGCGAATGGCATGCGCGGTCCTATCCGATCACCGAAAAGATCCACCGCGAAATCCTGTCCCTGCCCATGAGTTCGGCGCTCACGCCCGAGCAAGTCAACCACGTGATCCAGGTGGCCCATGAATGGCATTGAATCCGCGCCTGCCGGCGCCGTCCGCACCGGCCTGCTGTCCGTCATCCTGTTGTCCTACCGCAGCGGCGAGCGCTTGCGCACCGCGCACGCCAAGGTCGCCGCCGTGCTGGGAGCGGCGCAAATTCCCTTCGAGCTGGTGATCATGGACGACGGTTCGCCGGACGATTCCTATGCGATCGCTTGCGAACTGGAAAAGGCCCATCCCAACGTGTTCGCGTACCGGTTGAGCCGCAACTGCACGAGCCACTACTCGATCTTCGCCGGCCTGTCGGTCTGCCGCGGGGATTGCGCGGCGCCGATTCCCGACGACGAGCAGCAGCCCTACGAGCTCCTCGTCGAGATGTACCGCCGTTGGCAGGCGGGCAGCCAGGTGATCATCCCGCACCGGAGCATTCGCGCGGACCCGCCCGTTTCGCGCTGGTTTTCCCAGGCCTACTACGGGCTGATGAACCGGTTCTCCGAGGTGAAATATCCGGAGGGCGGGGCGGACCTGTTTTTCATCGACCGCGAAGTCGTCGACATCCTCAACCAGCGCATCCATCCGATCCGGACCGCCTCGATCGCCGAAGTGCTGCGGCTCGGGTTCGACCCGGTGTTCCTGCCGTTCGAGCGGCCCGCGGGCCTCAACCGCGGCGGTTCCCGCTGGACGTTCCGCAAGAAACTGCGCCTGGCGGCCGACACGTTCCTGTCGTCCTCCGCGTTTCCGATCAAGCTGATCGTGATGCTCGGCTTCGCCAGTTCGTCGCTGGCGCTGGCGGCGATGGCTTTCTACTTCACGGCCGGGCTGCTGGGCGACCGGTGGTTGCTGGCGGACAAGTTCCCGCGCGGTTGGATTTCCCTGGTGCTGCTGATCTCCTTTTTCAGCGGAACGATCCTGCTGTCGCTGGGCGTGCTGGCCGAATACGTCTGGCGCATCTACGAAGAAGTCAAGAACCGCCCCGGATTCATCGTCCGCAAGAAAGGGTGACCGGCCGGGGCGTTCGCCGCCGGCGCAAGCATGGGCTGGTTGTTTTCCATTTCGGTTTTTCTGCTGGCCTACGTCTACGCCGGCTATCCCGCGCTGATCGGGCTGTGGGCGCGGCTGCGGCCGCGGCCGGTGCGCAAAGGGCCGTTCGCGGGCGGCGTTTCCGTGCTGATCGCCGCGCACAACGAGGCGGAGACGCTGCCGCGCAAGCTGGACAACCTGCTGGCACTGGCGCAAACCGAACCCATCCGCGAAATCTGGATCGGGCTGGATGGGTGCACGGATGAAACCGCTGCGCGAGTACAAGAGAAAATACGAATTTCCAATATCCAATATCCAATATCCAATGTTCATGTGGAGGCGGGAGCCGAGGTCCGAGGTCGGAGGTCCGAGGTCGGAAGTCCAGACAACCAAAGACCATCAACCACCAACCAGCAACCACCAACCACCCAAATCGTGGAATTCGAATCCCGCCGCGGCAAAGCGGCGACGCTGAATGATTTGATGATAAGGGCGGGGCAGCCGGTCTTCGTCATGATGGATGCGCGGCAGCGGGTGGAAGCGGGGGCGATTTCCAAGCTGCTGGAAAACTTCGCGGACGAGCAGGTCGGCGCGGTGTCGGGCGAACTCGTGTACGAAACGGCGGCCGGCGCAGCGCAGAAGGGCGCGGAATCCTATTGGGGCTACGAAAAGTTCATCCGGCTCTCCGAAAGCCGGGTTTGGGCCGTGCCGGGCGCGACCGGGGCGCTGTATGCCATCCGCAAGGAGCTCTGCGAGCCGATTCCTGAAAATACGCTTGTCGACGACGTGCTGATCCCCATGCGGGCCGTTTTGAAGGGCTATCGCTGCCTGTTCGAGCCCGCCGCGCGCGTTTTCGACCTTCCTTCGGCCCGTTTTGGCCAAGAAGGAGTGCGCAAACGCCGTACGTTGGCCGGAATTTGGCAATTGGCGGCCTTGGAGCCCCGGTTTTTCTCGTTTCGGGCCAATCCGATCGCTTTCCAATGGATATCGCACAAGTTTTTGAGGCTCTTGACGCCATTTTTCGTGTTGGCGGCGATTGGGACGGCGGGAATGATGGAATGTTGGCAGGATGGGGAACTGGGATGGGCGGGAGTCGCCTTTGGGCTGATGGTTGGCGGCGCGGTGGCCAGTTTTTTGGCTTTTTGGGGCGGCAAACGGGTCAAATCGCGGATTTTGGGCCTTTTCGGGGCCTTTTTCGGAGTCAATTGGGCCTTGGTGCAGGCCATGTGGGATGCCTCCCGGGGGCGCTACGTGGCGGGCTGGCAGAAAAGCGGGACGACCTGACGGTGCGCCTCAGGCGCCAGGGGCGGCTGGGCGGTCCAGGAAATGCTGTCGCCAGATTTCGACGTTCAGCCAGAGAAACGTCGCGGCGATGCCGCCGCGGCCCAGCCAGCGCAGGAAATGGGAATACGGCCGGCTGTTGGTGTAGGCCACGTCGCCCAGGCCGATGCCGATCGCGGCGAACAGCGCCACCCAAACGGCCCAACGCACATGGGTTTTCCAGGCGCCGGGCGCGGCGAGCCATTCAAGGATTCCCAAAGCCAGCGGGATCGCCAGCAGCGTGAAATCGTGCCGCTCGTGGTAGGTCCACAGCAGGTTGGCGAAGCAGAGATAGCCCAGCAGCAGCC
Organism: Kiritimatiellia bacterium; assembly: GCA_035450765.1. GTDB lineage: Bacteria > Verrucomicrobiota > Kiritimatiellia > CAIQIC01 > Lenti-01 > Lenti-01. The sequence continues at coordinate 2,034 of DAOTNL010000051.1, read as the reverse complement.
AGGGGCGGGCGCGGCGGGCGATCCAACAGATCCAGAGCGAATACAGGAAAAACGCCAGCGTCAGGAAGGTCTGGATGGGCGTGTTCTCCCAGCCGAGGGCGTTGTAGATTTCCTGGAACGTGAAACTGCCCTGCAGGAAATAGCGGCAGACGTTCATCCATTGGTCGATGAGCACCCACGGCGGCGTGCGGACCATCCACGAAACCGCCAGCGTGGCCACGCCGTGGAGGACGGCGATGCCGAGGAACAGGCGCCAATTGCGTTCGAGGAAGGGCACCGCCAGGAACAGCAGCACCAGCGCGGGCTTGACGAGAGCCAGGCTGAAAAGCGCCGCCGCCAGCCACGGGCGCGATGTCCGGAAATGCAGGCCCACCAGCGCCGCCAGCAGGGAAAACGCGGTGAACTGGCCATGGGCGACAATCAAGCGGGTCGTCGGCCAGACCGCCAGCACGCCCGCGCAGAACAACAGGGAGCCGAGAATCCGCTTGGGAGCCGCCGTTTCCGTCGGCCAGGCCCAGAAAGCGATCAGCAGCAGCAAGCACAGCGCGTTGACCGCCAGCCAATACCCCACCACGGCAGGCAACGGCAGATAGCCGAACAGGCCCATGCAGATCAGCAGCGAGGAGGGAGGATAGCCGGCCTCGGGCGGCGGCAGGCCCGGCAACAGGCCCGGCGTCCGGTCGTCGTAGACGGTCGTGTTCGCCGAGTAGATGCGGACGTCTTTCAGCCGGATGCGGTCCGGGCCCCGGACGGGGCCGTAGGTCCGTTCCAAGGCGTCGTTGGCGGCGCCGAACGGATTGACGCCGTTGCGGACGTAGAGGCTGCAAAACCACTGGCGGGATACGTCGGCGTAGGTTTCCGACAGCAGCAACTTCCGGGCGCTCGCGTTCCAGGCGGGCAGGCTGCCGAGTGCGGCCGCGACCAGCAGCATAGCCAGCAGGCCCAGCATCCAGCGCGGGCGGCGCGGGACGAGCGGCAGGGCAAACAGCCCGCGCATGGAAACCGAAGCGAACGGGGCGGGAGCCTGCGGCGGATCGATTGCATCGTTCGGATGTTGGGTCATGGCCAGTTCCTGCGATTGCCTTCGCCTGCAACGCGGCCGTCGGGCGGCGATCGCATCGTTAACATAAGGTGCGCGCGGGATCTGCCGCAAGCCCGAAGCGCAGCCAGGCTCGCGCGGGCCAGGCAATCCGGTCCCGGCGTTGACTTTCGCAAGCGGCTTTGAGAAGGTCCGGCCTCATGGCGACGCCCGCAGGAGAGCAGGGTTGGGATCTGGTCATCGAACCGCCGAAAGGCTGGTTCGACCTGCACTTGCGCGACTTGTGGCGCTACCGGGACCTGGTGGGTTTGTTCGTCCGGCGCGATTTCGTGGCGGTCTACAAGCAGACCATCCTCGGCCCGCTGTGGCACCTCATCCAGCCGTTGCTGACCACCCTGATGTTTACCGTCGTCTTCGGGCGGATCGCGGGCCTGCCGACGGACGGCATTCCCCAGTTCGCGTTCTACATGGCGGGCACGACGATCTGGAGCTATTTCGCCAACTGCCTGACGCGCACGTCCAACACCTTCGCCGCCAACGCCGGCATCTTCGGAAAGGTCTATTTCCCCCGGATGGTGGTGCCGGCGTCCACCGTGTTGTCGCAGTTGATCGCGTTCGCGATCCAATTCGGCTTTTTCCTGTGCTTCTACGTCTATTTCTGGCTGCAGGGCGCGGCGATCCGGCCCAATTGGGCCATTGCGCTGCTGCCGGGGCTGCTGGTGCTGATGGCGGGCCTGGGTCTGGGTTTCGGGATCGTCATTTCCTCCCTGACGACGAAGTACCGCGACTTGCAGGTGCTGGTGGGGTTCGGCGTGCAACTGTGGATGTACGCGACGCCGGTGATCTATCCGCTGTCCACCATGCCCGACCGTTTCCGCTGGCTGCTGGTGGCCAATCCCATGACCGCCGTCGTTGAGACCTTCCGCTACGGATTTTTCGGCACGGGCACGTTTTCCTGGGCCTATCTGGGCTATTCCGCCGGATTCACCGTCGCC
>DAOTNL010000050.1:0-14389 GCA_035450765.1 Kiritimatiellia bacterium | reverse complement strand
GATCCACTGGGTCGCACGCACCGCCGACCTCGAGCGCACGGTCGCCCGCGCGAACACGTCGCCACTGGCGCAGGTCGATACCGGCAGCTGCGCGAACCGGTAGATGCCCGACGGGAAATCGCGGCGAACGTCGAGTTCCCGGCCGCAGGCCCGCGCCGCGGGACCGACCAAGCCCAATTCCGCGGCGGTTTCCGGCGCCAGCGCGCCCGTGTTCTCGAAACGCGCCATCGCCGAGGGCGTTTCCCACAGCAGGTTCGCGGCCCCGGCCACGTCGCGGAAGGTCGCGTCCAGCCGCCCGCGCAGATCCGCGAGCAAGGCGGCATCCACATCGAACGCCGTGCCGCCCGGACGCACGAAGCCGCGCCCGAACCGGCTGCCGCACAGCAGCGCGGTCATGTTCAGGAAATCGCCGCGCAGGCGCCCGCAGAAGGACGCCGTCGGCAAAAAGCCCACGTCGCCAGCCAACGCGCCGAGATCGCCGACGTGGTTGGCCAGCCGCTCCAGCTCGAGCGCCACGGCCCGCAAGGCCTGCGCGCGCGCCGGCACGCGGCAACCGGTCAGCGCTTCCAGCGCCTGGGCATAGGCCAGCGCATGGCCGATCGTCGTGTCGCCCGCCAGCGTTTCCACGTGGTGAATCGTGCGCGGATGCGGCCCGCCCAGCAGCGCGCGCTCGACGCCGCGGTGCTGATAACCCAGCGAAATCTCCAGATGCAACACCTGTTCGCCGTGGCATTGGAACCGGAAATGGCCCGGCTCGATGATGCCCGCGTGGACCGGGCCGACGGCCACCTCGTGGAGGCCTGCCCCCTCCACGCGGAAGAAATCCATGACCGACGGCGCCGGCGATTCCCCGTCCGGCCGGTCCCAGGCGTCGTGCCCGGGACGATACGAGCGGTGGAAGCGCAGCGGTTTGAGCCACGGATGGCCGAGCGGCTTCACGCCCCATTGTTCCGCGATTTCCCGCTCGAAACCCGCGGCCTGCGGGCATTCCGGCGCCAAGGCCGGATAAGCCTCGCCGGGATCCGTCGCCACGGCGCGCATTTCGGCGGCGGCATCGCGGGCCAGCACCGCGACGAGCCGGACGGCGTCGCCGGATCGCGGCTGGCCATGGAGCGCGACGAGGCGGCAACCCTCGGCGACGGCGTCGAGCACCGCGCGGCGGAACGCCTCCACAGGCAACACCGGGATCTGCGCGTTCGGAATCGCTTCCAGATGCCGGAAAACCAGGATGCTCACGGCACACCTCCGCCCAGCAGGCGCGCCGCATGTTCCAGCCCGGCCTGCAGACCGGACGGAATCCAGAAACCCAGCACCAGCGATGCGGCCAGCAAGGCCAGCGCCGGCCAGACGGTGGCCGCGGCCTCCCGCTCCGCCGGCGCCTCGTCCGGCGGCCGGCCCAGCGCCATCCCGAGAAAGGCTTTCGACATCCCTGCGAACGCGATCGCCAGCGCCGCCAAGGCCGCGATGCCGACGGCCGTCCGGCCCGGCGCGAACGCCTCCTTCAGGATCGTGAATTCGCTGGCGAACGTGCCGAACGGCGGCGAACCGGCAATGGCGAACAGCCCCGCCAGCCACAGCAGGCCGGTCGCCGGCAGGCGCCGGATGCCCCCGGCGACGCGCGCGATGGTCTTCGTGCGGTAGGCCGCCAGGAAATTGCCGGCCAGCAGGAACAGGCCCGCCTTCACGGCGGAATGGTTCACGGCGTGGAGCAGCGCGCCGTACAGGGCGGCGCCGCCCAGCCCCGCGCCCAGCGCCAGCAACCCCATGTGCTCGATGCTGGAATAGGCCAGCATCCGCTTGTAGTCCGCGGCATTCGCCAAAAACGCCGCCGCCACCGCGACCGTGGCCAGGCCGAACGCGACCAGGAGCCCGCCGCTGAAATCGCCCAGCCCCGCCGCCGCGCAGATCGAATGCGCGCGCAGGATGCCCAGGAACGCGCAGTTGAGCAGCGCGCCCGAGAGCAGCGCGGACACGGGCGACGGCGCTTCGCTGTGGGCGTCCGGCAGCCAGGTGTGCATGGGCACGAGCCCCATCTTGGTGCCGTAGCCCACCAGGAGGAGCGCGAAGGCGGCCTTCAGCCACGGCGCGCGCAACGTTCCGCCCCGCGCCACCAGTTCCGTCACCAGCAACGTGCCGTCCGAACCGTCGGCCGCGGCCGATGCCACCACGAGCAGGAAATTGCCCAGCAGCGCCAGCGCGATGCCCACGGAACACACCAGCAGGTATTTCCAGGTCGCCTCCAGCGAACTCGGCTGGCGGTGGAAATAGATCAGCGGGGCCGTGGCCAGGGTCGTCGCCTCCACGGCCACCCAGAGCACGCCCAGATGGCGGCTGGCCGCCACCAGCGTCATCGTGGACAGGAACGCCAGCAGGCACGCGGTGAAAACCGCTTCCGGCGCGTTCACGAAGACGGAACCGGTGTCTTCCTCGGTCTGGCGGCCGCGCGCTTCGCGTCCCAGGCTGTGCGCGGCATAGACCGCCGTGGCCAGGAACAGCAGGCTGGCGATGCCCAGGAACAGCCGGCCGGCCGCATCGAACCCCACCCACGCGCCCGGCGCGAGGACCGGCGGCGCGAACCAGCAGGCCGCCGCCAACAGGAAATGCGCCGCGGCGGTCGCCACCAGCAGCGCGCGGCGGATCCGGTCGGACCGGACCAGCACGGCGGCCACGGCGGCCAGCAGCGGCAGGATGACGAGCGTCCAGGTCATGGCGCCGGCTCCTTCAGCGCCCGGAGCTGGTCCGCGTCGATGTGGTCGAATTCGCGGTTGATGTGGAACACGATGATGCCCATGACGAACACCGCCACGAACACGTCCAGCAGCACGCCCAGTTCGACCAGCAGCGGCATGGCCTCCACCAGCACCATGCCCAGCGCGAAAATCCCGTTTTCCAGCACGACGTAGCCGAGCACCTGCGTGATGGCCTTCCGGCGCGCCACGATCAGGAACAGCCCCGTCCAGACCGTGAACAACCCCGCCGGCACCAGCCACTGCGACGGCGCCGGCCACGGCAGCGGCAGGCGCGCGCCGAACCCGAACGACAGCGCCAGCACCCCCATCCCGATCAGCAGCGAGGGCACGTAGCCGACGAGCGGCTCGATTTCGCGCCGGGCGTTGGTTTCGCGCAAGGCGCGGTTCAGCAGCGCCGGGAAGACGAAGCCCTTGAGCAGCGCGCTGCCCGCGCCCAGCAGGACCGCGGACCAGACCAAGCCGTGGCCGTGCGCCAGCAACGGCAGCAGACCCAGCATCAGCCCCTGCAGCGCGGCGATGCGGATCGCGTTCCGCAGCCGGCTCGAGCCCAGCAGGACCAGGTCCGTCAGGACCAAGATTACCAACAGCATGTCCAGCGCGTTGTTCATGCGGTCACCGGAACGTCAGCAACAGGCCCAAGGCGCAGAGCACCCCCGCGCCCACCAGCAGTTGCGGCACCCGCAACAGACGGATGCGCGCCAGGCTGGATTCCACCGCGCCCGTCGCGATGGCCAAAACCAGCAGCCCCCCCACGCCGGCCGCCAGATCCGCCAGCGGGCAACCCAGCGGCCCCGGCGGAAACAGCCCGACCACCAGCGCGCCCAGCACCCACAGCTTCAAGGACGCGGCCCACTGCACGAAACCGAAATCCACGCCGCCGTGATCCAGCACCATCACTTCGTGGATCATCGTCAATTCGAGATGGGTGTTCGGATCGTCCACCGGGATGCGGCAGTTTTCCGCCAGGAACAGCACGAAGAACCCGACGGCCACCAGCGCCAGCAGCGGCAGGGCGTGCGACCAGACCGCCGCGGACAGCCCCGCGTAGGTCGCGGACAAGGACAAGTCCTGCGCCTGGCGGGCCAGCGCGGCCAACCCGACCAGCAGCGCCGGTTCCGCGAACGTCGCGAACTGCACCTCGCGGCTCGCGCCCATGCCCTCGAAGCTCGAACCTGTATCCAGCGCGGCGACGACGGTGAAGAACCGCCCCAGCCCCAGCAGATAGGCCAGCAAGATGAAGTCGCCCGCGAAAGCGAGCGGAGCCGGCACGCGTCCCAGCGGCACGAGCGCCAGCGCCGCCAGCAGGCAGGCGAAATTCACGATCGGTCCCGCGCGGAAAATCCAGGTCGTCGTCCGGCTGTAGGTCGCGCCCTTGCGGAACAGCTTCCACAAGTCGAAGTACGCTTGCAGCAACGGCGGCCCCCGCCGGCCCGCGAAAAAAGCCTTCGTGCGGTTGATCGCGCCCGGCAGCAGCGGCGCCAAGGCCACGGCCAGCACGGGGTGCAGAATGGAAGCCGCGTTCATCGCCGCAACGCCCATCCCAGCAGCGCCACCAGCGTGGCCACGACGTACAGCACGTAGCGATGCACGCGGCCCTGCTGCAGCCAGCGCAGCCGTCCCAGCCAGTTCGCCGTGACCCGGAACAACGGATCGAACAGCCGCTTCCGCGCGGCGTCCTCCGTTTCGGAACGGAACGCCGCGGCCAGGGGAAAAATCCCTTCCGGCAGCCGGGACTCGACTTGCGGCCGCAGGAGGACTTCCGCGCCGTGCGTCAACGGCTGGGCGAATCCGGCGGCCGTGTACTGCATGCGCGCCGTCGGCGCCGCGTAGCCGCAATCCCACGTGACGGTTTCGCGCACGGGCCGCCCGGCCAACAGCCAGCGCCGCAGGCCGGCCAACGCGCCGCCCCCGACCAGCAGCGCGAACGCCGCGCCGGAAACCGGAAACAACCACGAAATGGAAACAGCGCCGGCCGGCGCACCGGCCGAACCGACCAGCATCGCCACTGCCGGTTCCATCATGCGCACCGCCGCGCCGGCGCCCAGGCCGAGGGCCAGGCAGATCGCCGCCAGCGCGACCATCGGTCCGCGCATCGTCGCACACGTCTCGTGCCCCCGCTCGGCTTCCGCGGTGCGCGGCTCGCCCAGGAATACGATCCCGAACGCGCGGGCGAAGCACGCAATCGCCAAGCCCCCGATCAGCGCCAAGGCGACGACCGCCGCCACCCCGCCCAACCCGGCGCCGCCGCTCGCCAGCAACGCCCGGAACGAACCCAGATAGATCAGGAACTCGCCGGCGAATCCGTTGAACGGCGGCAGTCCGCAGATCGCGATCGCGCCGGCCAGGAAGGCCGCACCCGTCCACGGCAGGCGCTTGAGCAAACCGCCAAGCCGCTCGACGTCCCGCGTGCCGGTTGCATGCACCACGGCCCCCGCCCCGAGGAACAGCAAACCCTTGAACGCCGCGTGGTTCAGCACGTGCAGCATTCCGCCCGCGAAGCCCAGCGCCGCGACCGCCGGCAAGCCGTAGCAGACGCCCAGCAGGCCCAGCCCGACGCCGATCGCGACGATGCCGACGTTTTCCACGCTGGAATAGGCCAGCAGCCGTTTCAGGTCGCGCTGCGCCAGCGCGAACAGCACGCCGTACACGCCGGAAGCGACGCCCAAGCCCAGCACCAGCCAAGCGCACCAGGCCGGCACGCTTCCCACCAGCGCCAGCGTGCGGAGAATCCCGTAGATGCCCGTCTTGATCATCACGCCCGACATCACCGCCGACACCGGGCTCGGCGCCGCCGGATGCGCCTCGGGCAGCCAGACGTGGAACGGAACCAAGCCGGCTTTCGTGCCGAAGCCGACCAGCGCCAGCAGGAACAGGCCGCCGGCCGAGCCGGCCGGAGCCGCGAACGCCGCAAAATCCTGCGAGCCGCCCGCGCGGCCCAGCAGGAAGAACAGGGCCAGCAAAAAGGCCATGCCGACGTGGCTGGCCACCAGATAGGTCCAGCCCGCTTCCCGCACGCCGGCCGCCGCGTCGTCGTGGATCACCAGGAAGAACGACGTCAGCGCCATCGCCTCCCACGCCACGAGGAACAGCACGCCGTTGCGCGCCAGCAGCACCAGCGCCATGCTCGCGACCAGCGCGTTGTAGAACAGCCAGAACCGGCCCGGATTGCGCCCGTTCCACGGCCGGAAATAGCCGACGGCATAGATCGCGGCCAAACCGCAAAGCAGGAACGTCGGAATCAAGAAGAACGCGCTCAGGGGATCGAGCCCCAGCGCGAACGAGCCGTACGGAAAGCTCCACGGCAGCGTCGCGGTTTTCTCGAACCGCAGCCCCAGCGCCGCCAGCGCCGCCGCCAGTCCGGCCGCGCTGGCCATCACCGCTCCGCCCACCCCCAGCGCGTTCGCCGCCCGGGAAGCCCGCCTCCCCAGAAGCAGCGCGCCGACACCGGAGCCCAACAACAGGACGAGGGCCCCGCCTACGCAACCGAAGAGATAGACGCCTTCCAACGGCATGCCACGCGTCCTATCCTTGAGGTTGGCGGGCGGCTTCGATCCGGCCGATTGCCGCCAAGATTTCCGTTGCCGATGCCCGCCGGGCAAGGCAATCCTTGAATCCCGGATCGCGCAGCGCGAACGCCAGCAGCGACAGCAGGTGCAGATGCGCGCGCGTGGTCGGGCTGATCGTGGAGAACAGCACCTGCACCGGCCGGCCGTCGAGCGCGCCGAAATCGATGGGCGTTTCCAGGAAGCACAGCGTCACCAGCGGCGCCGGCACGCGCAGCAGGATCGGGCTGCGCGGGTGCGGAATGGCCACGCCGTCGCCGACGGCCGTGGAGCCCAGCGCTTCGCGCGCCAGCAGGACGCTGTGCAGGAAATCCGGATCGACGTCGGCCGGCAGCGGCATGCTTTCGACCAAGTGGCGCAGCACGGAATCCTTGTCGTTGCCCGGCAGTCCGTGGACGATTCCGCCCGCCTCGAGCGCGGCGGCCAGCGTCGGCATGGATTCGCCCCCCGTCTCGGCAGGCAACGCCACGGGCATTCCGCGCGCCGTCGCCCATTCGACGAGTTCGTCCCGGTTGAGGAAACGGCGGCCCGCCACGTGGTGGAAAGGCAAAGCGCCTTTCTCGACGTGTTCCATCAACGCGCGTTCGGACAGATTCAGCAGCCGGGCGGCGTCCCTGACGGTCAATTGCATGCTGCGGCCAGTTTCGCTTGTACGGGGAAAACGGGAGACACTTCTACTCCCTTCCCGCCCGCTGTCAAGGTCGCGCTGGCCGGCTCAGTCGCCCAGCGCCCGGTAGCCGTCGCGGGCGGCGGCGGTCCACAGGCCGTGGTCGCCGTCCGGCAACGGCTGCAGGTTGGCGTTGCGGTAGCCCTGCGGATTCTGGCGGTACTGGTCGTAGAAGCCGTTGTTGAACTCGTAGACTTCGCCGGTGTCCGGATCGTACAGGCGCTCCCGGCCGAGGATCGCGTCGGACCGTTTTTCGGCCACGACGTCGTCGCGGCGGTCCCGTTCCTCCCAGCCGCGCGCGATCAGGTCCGACGTTTCCCGCAGGGTCTGTCCGGCCCGCAGCACGGCGCCGAAGGCTGCTTCCGAACGCATCAGGCAATTCTGCACGTATTCCGGCCGCACCGCGAACGACGCCAGCGCCCGCGACAACGTCGGTTGCAGCGCCGCCAGTTCGCCTTTCGGCGCGGCGATGCCCGCCAGCAGGTAGCCGTAGGCCGTGCCGCCGCCCGGCCCGCCCATCATCGGCATGTAGGGCGCCGTCGTCAGCGAAAAGAGCCCTTCGGCCAACCGCCCGTTTTCCAGGAACAAGCCCCGCACCAGCGCGCTGCGGGCGCCCGCCACCGGCAACGGGCACGGCAGCGGCACGGAAGAAACCACCTGGAAATTCTCCAGCCGCGGACACCCCGGCATGAAGCGCTGGGCGATCTGGCTCGCCGCGATCTGGGCGAAGTTCGCCAGCAGATTTTCCGGCGTGAGCGGCTCCACCGCCGGCATGTCGGCCCATTCGACGGGATAACCGTAGCCGGACATGTACTGCCAGTCGATCTGCTTCTGGGCCTGCGTCTGGTAGACCGGCCCGACCATGCCGAAGTACAGGATCTTGCGCAACGGCTCCTGCGGATCCTGCAGCACGAACGCCAGCGAAGCGCAATCGCCCGCCGGCGTCAATTGCCAGCCCGCCGGCACCTGCATCGAGAAAAACCCGTTGTCGAACGGCTGCAGGTCCGGCGGCCGGACTCGCGGCGCGGAAGATCCCGCCCGTTCGCCCGATCCGCAGCCCGCGACCATAGCCAGCAAAACCAACATGCCCGTGCGCGTTTTCATGCCACCCTACTTCTTCTTGGATTTCTCTTTTTCGACGCCCGCGAGATCCCGCTGGCGGTCCCGCGCGAGATCCACGTTCGCGAAGTCGTCCGTCCCGGGCAGTTGCAGCACGAAGCGGTCGAGTTCGTCCACCTGCGCCGTGCCCGTGACCAGCTCGAAGCCGAGGATGTGCCCGCCCTTCGTTCCGTCCTGGCTCAGGAAATGCAAGTGGTAGCCGGGCACGTTCACGCCGGCCACGTACGGCGGACAGCGGAAGCCGACGATCGTGCCGGCCACGTTTTCGAAATCGAATACCGGCTGGGAGGCGGCCACGTTTTTCAGCGGCGGATAGGGCCGTTCCTGCGCGGGCACGCTGCGGGTGCGCATCGTCCGGAACGTGCCGTCGATGCGGATCGCGCAGAACCGGTTGCGCGGCGGCACCTCCCGGTCGAGCCATTGCTCGACGGCGGCCATGTCGCTGCCGGGCGGCACCGCGACGGTCCGTTCGTGCCGGAACGCGCACACCGCCGCGAAGGGGGTTTCGCCGCGCGGATCGGGCGCCGCCACCTTGCCGCTGGCCTTCACCTGGTAGAAAACGCCGTCCAGCAGAATCATCTCGCCATCGAGATTGTCGTAGGTGCCGATGCCGAAATCCCCCTGCTTGAGCAAATCGCTCAACGCCAAATCGCCGTCGTAGGTGCCCGCCAGGAGCGCATCGATGGTCGACACCTGATACAGCGTGTTGCGCGATGGCCCGGCGCATCCCGCCGCCCCCAGCGCCAGTCCCAGACCCGCGATCGCCATCCATTTCTTCACGTCGCCCTCCTTGTCGAATTCGCGGAACGCATCCTACGCCGGATTCCGGCCCCTGAAAAGCCCGCATCGGACTGGCCAACCGCCGGGAACCTGGTCTATGCTGGCGGACATGACGGATACGCTGACCCGCGCGGAACGCAGCCGCCTGATGGCGAAGATCCGGGGCAAGAACACGGGCCCCGAGCGGGCCGTCCGTTCCCTGCTCCATCGCGCCGGGTACCGGTTCCGGATCCACGTTCGCGGCTTGCCGGGCACGCCCGACGTCGTGTTGCCGAAATACCGCACGATCGTGTTCGTTCACGGTTGCTTCTGGCACCGGCACCGGGGCTGCAAGATCGCCACCATGCCGCACAGCCACGTGAAGTTCTGGACGGAGAAATTCCGGCGCAACGTCGCCAACGACGCCCGGCATCGGCGCCAGCTTCGCCGGCTCGGCTGGCAGGTGGTCGTCGTCTGGTCCTGCCAGCTCAAGCATCCCGATCGGATCCTCGCAAAAATCGAAAAAGCGTTGAGCCCGCGCCGGCCGGCCCATCGCCCGGTCCAGCCGTCGCGCCTGCCGCTGGTCGCCGAATCCCGGCCCGCCTACGGGAAGTGAGTCGCGGACGGCGGCCGTGTCGCCGGCTGTTCCGCTTGCAGATTGCCCATTCGTAAGGCATATTCCCCGGAACTTTCAACCGGAGACCCGCATGACCTTGAAGCTCGAGAAAATCCCGAACTATTCCGGCCCCCAAGGCCCCGTCGTCCTCGTCGTCATGGATGGCGTCGGCATCGGCAAATACGCCGAAGGCGATTTCGTCCTTTCCGCCAACAAGCCGAATCTCGATTGGCTGCTCGCGAATTGCCCGCACACCACGCTCAAGGCCCACGGCACCGCCGTCGGCATGCCTTCCGACGACGACATGGGCAATTCCGAAATCGGCCACAACGCCATCGGCTGCGGCCGCGTCTACGACCAAGGCGCCTCGCTGGTCGGCAAGGCCGTCGATTCCGGCGCTCTCTTCGAAGGCGCGACCTGGAAGAAAATGGTCGCCAACGTCAAAGACCACGGCTCCACTCTCCACTTCATCGGGCTCTTCTCCGACGGCAACGTCCACGCGCACGTCGACCATCTCAAGGGCATGCTGGCGCAGGCCAAGAAGGAAGGCGTCCGGCGGGCCCGCATCCACCCCCTGCTCGACGGCCGCGACGTGCCGCCCACCTCCGCGCTCGACTACGTCCTGCCCTTCGAACGGTTCCTCGCCGAGCTGAACGCCGACGGCACGGTCGATTACGCCATCGCTTCCGGCGGCGGCCGCATGAAGGTCACCATGGACCGCTACGAAGCCGACTGGCGCATGGTCGAACTCGGCTGGAAGACCCACGTCCGCGGCGAAGGCGCCCAATATCCCTCCGCCCAAGCCGCCATCGAAGACCTGCGCGCGAAGAACCCCGGCATCCTCGACCAGGATCTCCCCGCCTTCGTCGTCGCCAGGGACGGCAAGCCCCTCGGCCCCATCCAGGACCACGACTCCGTCATCCTCTACAACTTCCGCGGCGACCGCGCCATCGAGCTGACCCGCGCCTTCGAGGACGCCGACTTCAAGCCGTTCGACCGCGGCCCGCGGCCCGACGTCCTCTTCGCCGGCATGATGCAGTACGACGGCGACGCCGGCATCCCCGCGAACTTCCTCGTCGAGCCTCCGCGCATCACCCGCACCATCGGCGAATATCTCGCCGACGCCGGCGTGCGCCAGCTCGCCATTTCCGAAACCCAGAAGTTCGGCCACGTCACCTATTTCTTCAACGGCAACCGCGCCGAGAAGTTCAGCGATTCCCTCGAAGACTACGTCGAGATTCCTTCCGACCGCGTTCCGTTCGAGGAACGCCCCTGGATGAAGGGCGCCGAGATCACCGACAAGGTCGTCGAGGCCATGGGCTCCGGCCAATACCGCTTCATCCGCGTCAACTATCCCAACGGCGACATGGTCGGCCACACCGGCATCTTCCCGGCCGTCAAGATCGCGGTCGAAACCGTCGATCTCTGCCTCGGCCGGCTCATCGCCGCCGCCAAGAAGACCGGCGCCATCCTCGTGATCAGCGCCGACCACGGCAACTCCGACGACATGTACGAGCACGCCAAGGACGGCACCGTCAAGGTGGACAAGAAAACCGGCCTGCCCAAGGCCAAGACCGCGCACTCGCTGAACCCCGTCCCGGCCGTGATCTACGACCCCGCCAACGCGGCGCAGGCCAAGCTGACGGACAAGACCGGCCTGGGCATTTCATCCCTCGCCGCGACCTGCCTCAACCTGCTCGGCTACCAGACCCCCGAAGGCTACGATCCGTCGCTGGTTTCCGTTGGCGGCTGAGACCTTGAAATCTCGACTTCCAATATCCAACAACCAATATCCAACCGAACAAGTTCTCGATCCTTTGACCGGACTTGGACATTGGATATTGGATGTTGAATATTGGATATTCTTCCGGAAATCTCCATGCCGTGGTTGACCGACACACCGGATGGCGCGGTCCTGAACCTGCGCATCGTCCCGCGCGCGGCGAAAAACGCCATCCAGGGTGAACACGGCGGCGCGCTCAAGGTCCGCCTCTGCGCCCCGCCCGTGGACGGCGCCGCCAACGCGGCGCTGGTCGAATTCCTCGCCGAGTCCTTCTCTCTACCCCGCGCCCGCGTCCAGCTCCTGTCCGGCCAGACTTCCCGGAACAAGCGGGTTTTGCTCTCCGGCTGTTCATCTTCGGCTGTTCGTTCCATCCTGAATCCTGACTCCTGAATTCTGAATACTTCACCGTGAAACATCTGACCGAATACGCCGATCCGGCCGGCATCCGCGCGCTCGCGGCGGACATCGCGCGGATTTCAAAGCGGCCGGCGCGCATCATGGAAGTCTGCGGCGGCCAGACCCACGCCATTATGCGCCACGCGCTCGACACGCTGCTGCCGCCGCACGTGCAACTTCTGCACGGCCCCGGCTGCCCCGTGTGCGTCACGCCATCGCCCTTCCTCGACCACGCCATCGCCATCGCCCGCCAGCCCGACGTGATCGTCACCACCTTCGGCGACCTCTTGCGCGTGCCCTCCGAATCCTCCGGCGACCTCTTCGCCGCCAAGGCCCGCGGGGCCGACGTCCGCATGGTGACCTCCCCCTTGCAGGCGCTCGATTTCGCCCGGACCAACCCGGACAAGCAGATCGTCCACCTCGCCATCGGCTTCGAGACCACGGCGCCCGCGAACGCCCTGCTGGCGCATCTGGCAAAAGCGCGCGGGCTCGCCAACGTTTCGCTGCTTGTCTCGCAATTCCTCGTCCCGCCCATCCTGCGCGCCATCTGCGCCGATCGCGAGACCGCGCCCGATGCGTTCCTCGCCGCCGGCCACGTCTGCGCCATCGTCGGCTCCGCCCCTTATGTCGCCCTCGCGCGCGAACTCAACCGGCCGATCGCCATCACCGGATTCGAGCCGGCCGACATCCTGATCGGTGTCCGCGACGTGCTGCAACTGTTCGAAGCCGGCCGCGCCGAAATGATCAATTCTTATCCGCGCATCGTACACCCGCAAGGCAATCCCGAGGCCCAACGCGTCCTCGACGCCGTGTTCCAGATCGCCGACCGCGAATGGCGCGGTCTGGGCGTCGTCCCCCTGAGCGGTCTGGCCCTGCGCCCCGAATACGCCGCCCTCGACGCGGCCCAGCGCTTCCCCTTCGATCCTAAACTTGTTTATAAACAAGTTAACGCTCCCCCCGAGTGCCCGGCCGCCAACGTCCTGCTCGGAAAGCTGCAGCCGCCGGATTGTCCGCACTTCGGCACGCGCTGCACGCCCGACCATCCCCTCGGCGCCCCCATGGTCTCCCCGGAAGGTCCCTGCGCCGCGTTTTACCTCCACCGGCGCGCGTAATTCCCGCCGACGCCTTCATCTCCGCTTCATTTTGCCCTGCTTGACGTTTCGGCTTGGGCGGCGCACTGTGCGAGCATGAAATTTCTGCCGTCTGTCGCCTATCTGACCCTGTTCATGATCCTGTTTTCTCCGTCGGCCTTCGCCGCCGCGGAACCGGAAGCCGCCCCCGTCTACTTTTCCCCCTACCCCGCCGTTCCCGAACAGGTCCGCACCGACCGCGACGTCGTCCGCTGGCGCCTGGCCGGCGAACTGTTCGACGAAGGCCCCTGCTTCGAGGGCGTGCCGTTTCCCGTGCTCGTCGGCACCACCCAGCAGATCGCCGCCGTCAACCGAATGTTGGCCACCTCCGTCCAGACTTTCGGCCCCGTCCGCGGCTACGAACAGATCCTGCCTCAGTTCTGCGCGCCGGCGCCCGAGCCGGGCCTGGGCGCCATCAACATCACCAACGGCTACCACGACGAGGAGGCCGTCGCCGCCCTGCTGACGGATTTCGAAACGAACTTTCCGGCTCTCGCCAAGAAAATCCAGATCGGCGCTTCAACCCTGGGCCGGCCCATCTGGGCGCTGAAGATTTCCGACAACGTCGCCGCGGAAGAACCCGAGCCGCGCGTGGTGATCGATGCGGGCATCCACGCCCGCGAATACGCGCCGCCCGAAATCGCCCTCGATATCATCTGGCAGTTGCTGTACGGCTACACGAACAACGCCACCTTCGCGTCCTGGGTCAACGGCATGGAAATCTACGTCATTCCATGCCTGAATCCCGATGGGCGCTACTTTTGCGACACGGTCAGCACCAGCTGGCGCAAGAACGGCCGCGACAACAACCGCAGCGGCACCTGGACCTATCCGACCGACGGCGTGGACCTCAACCGCAATTCGGCCTTCCACTGGGGCAGCGACAACGAGGGCTCCACCTCCTATGCCGCGGACGACACCTACCGCGGCCCCTTTGCCGCCTCCGAACCGGAGATCCAGGCCTACGACGCCCTGCTCCAGCGCGTTCGCCCGGGGTACACCTTGGCTTTCCACAGCTACATGGGCGTTTTCTACGGTCCCTACGGCGATTTCACCGTGCCCATGCCCGCGCCCGACCCGTTTCGGGCGCTCGGCAACGCCATCGCCAACGTCTGCACGACCGAGGAAAATCGCGCCTACGTGTTCGTCACGGGTCCGGAATTCGACTACACCGTCAATGGCGACCGCACCGATTCGAACTACGGGCTGTACGGCATCCAGTCCTATGGCGCGGAGGTCTC
Source organism: Kiritimatiellia bacterium (assembly GCA_035450765.1). Taxonomy (GTDB): domain Bacteria; phylum Verrucomicrobiota; class Kiritimatiellia; order CAIQIC01; family Lenti-01; genus Lenti-01. Next base: position 365 of record DAOTNL010000050.1, on the reverse strand, counting down.
CACCAATGCCGGGTTCCAGCCCGCCTACAACCTCACCCGCACCAACATCGTGCCCAACGTCCGCCGCGGCTGGCAGCAGTTTCTGGCCGCCGCGCACACGAACTGGCCCAAGGTGCGGGGCTGGTCCACCGATCCCCTCACCGGCCAGCTCGCCCCCGTGCGGATCCATTCGCTCAACCTGACCAACCGGCCGAACGACGAGCACTGGACCAGCCGCGCCGACGGCTTCTACGAATGTCCGCTGCCCACGGCCGGAACCTATCGACTCGTGTTTTCCCCGCTCGACCAGCCCTCGCTGGCGGTCACCCAGACCCTCGTCGTATCCTCCACGGCCCGCGCGACCAATCTGGCGTTCGGCGTGGCCC
>DAOTNL010000049.1:0-14426 GCA_035450765.1 Kiritimatiellia bacterium | reverse complement strand
GACCCCGCTGGCCCGGGAAACCGGCCATTTGCGCGGCGAGTATGTGCTGACGGGAAACGACGTGCTGTCCGCGCGCGATTTTCCGGATGCCGTTGCCCACAATGCGTGGCCCATCGAGCGCTGGGAAGAGGGGCAGGGGGCGGTTTATCGCTATTTGCCCGATGGCCAGGCTCATGGCATTCCGTTGCGCAGCTTGCGGCCGCTCGGCGGCCCCGCGAACCTGCTGTGCGCCGGTGCGGCCATTTCGGCCGAACCGGCCGCCGCCGCATCCCTGCGCGTCATGGGCACGTGCATGGCGCTGGGCGAGGCGGCCGCGCGGCATTGCCTTGAACCCGCCCGTTGATCTATATTCCGGCAAACGAATCAACAGGAGGAAGCCGATGAAAACGTCCCTGAAGTTGATCTTTATCGCGTCGATTGCCATCGCTGCCGCCGTTGCCACCGGCTGGGCGGACGAAGTGGCCGGCAAGGTCGCCGATACGAGCTTCGGCTCGTTCATGCTCGACGATGCCGGCACGCTGCGGCAGTTCAACTTGTCTTCGCGGAACACCCGCTACGAGCCGACGACCTGGCGGCCCACCGCCGGCGACGAAATCCGCGTGACCTATACGTCCATTCAAAACCGCCGCGGGGCCACGGTGCTGGCGGTGGACACGGCCACTTTGGTCAAGGCCGGACCCCATACGCTCGTCGATCTGGCCAGTCCCGTCGAAGTCGAAATCACGGAAACGGGCCGCAGCGGCATCCGCGGCAAGATTCCCGGCGGCCAGATCGTCCGGTTCGCCTACGACCGCGGCGTCCAGCGGCTTCCTGCCGGCTGGGTGCCCGTCGTCGGCGAAAAAGCCCGCGTGACCTTCCGCCTGGACGCCGAACGCGGCTTCACCGTCGGCTACTGGGCGCAAAAGCTCGAAAAGCTGCCGTAATCGAACGATCCGTTCGTCCGGCAGGCCAGTTGGCGGCGCGCCGGAATCCCGCGGTCATCGCCAGAATGCCGTTGCGGGCGGGGCGGGTTTGGCATATGTTTTCTCGACGTTGTTTTTGCCATTTCCGCTGTCCCAAATGAGTTGCGCATCCCTATTGTTCGGCCAGGAGTTCTCCCCGGAGGAGATCGCCCGGACCAAGGCCGCCCGCGGCCTGCTGACCATGGAAGTCGAGGTCGGGACGGCCTGCAATTTCCGCTGCAAATACTGCTACGTCGGCGACGGGCCGCCGGCCGGCAACGGCAAGTGCGCGGAACTGTCGCTGGATGAAATCCGGGACGTGATCGCGCAGGCGCAAGCCCTCGGGGCGCGCAAGATCATCCTGCTGGGCGGCGAACCCATGATCTACGGCTTCACGCCGGAACTGTGCGAATGGATCCGCGCCCGCGGCCTGGGCGTCGAACTGTTCACCAACGGCACGAACATGACCCCCGAATTGGCGGCGCGGCTGTTCAAGTTGGGCGTCCACGTGGTCTTGAAATGGCACACCTCCGACCACCAGATCCAGGATTGGCTGGCGGGCATGCCCGGCGCGGCCGCCATCATGGCCGACGCCTATCGCCACCTACGGGCCGCCGGCTATCCCTCGGCCGAGGCGAAAATGGCGCTGAGCACGGTGATCTGCCGCCAGAACCTGGCGGAACTGCCCAGCCTCTGGAAATGGATGCGCACCGAGGGCATCGAGCCGTATTTCGAGATGATCACCCCGCAGGGCCGGGCCCGCACCAGCGGCCATGACCTGTCGCCCTCCGTGGAAGAAGTCCGTCGATTGTTCGAGACGATCCGCGCGATCGACCGCGACCAGTTCGGCCGGACCTGGGAAGCGCAGCCGCCGCTGGTCGGCAACGCCTGCCTGCGGCACTCGTTTTCCTGCCTGGTGGCGGCATCGGGCGACGTCATGCCGTGCGTCGGCGTGTCCGTCCCTGTCGGCAACGTCCGCGCGCGGCCGCTGGCCGATATTTTGGCCGACAGCGAAGTCATCGCCGACCTGCGCGACCATGAGCATACCATCCAGGGGGCTTGCGGCGCATGCGACAAGGCGGCGACCTGCTACGGCTGCCGCGGCGCGGCCTACCAGTTGACCGGCAACTATCTGGGTTCCGACCCGCTCTGCTGGCGCAACCAGGCCGACGGCGTCGATTGCGGCCTGCTGCCGATCGACGCCGCGCGGCTGGTGCCGCACCAGGCGCCCGCCCGGATGGTCGATGCGCTCGAATCGGTGGGCGAACGGACCGCCAAGGTTTCGGCCACCATCGCCGCCGACAATCCCCATTGCCGCGCGGGCCGCCTGGCGGAAGCCGCGCACGTCGAATTGATGGCCCAGGCGGCGGCGGCCTTGCACGGCTATCGCCATGCGCTGCGGCCGGAGGCTTCGCCGCAGCGCGGCATGCTCGTCGGCGCCCGCAACCTGGAAATCCATGCGGAGGTCCGCGTGGGCGACCGGCTGACCATCCGGCTCCGCAAGCAGGCCCGGCTCGGCACGTTCGGCGTGATCGACGCGGAAGTGCGCCGCGGCGAAACGCTCGTCTCGAACGCGGAGCTGAAAACATGGCACGAAGAATGAGCCCCCGGCCATTTCGGGCGGCGGGCCTGATGTGCGGCCTCCTCGCCGTCCAGATCGCCGTTGCGGTGGAACCCGCCGCCGACCTCCTCGGCCAGATGGAAAAGGCCATGGCGGACGTCCGGACCGTCAAAACCGATTTCGTCCAGGAAAAGAAGATGGCGCTCTTCAACCATCCGCTCGTCACGCGCGGCAGCATCTGGGTCGAGCCGCCGAACCGCCTCCTCTGGCGGGTGGAAAGCCCCATGCGCTATGCCCTGGCGCTCGACGGTTCGCGCATCCGGCAATGGGACGGCGAGACCGGCAAAACCACCAGCCTGTCCATGGACGGCAATCCCGTGTTCGCCGCCGTCACCGAGCAGCTCAACGCCTGGTTCGGCGGCCGCTACGGCCTGCTGGCCCGGGATTACGACGTCGAACGGCAAGCCGCCGCGCCCGCCACGTTCACGTTCGTGCCCAAACCGACCGCGCCTTCCGCGAAAATGCTCGAATCGGTGACGGTCGTTTTCCGCGAGGATGCGCGCTACATCGCGTCCATCCGGATCGCCGACCGAAGCGGAGACGTTACCACGCTGACGTTCGCGGACACCGAGATCAACGTACCGCTGGATCCGAAAGCCTGGGAGCTGTAGTGGCCGGGCTGTTCTGGGACAAGCGTCGGCAGGACCTCCGGAGGAGGTCGGCCATCTTGGGCTTGGTGGCGGCGATCACGCTGGCCTCCGCCGCCGCGCTGCCGTTCCGGACGTTCGACGGACGCATCGACGTCATGCTGCCGGACCGCTCCGACCTGCGGGAGGTGTTCGGGCTGCTCCGCGACATCCAGGTGGCCGACAAAGTGCTCGTCACGCTGGCGATGCGCGACGGTTCCGCCGCGCCCGAGGCGCTGACGGCGGCGGCGGAGACCTACGTCGCCGGCTTGGATCCGGCGTGGGCCGCGCCTTTGGCACCGGGCTTCGCGGCCGCCGACGTCGCGGACGACTTCGCCAAGCTGGCGCGCCGTCTGCCGGATTACCTTTCCACAGCGGATCTGCGCGCGTTGCGGGACGGCGCGTCGTCGGCTGCGGGCGTCCGGGCCGCGCTGCAGGCCTTGAAAAGCCGCCTGCAGCGTCCGGAAGGAATGTGGTCCGCCGTCGCGCCGGGGTCCGACCCGCTGGACTGGAACGGCCGGCTCGCGGCGAGCCTGCTCCATGCGGTTTTCTCCTTTGGCTATCGCGCGGTGCCCGTCGGGGGACATTTGATGGATCCGGAGCGCCGCCATCTCCTGCTGGTTCTCCAAACGCCGGTGCCGATGACCGATGTGGCCGGCGGCCGCGGTCTGCTGGCGCATCTCGCCGCGCGCGCCGCGGAATTGCCCACGCCGGTCGAAGCGCGGCTCGTGTGCGGGCATCTGCATACCGCCGGCAACGAGGCCATCATCCGCCGGGACATCCGCCGCACCGCGCTGGCCGTTTCCGCGGTTTTCCTGGCGCTGTTCTGGGGGGCGTACCGCGATCCGCGCGCCTTGGGCATCCTGCTGATCCCGATGCTGGCCAGCGTGCCGGCGCTGGCGGCGGCGGCGGCCCTGTTCCCCAGTTTTTCGTTCATCGTGCTCGGATTCGGCTCGGTGATCGCGGGCATCGCCGTGGACTACGGCATCCACACCTACGTCGCGGCGCGCAGCGCGAACCCCGAGCGCAACCTGGCCGGCATCCGGCGGCCGGTCGCGCTGAGCGCGCTGACCACGCTGTGCGTGTTCGTCGCGTTCTGTTTTTCCTGCATCCCGGCCTATCGGCAACTGGGGGCGTTCGCCTCGTTCGCCATCGCGATTTCGCTGGTCTATGCGTTCTGGGCCTTGCCGCCGTTCGTGCGCCGGCGCGAATCCGCGGTTCCGGAGTCCCCGCCGATCGCGCCGGCGGCCGGTTCGCGCGCGCACGCCGCGGGGATCGCGATCGGGGCGGTTCTTGCGCTGGCAGTAGGCATCGGCCTGCTGGCCCGGCTGGCGCTCGATCCGGACGTTTCCAAGCTCGACGGCACGCCGCAAGCGGTCCTCGACGAAGAGACCCGGGCCATGGCGGTCTGGGGCGGCGGGCCCTCCCGGGCCGCCATCCTCGTGGTGGAAGCCCCGGATGAAAACGAAGCGCTGCGCCTGAACGATCGGCTGTACGCCGGACTGCAAGACGCCGGCTTGCCGGCGGCGGAGATTTCCAGCCTCGCGCCCTTGTGGCCGTCCGCCGAGACCCGCCGGGCGCGCCGCGCGGCTTGGAACGAAACGTGGACGGATGCGCGCATCGCCGAACTGCGCCGAACCGTGGTCCAAGAGGCCGCCGCGCTCGATTATTCGGAACAGGCTTTCGCTGCCTTCTGGGAGCAGTTCGCGGAGTGGCGGGACGTCGCCGCGGAACCGGAATCCGCCGGCTTCCTGGAGCCGCTCCGCCGTCAATTCGTCCATGGCCGGGACGGCGTCGTGCGCGCGACCACGTTCATCCCGGACGAGCCCGCCTGGATCGACGCCGCCCTGCGCTTGCGGCAGGAGATGCCGGAGCTGCGCGTGATTTCGCGGCGGGCGTTTTCGGCGGATTTGTCCGCGCAGGTGGTCGGCGAAATGCGGCGGACCACGATCTGGGCTGGGATTTTCATCCTGCTCGTGACCGGTCTGGCTCTCCGGCGCGCCGGCATGCTGGCGTTGGCCGTCTTGCCGGCCGTGGCCGGCATGGTCTGGGGCGGGGCGGGCATGGCGCTCTGGGGGTTGTCGCTGAACGTCTCCAATCTGATCGCGGGCATCCTCGTGTTCGGTCTCTGCATCGACTACGGCATTTGCATGGCCTATGCCCAGCGGCGCGGCATGCGGCGCGACACGTTCCGCGCGGTGACGCTTTCGGCGCTGACGACGGCCCTGGGCGCGGCGGTGCTGCTGATCGCCGACCACCCGGCGTTCCTGTCGATCGGCGTCACTCTGGTTTTCGGCGTGGGCGCGGGCTATCTCTGCGCCTGGCTGGTTCTGCCGGCCATGCTGACCTTGTTCCCGCGCCTCAATCCGCCGGATGCGGATGCGGCCAAGGAGGGCGGGGCATGAAGAAGGCGCTGACCGGCTTCTTGGCCATGGCCGGCCTTTGGCTGTCGGGTTGCGCGACGGCGCCGTTTCCCCGGCCGGAGCCGTTCGCGGCGACCGGGGTCGCGCCGGAACAGGTGCCGGCGGCCTTCGCGGACCGCTTGGCGCCGCGTTTCGAACAAGCCCAGGCGCTGGTCTTCCGCTTCTACCTGCGCGAAATCGCCGCGCTAGGCTATCTCTCCGTGGACAGGGCGGAGGGGACGTTCGCGATGGCCTGCCTGAATCCGGTCGGCATCAAGCTGTTCGAACTGGTCGGAACAAACGGCGAAGTATCCGCCCGGTTCGTTGCGCCGGAAATCGAGAAATATGGCGGCGAACTGGCCCAGGCGGCGGGGACAGACCTGATGCGGGCCTACTTCAATTGGCTGCCGCCGGCCGACGCCTCCTGCCGCCGGTCCCGAAACCGCTTGATCTTCACCGCCGCGGATGCCGCGGGACAAACCGAATACCGCTATGCCGGCCGCGACGGGTTTTTGGCCGAGAAAATCCGCTTTGAAGGCCGGCGCGTCCTCTGGAAAGTGGAATACCGCGATTATCGATGCGGCGCCGACGGCTGGATCCCGACCGGACTCGTGATCCACAACTGGCGCTACGGATATCGCCTGGTCGTCCAGACGAAAGAGTCGGAGGCTCCATGAAGGTACTGCTGGTACGCCCCCATCTGATCTTGGCGCTGTCGCGCCGCTTCAACGCCTTTCTGCATCTGGAACCGCTGGATCTGGAGATCGTCGCCGGTGGCGTGGAGGCGCCGCACGAGGTAGAAATCTTGGACCTGTCGCACGGCCGGCGGCCATTTGCGGCGTTGCGGCGCAAATTGCGCGCCTGGCAGCCGGACGTGGTGGGCTTCGGCTGCTACTCGAACCAAGCCCGGGCGGTCCGCGAATTGGCCGGCCTGGTCCGACAGGTGTTGCCGGCGGCGAAGATCGTGGTGGGCGGGGTGCATGCGAGCATCGCGCCGCAAGACCTGAACCGGCCTGAATTGTTCGATTTCGTGGTGCGCGGGGAAGGCTCGGTGGCCATCCGCCGCCTGGCCGCCTTGGAAGCGGGGCGGCCCATCGCCGACGAGGGCATCTTGCCGGTCGGGAAGCCCGAATTCGCCGCGCTGGCGGAGGGGCCGCCGCCCGCGCATCCGGACTACCGCGACGTGGCCAAACCGCGGCGGGATCTGGTCGATCGCTCGAAGTATTTTTGCATCTGGTCCGGCAAACCCGACGAAAAACTGGCCACGCTCTATCCGCGGGTGGCGTCCATGCGCACCAGCGTGGGCTGTCCGCGGCGGTGCAGCTTCTGCGTCGTGCATTTCCTGGCCCACGGGCGCTACGTCCAGCGGGAGCCCGCCGACGTCGTGGACGAGATCGCGTCGATTTCGGAAGACTACGTCTATTTCGTGGACGACGAGATGTTCATCAATCCCGTGCGCGCGGAAGCGATCGCCCGGCTGCTGATCGAGCGGGGTATCCGCAAGCAGTACGTCAGCTGGGCGCGCAGCGACACGATCTGCGCGCATCCGGAGCTGTTCAAGTTGTGGCAGCGAGCCGGCCTGCAGGTCGTCTACGTCGGGCTCGAATCGATGGAAGCGGACGCCCTCAAAGGCTTCAACAAAGGCGTCGATCCGGACACGAACCGCCGGGCCGTCGCGATCCTGCGCGAGGCGGGCATCGTGCTGCACTCGGCGCTGATCGTGAATCCCGATTTCACGAAGGAAGACTTCCAGCGGCTGCACCGGACGGTCGCGGCCATCGCGCCGGCGGAAATGTCCTTCACGGTGCTGGCGCCGTCGCCGGGCACGGATTTCTGGAACGACACCCGCGCGCGATTCATCGCGCCCGATCCGTACGCCTTCTACGACTGCATGCACACGCTGCTGCCGACGCGCCTGCCCATGGCCACGTTCTACCGCTATTTTTCGCTGCTGTACCTGCGCGGCTTCCAGCACAACCCCTGGCGCGCCCATCGCGTGAAGGTGCCGTTCCTGGATCTGCTGCGGCTGATGTTGAGCGGGGCGCGCACCGGCTGGACCCTGCATGGGCTGCACCGCGACTATCCACCCGAGGCCCGCGCGGCGTGCGGGCCGGCCGCCGACTAGGTCCGGCGGAGCTTGCCGCTGGCGGTTTTGGGCAGCGCGGGGACGACGTCGAAGGCCTTGGGGATCTTGTGGGGCGCCAAATGCGTCCGGCAAAACGCGCGGAGGGCGCGTTCGTCCAGCGGTTCGGCGCCGTTCCGCAGGACCAGCTTGGCCTGCGGCAACTGCCCGAATTCCGGATGCGGCTCGCCGTAAACCAGCACTTCCGCCACGGCCGGGAACCGTTCCAGCACGGCTTCGACTTCCTGCGGGAAGATCTTCATGCCGGAAAAATTGATGACGGCTTTGCGGCGGCCCAGCAGGCGCAGTTCGCCGTCGGGCGCGATCTCGCCGAGATCGCCGGTGCGGAACCAGCCGTCGGGCGCGACGTCCGCCCGCGGCTGCCACGGCGAAAAGTAGGCGTCGAACAGGCCGGGCCCGCGGATCAGGACTTCGCCGTCGTCCAGCCGGATTTCGTAGGCCGGCAGCGGTCGCCCGAGCCGACCGTCGTAGGCGCCCGCGGCGGGCGCGTGGATGAACGGCAGGCCGACTTCGATGATGCCGTAGGCCTCGGTCAAGGGGCGGCTGAAACGATCGAAAAACCGCCGGGCGATCGTTTCGGGCAACTGGATGGCCGTCGAGACCGCCAACCGCAGCGCGCGGAAGTCCTGCGGACCGAGCTCGGCCGTCCCGGCCAACAGGCGATAGTGGATCGGGCTGGCATAGAGAACGGTGAGCGGATGCGCGCGCAGGGCTGCCACGAGGGCCTGGGGCAGGGGATCGCCGCAGAGGACGATCGTCGCGCCCTTGCGCAGGAACAGCAGGATCGTGACGACGAAATGGAAGCTCATGGAGAGCACCCAGCCGACGACGTCGTCCCGGACGATGTGCAGGCCCGCGTTGGCGGCCTCGGTCCGGTCGAGGATCGTCTGGTGCGATAGCACCACGCCCTTGCTGGCGCCGGTGGTGCCAGAGGAAAACCGGATGAAGGCCGGCCGGAGATCGGAATAGCCCGCGGGCTCGGGGCGGCGGGGCGCAAACGATGCCAACCGGAACGTCCGCTCCAGGTCAGGAGACTGGAACGGTGCGCCTGCCGCGGGGTCCGGCGCGACGGCGGCATCCGCGAGAAAATGGCGGACGTCCAGATGTTCGAGCAGCGCCGCGCACTCGTCGAGCATCAGGCCCGGCGAAATCGGCACGATGGCCGCGTCGAGGGACAGAATGGCCAGCGACAGCAGGACGTAGTCGATGCTGTCCGCGCACAGGAACGCCACGCGGTCGAGCGGCCGCACGCCGCGGCGTTCCAGTTCGGCGGCGAGACGACCGGAGGCCTGGACGAAATCGCCGTAAGTCAGAACGCGATCACCGGCAACCAGAGCGGGCTTGTCAGGCCATACGGCCGATTCCCGGAAGATGATCCGGGCGATGTTGACGTGCGCCATGGGGCGCTCAGTGCAGGCCGTAATGAGCCTTGAGCTTCAGGACGTTGTTGTCGTTGAGCTTGTTGACCAGCCGCTGCCAGTGCTCGGACGTGCCGCAACCGTCTTCCCAGGCGAGGAGTTGCCGGTCGCCATCGAGCAGTTCGCAGGAAATGTCGAGCGAAGCAGCGCCGGCGCCGAAGCCGACGATGATGCGGGCGGCGGTCGCGCCGGGATTGTAGCGCACGTAGCGGACGATCAGCAGCTGGCGGCCATCGCCGGCGTAATCGTCCCTGTCGCCGATGATCCGGCCTTCGATGCCGTGGCGGCCGAGTTTCACGGGCAGCGTGCGGACCATGTAGTTCTTAAGGTCGAGGCGCTGTTCATACTGCTTAGGCGTCAATTGCGCGGGATCGCCCGGTTCGATCAGGATGTCGATCGCGGGGCCGGCGGCGAAAGCCGCCCCGGCGCCCAGCAGCAGGACGGCGGCGACGAGGAACGCACGGAAACGGAAGGTCATGCGCGGGGTTGTTTTCATGTCCGCAGGATGCCGCGAAGAGGGCTGCGAGGCAAGCGCATTTGCCGGCCGAGGGCCCTACATGGCGGAGTAGGTGCTGGTTTTCGCCGACCGGTAGATGTTCCAGATGAGGGCGAGGCCGACGATATGGTTGTTCTCGGTTTTGACCAAGGGGCTGTCCGCATAAGCCGTGCCCGCTTGGTTGTCCCAGCGGTAATAGGCCCCCAGCGTGAGGCGGCGGTTCAGTTTCTTGGTGGCGTTGGCGGAGAGGCTGAAGCCGGAATAGCCGCCGTCGGGGGAATAGGCCGGTCGATCGGGGAGGGCGTCTTGCGGACCGACTTCGTAGAAATAGCGGTGGAAGTCCCGGTCGGCGAATTCGACGGATGCCTGCACGCCGACGATCGCGCCCCAGCGCTGGAACCAACTCATGTTGCGGTAGATCAGCTTGAGTTCGCCGCGGTATCCTTCGTGGGCCGTGTGCAAGTCGTGGCGGTCCACGGAAAACGCCGTGCGGACGGCGGCCACCACGAAAAGCGGATTGGGATGCTTGGGGTCGAGGAGCGACCACCTGAGGCTGGGGCCGAATTCCGCGATGGCTCCCAGTTCGGGCATGCCGTCGCGGGCATCGTTGTCGCCGTCCACGGGCGGATTGCCGCTCAGGGAAACGCCGCTTTCGAGGCGATCGGTTTCCCAGAAGACGCTTTTCACGCCTTCCCGGTTGGCCCGGAAGATCTTGCCGCGGTAGATGAAGAACGGCAGCGGCAGGGCATAGGTCTTGTATTCGTCCGAGCCCCGGTAGTGCGGCAACCGCCCGCCGCCGCCGAAGAGCCCGACTTCCCAGAGCGGCAACTCACGCACCGGCGGCGCGGAATTCGTTTGCGCCGCGGCCGGGAGCGCGGCCAGCGCCAGTAAAATGCAAGCAAAGCGAAACGACATGGCGGGGAAGATACCACGCCGGACGGAGCAGAACAGCAGAATCGAGATGTATTCCCGAATTGCCCGCAGATCGCCCGAGGGGCGATTATTTCAAGCCGGCCGGCAGCTTACCAATCCATGGATTCGTCTGGATTGACCGGTTCCCGCGGGCGTTCAGCCGGCGCTCTTCCAGATCGTCCGGCGGACCGTTGGCCGCCGGCGGTACGGCCGCCGTCCGTGAACCGGATGGCCGTGCCTTCCACCATGATCGTGCTCTTGGAGAAGATGATCCAGTACTGCGAATAGGCCTCCGCCGTCACGTCGATCAGCGCGTCCGCATTTTGCTTCCGGATGGCCGCGTTCTTGGCGTCCCGGAGCGAACTGGAGCCGCTGACGGGAATGAAGTTGAACAGATAGACCGCCGTGCTGGTGGCCTTGGCCGGGCCTAGGATCATGTACTCGCGGCCATCGATGGGCACGGTGGACGGCGCGATGCCACCCGGCGTGTGCGCGCATCCGGCGGCCAGCAAAAGCATGAGCGAAATGGCGGCAAACAGGGCGGATTTCATCGGAGGATCCTTTCGTTCGTCGGGTGGGTTCGTCCTACGGACACCATCCAGCCATGCCGGGCGGGGGGGAGTCAAGCCGCCGGTTGTTCGGATTTCACGTGGATCGTTGACGGGCTAGGGCGGGGGCGCTAGGGTGGAGCGCAAGAGGAGATTCCCCATGCTCGTCGTCCATGTCCACGTCCACGTGAAGCCGGAACACGTCGAGGCTTTCCGGCAGGCCACGCTCGACAACGCGTGCCACAGCGTCCAGGAACCGGGCATCGCCCGGTTCGACGTCGTCCAGCAGGCGGACGACCCGACCCGCTTCGTGCTGGTGGAGGCCTACCGCACGGTCGAAGCGACCGCCGCGCACAAGGCCACGGCCCACTATGCCCGCTGGCGAGATGCCGTCGCCGACATGATGGCCGAACCGCGCACCAGCGTGAAATTCGCGAACGTGTTTCCGGACGACGCCGGCTGGTGAACGGGATGAATTTCGAATTCACGGCTCCCCCGCGGGTGATTTTCGGCCCCGGAGCGCTCCGGCAAGCCGGCGCGCTGGCCGCCGGATTCGGCCGGCGGGCGCTGGTCGCGACGGGGCGCGATGCCGGCCGCGCCGCGCCGCTGCTGGCGCTGTTGCGCGGGCACGGCGTGGAAGCGACGACGTTTCCCGTTGCCGGGGAACCCACGACGGATCTGGTTGGCCAAGGCGCGACCGAGGCCGTGCGGATCGCCGCCGATCTGGTGGTGGCCTGCGGCGGCGGCAGTCCGCTGGATGCGGCCAAGGCCATCGCCGCGCTGGCGACCAACGGCGGCCAGCCGCTGGACTACATGGAGGTCGTCGGTCGCGGCCAGCCTCTGGAGAAACCGTCGCTCCCGCTGATCGCGATCCCCACGACCGCTGGCACGGGGTCCGAAGCGACCCGCAACGCGGTGCTGACCTCGCCGGAGCACGGCGTGAAAGCCAGCATGCGCAGCGTTTCCATGGTGCCGCGCATCGCCATCGTGGATCCCGAACTGACCTACGGCATGCCGCCGGCGGTCACGGCCAGCACGGGACTCGATGCCCTGACGCAGTTGATCGAGCCGTTCACCTGCAACCGGACAAATCCGCTGGTGGATGCGCTCTGCCGCGACGGCATCGCGCGCGTGGCGCGGTCCTTGCGGCGGGCCTGGACCAACGGCCACGATGCGGCCGCGCGCGAGGACATGGCGCTGGCCAGCTTGTTCGGCGGCTTCGCGCTGGCCAACGCGGGGCTGGGGGTCGTGCACGGATTTTCGGGCGTGATCGGCGGGATGTTCCGGGCGCCGCACGGCGCGGTCTGCGCGGCTTTGCTGCCGCACGCGATGAGCGTGAACCGCCGCGCGCTTCAGGAACGGGCTCCGGACAGCCCGTTGGCCGCGCGCTACGAGGAAGTCGCCCGCCTGCTGACGGGGAATCCGGCGGCGACGGCCGACGCCGGCGTCGTCTGGGTATCGCAACTGGCCTGCGAATTGGGCGTGCCGCCGCTGGCGGCCTGCGGCGTGAAAGCGGAACATGTGCCGCTGATCGTCGCGCGCGCCGCCGTGGCCTCGGGAACGAAGGCGAATCCCATCGCCTTGACTCCGGAAGAACTCGCGGAAATCCTTCGGCGGGCGCTCTAGCTTTCCTCGGCCCCACTTGTTTTCGGAGGGCCGTTTTCCTATCTTGTCTCCAATAGGAGGGCTTCTCATGGGTATGCGACTTGGATTTCGCGGAACTTGGTGGGCCATGGCGTCAATCGCGGTCATGGGGGTGTCGTTGCAGTGCGGGGCGGGCGAAGCCAATTATCAGCCCTATGTCGTCGGCGAGCGGGCGGCGGGCATGGGCGGCGCCGTGACGGCCACCGCAGACGGCATGGATGCCTGCTTCTACAATCCCGCGGGACTGGGATACGAGATGCGCGATTCGTTGTCCGTCAACGGCGCTCTTTACGGTCTCCAGACCTATGAAATGCAGGATGCGGCCTATCCGGGCGAGGATTTCGACGTGTCGTCGTTCGCGACCATCCCGACGGGGTTGAGCGCGGTCCGGAAGCTGCGGAGCGGCGCGGCGGCGGCGTTTTCCGTGTTCGTGCCGTCCCAGTCGAGCGCCCGGGAGATCAAAGCCTTCCCGGAACGCCAACATTACTACAACTACAGCCAGGACGAGCAGACGATCTATCTGGGGCCGTCGTTCGGGTGCGTGCTCGGCGAACGGTTGGCGCTCGGCGCTTCCGTGTTCGGGATGTACCAGACCGCGAGCGAATTCCAGAACCTCTACTGGGGGGATTACGCCTATTCCTATTCGGCCAACTATAAGTATTCCGTGATTGGCGCCGTCGGGACCGTCGGCGCGCAGTTCCGCTTGGCGGACGAATGGGCGGCGGGTCTGGTTTTCACGACGCCGTCCGCCACGCTGTCCGGCAACGGCACCGTCCAGATGAGCGAAGTGGTCGGCGCGACGGACAATGCCGCCTCCGATGCGGTCTACTACGACGATCTGGACGCCGACAACGGTTTGCCGGCCCAATTGCGCGCCGGCCTCGCCTGGCGGCGCCCGGGCGTCGCCAGCATCGGCTTCGACGCAACGCACCATTTTTCGCGGCGATACGACTGGATGCGCGGCACGCAAGACGGCGAAGCCGTCGTCATCCGCCAGGAGCGCGAGGCGGTGACCGATTTCCAGCTGGGCGGAGAATATGTTTTCCGGAAACGCTACCCGCTGCGCGCCGGCGCGTTCACCAGCTTTTCGTCCGCGCCGGATCTGGCCGCCAACGGCGACTCCCAGATCAACCAGGTCGATCTGTACGGCGTCACGGCCAGCGCCGGTTCCGTCGGCGAAAACGTGGTTATGAACCTGGGGCTCAGCTATGTCTGGGGCGAGGGCGACGCCCTCGGCACCCGGCTCAATGCGGACGGCGAGTTGGAATCCTTCGTCTCGCGCACGCGCGAAAGCGGCCTCTACGCCTTCGCCAGCACGGCCTATCGGTTCTAGGCACGGCGGCGGCGACTCTTTTCCGAATGCTCGATCAGGACCAGGCGAGCATTTGCTCGATGGCCTGCCGCGCGCGGGCGGCAATGGCGGGATCGACCTGCACGGCGGGAGCCATGTCGCGCAGGCAGAACAGGACCTTTTCGAGGGTGTTGCGCTTCATGTTCGGACAAACGGCGAAAGGCGACACGCGGTAGAACGTCTTGCCGGGATGGTCTTTCTTCAGCCGGTGGATCAGGCCTTCTTCGGTGGCGACGATGAATACCGGTGCCGGGCTTTCCGCCACGAACTTTATCATCTGGCCGGTGGACAGGACGTGGTCGGCCACGATCCGCACCGGCTTGG
>DAOTNL010000048.1:0-14587 GCA_035450765.1 Kiritimatiellia bacterium | reverse complement strand
GGATAGCTCCATCCGGCGATTTCGCGCTTGCCGTTGATGGCGTTCCCGACGCTGTAGGGGCCGCCCCAAGTGCCCAAGTCCGCGATCAGGTTGCTGGCGTAGAGAAATGCGTGGTAGTTGGTGGTTGAAACGTAGGCCTCGCCGGTGATTTCGCCGGCGTTGTTGATGGCGTTGGCCACGCTGGTCGTGCCACCCGGCAAAAAGCCCAGGCCGATCATCGTGCCGTTCGACCAGGCGAAGGCCTGCATACGTCCCGCGGAATCCTTCGACCAACCCACGACCTGGCCGGCATCGTTGATTCCCTTTGCCACCGTCTGCGTGCGGCCCAGATGGCCAAGGTCGATCGGCCAATAGGCTGGGCCGGCCGCGGCGGACGAGAGCGCCAGGCCGAGACACGCCACCATGGACGGAAAAAGTTTCATCGTCGAACCAACCAGAGTACCGGAATGGGGCCGCAGGTCAACGGGTTCCTCAATTTTTGCGCAAGCCGAAGTAGCGGTGGTCCGCCGGCAACGGCGGAGACGTCATGACCGGTGGAGCCGCGGGCAGGTTCGTGAAGACGGTGAACCCACCCCAGGCGGGATTGGTGCTGGCGAGGATGGAGTAGGAGACGCCGCGGTTGGTGAAGGCGTGCCACACGATGCGCCAGGCATTGGTGCCCGGTTGCCGGGTCTGGAAATCGACCAGCAGCGGCGCATCGGCGGCATCGGTAGGGTCGGAGCCGATTTGGTGCTCCTGCCAGGTCAAAAATCCATCGCGGTCCTGGTCGAGGCTGGCTTCGGCCATCCAATTGCGGCCGGTGAGGCCGAACGATTCCAGCCAGGAAAGCGGCACGAGGCCCTCTTCCAGCGTCGGCGCGAAGACGGCGTGGAGATCGAGGTTGCTGGCCAGCGTCGTCCAGGCGAAGAATTGCGTGGCGACGACGTCGGGCAAGGGCAGCGGCACGGCGTTGGAGCGGATATCCGCGATGAAATGGTCCGCCTCCGCCGCGAATTCGACGGCGAATGGATCGTTTGCGCCAAGCAGGAATTCGCCGGCGGGATCGGCCTCGCCGGGGCCCTCGACGGTGACGCGCACGCGGCGGGTGAGGTTGTGCAGGGCGACGGGCACGACGATGGGCGAGGCGCGTTCGGGATCGTTGTGGTGCACGAGCAGGGCATAATGGCCAGAGGCCATCGGCGGCAGCGGGGTGGTGTCCAGCGTCAACGGAACGGCGGAGGCGACGTCGGGCGGATAATTCCAGTTGGTTGCGCCCAGACCGAGCCACCCTTCGTATTCCGTCCGCGGCGAAACGACGACATCGTCGAGACGCCAACCTTCGGCCACGACGTAGGCGTCGGCTCCGAAACGGAAGCGGATCCGGACTTGCTTGCCGGCATAGGCCGACAGGTCGGCGCCGACGGGATCCCAATCGTCGGTATCGACGAAGCACGGCGTTTCAGGCGCGAAGGGCGAGGCGGGATTGGAGGTGACGAGGCCCGGATAGCCGCCCTCGGGCACGAGCGCGCTCCAGGTGGCGCCGCCGTTGTCCGTGATTTCCAGCACGCCGGAATCCCAGTAATGCCGGCCGTCGGGGCTGCGGGAATCGTCGTATTCGAACCGCGCCCGGTGCAGAAAGTCGAGCCGCGGCGCGCCGGCGGCCAAGCGGATCGGCGGCGTGGCGAGCGCGGCGTGGGTGGCATCCCGGTAGGTCTGCGTCAGGGGCTGCCCGCAGTACCACGCGAAGGCCGGCGAATGGGCGTTCTGCGGACTGAGATGCCAATCCACGTTGCCGTCGGGCCGCGTCCAGCCGTTCGTGCCGGCTTCCATGTCGTCGGCGAATCCGATGGGGGCGATTTCCAGCGCCACGTCGAGCGGCTGGCTGCCGACGTTCTGGATGAAGAGGTACAGATTGGTCTGCGAGTCGCCCGGCAGCGAGGCCTCAAGGGCATCCGGCGCGAGCGAAATGCGCGCGTAGGCCACGTCCACGGTCCAGGAACCGGCCTGGACGGAGAACCCGGCGGCGTCGGCGGCGGAGAGCCAATAGACGATTTGGTCGCCGTTGCGGGCCGGCGAGGGGATTTGCGCGGAATACACGTCGCCGGCGTTCGTCATCGAGGCCGCGCGGGTCAATCCGCCGTTGCGGCGCCACAGCAGCGTGGCGGAAGCGACCCGGTAGTTGTCGGTGATGGTCGCCGCCACGGTCCACGGCGCCGGGGTCGCGGCCGGCGAGGCCAGCGGATCGTGCTGGATGACGGGCACGGCCGGCACCGAGGCGTCGTCGAGCGGATCGGTATGGTCGGCGGCTTCCAGTTCGTTTTCGTAGCCGTCGCCGTCGGGATCGGCATAGCGGTCTTGGCCGAGGCCGCCGAAGTAGCGGCCCTCGAACCAATCCGGCAGGCCGTTTCCGTCGCTGTCCAGGGCCGTATCCAGATAGGTGGCGGTGGCGGTGCGCGGCGCCGGCATGGGAATGCCGTCGACGACGTGCCGCGACGGCCCGCCGTTGGTGGGCCAGCGGATGCCGTCGATTTGCCAGCCGGCGAAGGTCAGGGGCGTTTCCCCGTAAACGTGGCTCTCCGGCGCGGCGAGGCTGGAGGCGACGGCATGGCGGGCGTGCCAGGTCGCGGCCGAAATCGCGCCCGGCGGCGCCGAGACGTGGTCCAGCGCGACCTGCTCCTGCCAGAGCCAGGAGATGATGGCGGGGCCGGTCATGGTGAATTCGCAAACCGTGCCTGTGCCGGACGGCGGCACGGCGCCGGCGCCTTGCCAGCCGATGCAGGCCGTGCGCACGCCGTTGGTGCCGGCCGCGGGGTAGTCGGCCACGGCGCGCACCGCGACGCCGGAGGCCAGCACGTGCAGGCCATAGGCCGGATCCACCTGGAAATAGCTGCCGGGAATGCCGCTGACGGCCAGCGCCAGCGGGGGCGTCACGGCGAACGAGTGCAGTTCGGCGGGCGCGCCGGCGGGATGGAAGGTCGGCAATTCGGCCGCCCCGGCCGACAGATAATAGTAGATCCGCGTGCCGACGGGCTGCGCCGGGATGGACGCCGCGTAGGTCGCGCCGGTCGCGGCGACCATGGCGACCGCGGCGAACGTGCCGGAGCCCGTCGTATTCCAATGCAACTGGACGGTGGCCGGATCCAGAACGCCGGGCGAGGTCACCTCGGCGGAAACGGGATAATTTCCGGTCGTGACCCAGGTGTTCTCCAGCGGCTCGTGGGCGATGGCGGCGGGCAGGTCGATCGCGCCGCGCAGATACAACGCATAGGGTTGCGGCCCTTGCGGCACGTTGCGGCCCGAGACGACGAGCGTCCAAAGGCCGGTCGCGGCGGAAGCGACGTCGATGCCTTCGAGATTGTTGAGCGAGTCCGGCCCGGCCAGGCCGTTGGGATAGAACGGCGTGCCCGCCGGATCCACCAGCCGCAGATCCAGGTCGTTCACCAGATTGGCCGCGGCGGAAAGCGCGGAGGGGTAATCGCTGTAGGCCAAGACCGCGGTGAGCGGCGCGTTGCTGCGCACGAGGAAAACCAGGACGTTGCTGGCGCCGGTCGCCAGCGCGCCGGGACTTTCGATCAACGCGGCTTGCTCGCCGCCGGCCGGGAAGAGCGTGCCGGCCACGTCGATCTGGCCCCAGCCCTCGACCGGATTCGGGCGGGGCGCGGCGGGAATTTCGCGGTATTGGTCCGTGCCGTACTGGCCCGGGGCCAGCGAGCGCGCGCCGCCGGCGAGCGCCGCCTTGATCAGCGCCGCGGAAGGATTGGCCAGTCCGCGGCCGGCGACGAGATGCTGGCGCACCAGCGTGGCGCAACCGGCGGCCAGCGGCGTGGCCATGCTGGTGCCGCCCATGAAGCAGTAATTGGTGTTTTCGCCCAGCACGCCCCAGCCGACGGCGGAGGAGGCCCGGGACCGGACGGAAACGATGTCCGTGCCGGGCGCCACGACGTCGGGCTTGGTCCGGCCGTCGGCGGCGGGCCCGCGGGACGAAAAGGCGGCCAGGCCTTGCGGGCCGCCGCCGGGACTGGACGAAATCAAGTCGGTGTAGATCGGCGGGACGGGATAATCGTAGCGCCAGGCGCTGCCGTAGGTGCGGGCGGTCAGGCCCCCGCCGCCGGGCGGCCGGCCGCTTTCGGAGGCGCCGACGGCCAGCACGTTCTTGGCCGACGCCGGCGAATCCAGCGAGAGGAGATCCACGACGCCGTCGTAATCGCCGTCGATTCCGTCGTTGCCGGCGGCATAGGCCACGAACTGGTCCGGATGGTCCCAGATGAATTCGTCGGTCGTCATCGCGTCGGCGGTGTACTGGCCGGCGACGGCGCTGCCCCAGCTGTCGGAATGGATGCGCGCGCCGAGTTCATAGGGCGGCCGGTAGAAGTCGTTGAGGTCGTCGGGCAGATTGAGGCTCTGGTACGCGGTCATGATGGACTGGAAAACCAGCTGCGCGCCGGGCGCCGCGCCGCGGTATTGGCCGCCCGAAGCCGCCCCGGTCCCCAGCAAGGATCCGGCGACGTGCGTGCCGTGGTAGTAGGTGTCGCTCCAGTTCGTCAGTCGCCCCGTGTCGAACACGTGGAGCAGGCGGCCGGCGAAATCGGGACTCAGCGTGTTCGTGTCGCCCGTGTCCAGGCCCGTGTCGGCGATGGCGACGATCTGGCCGGCGCCGTCGAGGCCGTGTCCGGACTGGACCGAATCGACGTTCAGCCGGTCGGCGGCGCGCGCGGCGTCGTTGAGGATTCGCGGCGTCTCGTGGTGTTCGATCCATTGGACTTCGGGCAGGGCGGCCAGTTCCGCGGCGGCGGCGGCCGGCAGAACGCCGCGCACGAGGCTCCAGCGCTTGGCGGGCGTCGCGCTCAAGTCGGAAGCGCCCGCCGCGGCCAGCTGGGCGGCCACGCCGGCGGCGTCCTCGGGCGCGAAGGTCTGCACCGTCACGGGCACCGGCAGTTCGGGATGCTGCCGCGCCAGGCCGGCCAGCAGCGGCTGGATCTTGAGGGCGGGGCGGTATTCGCCGGCCCAGGCCACGTGCGGAAGCGCCTGCACCGCTTCGCGCCGGCCGGCCGGAAGTTCGACGAGCCACGCGTTGTCCGGCAAATAGGACCGCAGCGTGGCGCCGGCGGCGGCCAGGGCCGCTTTCCATTCGGGCTGGATCGGACCGTCGAACAGCACCAGCCACGGAACTCCGCGCGCCGACGGCCGCGCGTGGACCGGCGGGCCGAAATCCATGCCGGGCCGGAGAATGCCCGTCAGCAGGCGGATGGCTGGCTGTTCGGCCGCTGCGGGCGAAGGGGGGGGCGCCAGGTTCTGCCGGATTTCCCGCAGGGCGGCGGCCGCTTGGCGATTGGCTTCCGCGCGGGTCAGGCCCGGAGCAGAAGATGCCGCGGGCCGGGGACGCAGCCACAGCCACAGGGCCAATCCCAGAAGGCAAATTCCGGGAATCCAGACCCATCGGATGGCGGTGCGGCGGTTCATCGCGGGCTACTCTTTCAAGACTATCACGGCGCCGGCCGGAGCGCCATGCCGCGTTTTCGCCGAAAATGCCGCTTGCCAAGGCCGGCGAGGGGGTGGTAGTTTCCGCGCGATTTTGCTTCCGGCAACTTCCGGAGGCAGCGAACCCGGAACCCCAGAACGACATGAAAAAAGACATCCATCCCAAGTACGAAGAAGCGACGATTTCCTGCGCGTGCGGGCACGTGCTCAAGACCCGCTCGACGGTCAAGAGCATGAGCGTCAACACCTGCGCCGCCTGCCATCCCTATTTCACCGGCCAGGCGAAGTTCATCGACACGGAAGGCCGCGTGGATCGCTTCAACAAGCGCTACGCCAAGCAGGCCGCCGCGAAGAAGTAGCGAATTTCCGCAACGGGCCGGATTTCCCCGCGGGGGAGCATCCGGCCCGTTTTGCGTACCGCCCCCGCGGGGCCCATCGCCATGGAACTCGATTCCGCCTATTTCCGCCAGGTCGCCGCCCGCGCCGAAGAGCTCGAGCAGGCCATGTCCGTGCCCGGCGCGGCCGCCAATCCCCGCACGTTCAAGGAACTGGTGCGCGAGCACCAGCGCCTGCGCGACCTGACGCGGACCGAGGAAGAGCTGCGGCGCCTGCGGCAGCAGTTGGCCGGCAACGCCGAATTGCTCGCGGAAGCCGCCGCCGATCCGGAACTGGCCGAAATCGCGCGCGCGGAAAAGGAAGAACTGGAAGCCGCCATTCCCCGCGCCGAGCGCGCGCTGATGGCCCTCATGCTGCCGGCGGATCCCGACGACAGCCGCAACACGATCATGGAAATCCGCGCGGGCACCGGCGGCGAGGAAGCCGCCTTGTTCGCCGGCGACCTGTTCCGGATGTACTCGCGCTTCGCGGATTCCAAAGGCTGGAAGACGAGCGTCGTCGATGCCTCGCCGTCCGATCTGGGCGGGTTCAAGGAAATCATCGTTTCCGTGGAAGGCACGGACGTCTACAAGACCTTGCGCTACGAGAGCGGCGGGCACCGCGTGCAGCGCGTGCCGGCCACCGAAGCCCAGGGCCGCGTCCACACGTCCGCCGCGACCGTGGCCGTGCTGCCTGAAGTCGAGGAAGTCAGCGAAGTGGAAATCAAGCCGGAAGAGCTGCGCATCGACCTCTTCTGCGCGTCCGGCCCCGGCGGCCAGAAGGTCAACAAGACCGAGTCGGCCATCCGCATCACGCATTTGCCGACGGGCCTGGTGGTGGCCTGCCAGGACGAGCGCAGCCAGAACCGCAACCGCGACAAGGCCATGAAGGTCCTCGCCTCGAAGCTGCTGGACCTCAAGCGCCAGCAGGACCACGACAAGCTGGCCAGCGAGCGCAAGAGCCAGATCGGTTCCGGCGACCGCAGCGAGCGCATCCGCACCTACAATTTTCCCCAGAACCGCCTGACGGACCATCGCATCAACCTGACGCTCTACTGCCTCGACCAGATCATGGAAGGCAAGCTGGACGAGGTCATCGGCGCCCTGCAGGCGAAAGACGTCGAGCTGCGCTTGGCCGAGCAGATGGGCACCGCGAACCGATGACCGCGGGCGCCCGCAGCTGGCAGGCGTTGCTTTCCGATGGACGGGCGCGCCTCGAACGGGCGGGGATCGACGAGGCCGAGACCAAGCTCCGCTGGGTCGCCGCGCACGTGCTGGGCTGCGGCTTGCTCGACGTCCTGCGCTTTTTGTCCGAAGTTCCCGCGCCGGAACAGGCCGCCCGCTTCGCCGCCGCGCTGGCGCGCCTGGAAACGGACGAGCCGGTCCAGTACGTCGTCGGCGAAACGGATTTCATGGGGTTGCGCATCCGCTGCGATGCCCGCGCGCTGATCCCGCGGCCCGAGACGGAAGAACTCGTCGCTTGCGCGGAGGAGTTCCTGCGCGGCCGGGATCGTCCCGTCGTCGTGGACGTTTGCACCGGATCCGGCTGCATCGCCTGCGCGCTGGCGAAACGGGTGCCCGGAGCGCGCATCCTCGCGACGGATCTCAGCGCCGCCGCCCTGGAACTGGCCCGGGAAAACGCCCGGGCCTTGGGCGCGGACGTGGAATTCCGCCAGGCCGATCTGCTGGCGGGCCTCCCGGAAGCCGGCGCGGATCTCGTCGTCTCCAATCCGCCCTACGTCGCCACCGCGGAAATCGCGCGCCTCGACCGCACGGTGCGCGCCTTCGAGCCGCACCTCGCGCTCGACGGCGGCCCCGACGGCCTGCGGACGATTTCGCGGCTTGTCGCGGAGGCCGTGCACGTGCTTAAATCCGGTGGTATGTTGATGATGGAAATCGGCGAAGACCAGGCCGAAGCCATCGAGGAGATTCTGTGCCAATCGTCCCGCCTCCAGTTCCAACGCCTGAAGTCCGACTTCGCCGGAAAATGTCGCGTCGCGACGGCACGTCGGTGCGTCCGGTGACGCCGCTGGGATTCAAGGCGCCGGCGCCCAAGGGCAAGAGCGCCACCGTCGCGCTGATGTTCGTGCTGGTGATCGCCGGCTTTTTCCTGCAACTGAACTGGATGCAGCGCGCGAAGCGCAACGCCGAAATCCCGCCCGACGGCTTCGCCGCCAAGCTGGGCGACTGGATGCTGGCCCAGAAGGGGGCCGGGGCGGGTGCGGGCGCCGCGCCCGGCGCGCCGGGCGTCGAAACCATCGAGTGCGACCGCTGTTTCGGCACCGGCGGCGTGCTCTCGCCGGACAACAAGCGCGAAATCTGTCCCATCTGCCTGGGCGTGGGTTCGCGCCTCATCCGGCGGCTCGACCCGAACGACGTCAAATGCCCGGCCTGCGGCGGCATGGGCCGCATGGTCCTGCCCGACACCGGCGAAGTGGGCACGTGTCCCCGCTGCCAGGGCCGCGGGTTGATCCGCCGCGGCGGCGGCACCGCGGACGCGGCGGAATAAGCCCATGTTCGACCGCCTTTCGAGCCGCCTCCAATCGGTCTTCCGCAATCTGCGCGGAACGGGCCGGATTTCGGAGCAGAACGTCCAGGACGCCCTGCGCGAAGTGCGCCTGGCGCTCCTCGAGGCCGACGTCCACTACGCCACGGCCAAGGATTTCATCGCGCGCGTCAAGGAAAAGAGCCTCGGCGCCGACGTGCTCGCCGGCGTCTCGCCCGGCCAGCAGATCGTCAAGGCCATCCACGACGAACTGGTCGCCTTGCTCGGCGGCCAGCAAGCGGATTTCAACCTGACCGCCATCCCGGCGGAGGTCATGCTGCTGGGCCTGCACGGCTCCGGCAAGACCACCACCTGCGGCAAGCTGGCCCGCCAGTGGAAACAGAAGGGCAAAAAGGTCCTGCTGGTGGCCTGCGACATCCGCCGGCCCGCCGCCGTGGACCAGCTCGAAACGCTGGCCCGGCAGGTCGGCGCGGGCATCGTGAAGCCGGAACCCGGCGAAAGCGTGCCGGACCTCGGCCGGCGCGCGTTCACGTTCGCCCGCAAGAATTTCTACGACGTCGTGCTCTACGACACCGGCGGCCGCTTCCAGATCGACGACGAACTGGTCGGGGAACTGAAGGCCTTGCGGGCGGCCGTCGAACCGCAGAACGTCGTCCTGGTGCTCGACGCCGCCATCGGGCAGGAGTCGGTGAACGTCGCCAAGACGTTCCACGACGCCGTCGGCCTGACGGGCCTGATCCTCACCAAGCTCGACGGCGACGCCCGCGGCGGCGCCGCGCTCTCGGTCGTCTCCGTCGTCGGCTGCCCGATCCTGCGCGTCGGCGTCGGCGAGCGCGCGGAAGACCTCGAGCCGTTCCATCCCGACCGCATGGCGTCGCGCATCCTCGGCATGGGCGACGTCGTCAGCCTCGTGGAAAAGGTCCAGGAGACCCTGGACGTCGGCGAGGCCGAGCGGATGCAGGCGAAGCTCCAGCGCAAGCAGGGGCTCGACCTCGAGGATTTCCTGGCCCAGATGCGCCAGATGAAGAAGATGGGCTCGCTGGGCAAGATCCTGGAAATGCTGCCGGGGGCCGGCGCCCTGGGCGCCGACGTGCGCAACCGCATCGAAAACGACTCCGGCGGCCAGATGAAGAAGTCCGAGGCCATCGTCCTGAGCATGACGCCGCGGGAGCGGCGCCATCCCGACCTGCTCGACGCCAGCCGGCGCCGGCGCATCGCGCGCGGGGCGGGGGTGCAGGTCAGCGACGTCAACGAACTCCTGCGCGGTTTCCGCCAGGCCCAGCAGATGGCCAAGAAGATGAAGCAGATGCAAAAAAGGTTGCCTCGGGGGGGGCTTTTCCGGTAGAACGCACGCCGATTTGTGAAAAACCCGGGTACTCGCAACGGATTGGCCGCGCCCGGGAGCGGCACTACCTCAAAACAACACAGGATACAACATGGTCAAGATTCGTCTCCGCAGAATGGGCGCCAACAAGAAGCCGTTCTTCCGCATCGTCGCCACGGACGTCCGCAGCGCGAACGCCGGCAATTTCCTCGAGGAACTCGGCTGGTACGAGCCCGGCAAGAAGACCGACAACTACAAGCTCGACCTGGCCAAGGCCGAAGCCTGGATCGCCAAGGGCGCCCAGCCCAGCGAAACCGTCGCGATTCTGATCAAGAAGAGCCGCGCGGCCGCGAAGTAGCCGTTCCTCGCGCTTCTTTCCCCCCTCCGCATTCTCCTTCTTCTTCCCCCCGAGGACTCCCATGAAAGAACTCATCGAATACGTCGTCAAGGCCCTGGTCGACCATCCCGACGATCTCCGCATCGCGGAAATCGAGGGCGAGCGCACCATCGTGTACGAACTGCGGTGCCATCCCGAAGACGTCGGCAAAGTGATCGGCAAGAGCGGCAAGACCGTCGGCGCGATCCGCACGCTCCTGAGCACGGTCGCCGCGCGCCAGAACAAGCGCGCCATGCTCGAAGTCGTCGAATAGGACGCTCCGGTCCCATGGCGGACGCTCCGCTGCAGATCGACATCGTCACCATTTTCCCCCGGATGCTGGACGGCATTCTGGGGGAAAGCATTTTAAAGCGGGCGCAGGAAGCCGGCCTCGTCCGGATCCGCTGCGTCAACCTGCGCGATTTCGCCACGGGCGCGCATCTCACCACCGACGACCGGCCCTACGGCGGCGGCCCCGGCATGGTGATGAAGCCCGAGCCCGTCTTCAAGGCCGTGGACGCCCTGCGCCGGCCCGGGAGCAAGGTGATCCTGATGACGCCCCAGGGCGCGCCCTTCAAGCAGGCCACGGCCATGGCCCTGTCGAAGGAAGCGCACCTGATTTTCCTGTGCGGCCACTACGAAGGCGTGGACGAGCGCATCCGCGAGGCCCTCGCGGACCTGGAAATCTCCATCGGCGACTACGTCCTGACCAACGGCGTGATTTCCGCGGCGATCGTCGTGGACGCCGTCGTGCGGCTCCTGCCCGGCGCGCTGGGCGGGGAGGGCGCGGCCGACGACGAATCCTTCTCCACGGGCCTGCTCGAATATCCCCACTACACCCGCCCGCCGGTCTTCCGCGGCATGGCCATCCCCGAAATCCTCACCAGCGGCAACCACGCGGAAATCGCCAAATGGCGCCGCGAACAGGCCATCGCCCGGACGAAAGCCCGCCGGCCCGACCTGCCGCTGCCGCCCCCGCCGCCGGAAAAGAAGAAAAAGCGGCGCTAGCCGCTGCCGCGAATCCGTCTCGCCTCCCGCGTTGACGGGCATGGATTCATTCTATATATTTATTCCATGAATTCTACATATTCCATCACGCAGGCCCAGGCGAAGTTCCCGGGATTGGTGCGCGAGGCCCAGGCGGCGCCCGTCCTGATCACCCGCCACGACGAGACGGTCGCCTACGTGGTGTCCAAGCGGCGCATGGACGCCATCGCCGAGACCTTGGAGCTGCTGGCCGATCCCGCCGCCATGAAAGCCCTGCGCGCGGCCCGCAAAGGCCGCGCGCGCTACGTCGCGCTCGATGAAATCGCCGCGGATTGACGTGTCGCCCCAGGTGGCGAGCTTCCTGCGCACGCTCGCGCCCGAACCGCGGCGGGAACTGCGCGCCGCCCTGCGGGCCTTGGCGGAGGGCCAAGGCAACGTGATCGAACTGGAGCATCCGCTGGACGGCTTTTGCCGGCTGCGCGTGGGCGGCTATCGGATCGTTTTCCATTACGCGGAAAACGGCCGGGTCATCCGGTGCGACTTCGCCGAACGCCGCAAACTGGTCTACGAGCTGTTCGCGGATCTGATCCGCGGAGAGTGAAAGACCCCCGTGGCCTTGTGCCGCGGGTGAATCAGGCCGGCCGTTGCCGGATCAAGGACCCACCTCGTTCACTTGCCGCGCACGGTGGCAGGGGTCTCCAATCTAGGCCTCTCATCCGAGCTTCTTCGTCACCAGCGCGTCCAGCGACCACTTGCCCGCGCCCTTGAGCAGGAAGAACAGGGCGGGCACCAGATACAGCCAGGCGGCCTCTTGCTTGGCGAATCCCTGGCCGCCGTGGGCGCCGAAAACCGCCACGGCCATGGTCGCCACGATCAGGAACGCCGCGGGCCGGGTCAGCAGGCCGACCGCCAGCAGGATCGCGCCGAAGCTTTCGGCGAACGCGGCCAGGAACGCCATGACGGACGGTGCCGGCACGCCGAGGCTGGCGACGAAGCCGGTGAATTGTTCCAGCCCGCCGAACATCTTGCCCCAGCCGTGGGTCAGCAGGGCGCCGCCGATGAAGACGCGCAGGATGAGCAGGCCGACGTTGGCATCCGAGTCGGCGCCGATGAGGTATTTTTTCAGGTTCATGCGTTTGCTCCTAGGTTCGGGTTCAGCGCCAGCCGCAGGCAGCCGGCGAAATTGGCGAAGGAATAGTTGCGCACGCCGCACATCAGGTGGTGCAGGCGCACGCCGAGACGGCCGCGGATCCACAGGCCGCCGGGCAGCCGGCCGATGCTCGTCTCGCGGAACGGCACCACCCAGCCCAGGTCCACCGGGCGGAACGGCCGGGTCGGCCGGCCGCGCCGCCGCCGCGCGATGTTCTGGCCCGCGCGGCGCCCGCCGTAGTAGGCGAAGTTGACGGCTTTGCGCAGCGGCTGGCCGCCGCGCTCGATCGCCGCCGCGTCGCCCGCGGCGAACACGTTGGGATAATTCGGCAGGGACAGATCCGCTGCGACCTGCAGGCGTCCGTCGCGCAGGCGCTCGACCCGGCCGTGGATCTCCGGCACCGCGAGCTTCGAGCCCGCCGCCCAGCAGAAGAAAACGTCCGCGTAGGTTGTTCCGCCGGCGACGGCGTCGCGGCCGTCGAACGACTCGACCGCCACGCCGAGGCGGACCTCCGCACCGTGCGCGACCAGGAAGTCCAGCACGTAGCGCCGCTGCTTGTCCGGCAGCGACGGCAGCAGGATCGGCGACGGATCCACGATGGTCGCGCCGCACGATTTGCCGGCGGCCTTGGCGCGGAAAAACAGGCTCATCGCCAGTTCCAGCCCCGTGTAGCCCGTGCCGGCCACGAGCAGATGCGGAGACTCGGTGCGTCGCAGATATTCTTCGAATTCGCGCCGGATGCGCCGGGCATCGGCCAAGGTTCCCAGCGCGTGCATTTTTTCGCGCGGAAACGGCGAGTCGTAGAAATTGGGGACGGACCCGGGGGCGATCAGCAACTGTTCGTAGGCGATGGTTTGGTCGCCGGCCAGCACCGTGCCGGCCTCCAGATCGATCAGGGAAGCCGCGGCCTGCAAATGCTCGACGTTCGCCGGCAGGATTTCGCCGAATGGCCGCTGGACGAGCCGCTCCGGCACCCAGCCCCCGGCCAGATCGGGCAGGGCGGGGAGCATCGTCGGCCCCGGATTCGGATCGACGAGCAGGATCCGTTCTCCGCTGCGGCGCAACGCGTTGCAAGCCTGCTGGCCTGCGAATCCGCCGCCGAGGATGACAATGCTCCGTTTCATTGTCCAGCAGTCTACTGTAGAATGCCGAAAACGCAAATGGCCAAGGCCCTGCAGCGAGGCGCAGGGCTCAATCCTCGGCGGGGTGATGCGGCGGGCGGATGCGGGGATACCAGCGCAAGGCGTGGCGCAGTTGCTCGGCTTCGGCGGCGGCCTGGTCTTGCAGGTCCGCGAAGAGGGCCTGGTAGCGGTCGAGCACGCGGCGGACGTCGTCGCCGGCTTCCTTGTGGGAAAACAGTCCGCGCGACTTCGGCTCGAAATCGAGCTGCGGCTGCAGCGCCTTCCGCGAAAACTCCGGCCCCAGATCGCAGTTCGTCAGCAGCAGGCGCCGCTCGGGATGGTGCACGCGGGTGCATTCGTCGAGGTACCACGTGGCCGAGCCGTTGCAATCGAAATGCAGCAGCTGCAGCAGGTGCTTCTCGGTTTTCCACAGCTCGACGAGGTCCTTTTCGGGAATGCCGAGCAGTTCCAGATGGACGATCTTGCGCAGCAGCGCGAAATAGGCCGGGGAATAGGCCGCGCCTTCCAGCACGGGCAGCTCGAAGCGCTTCTGGAGGCTGGTCAGATAGACGGCGGGGCGGTTCAGCGCCTTCGCCATGTCGCCCAGCGTCATTTTCGCGGCCATGACGCCGGATCCTCCCATTTTGCGCGCAGGCGCGCAAACTCGTCCTCGAAGGCCGTGGTCAGCATGCCGGCGCCGAGCGCGGCTTCGATTTCCGCGCGCGTCCAGAACCGCACCTCGTCGATCTCGCCGGGATCGGGGCGGAACGGGCCTTCATGCCGGGCGGCGTAGGACGTGACCCATTCCGTCTCGACGGGCGAGCGCATCAGGAAGCGGTGCAGGAACACCAGTTCGCCGGCTTCGACGCCGAGTTCCTCGCGCATTTCGCGGCGGGCAGCGGCTTCGGCTTCCTCGCCGGGCAGCAGGTGGCCGCCGACGGACGTGTCCCACAGGCCGGGCGCGATGTCTTTCGAGGCGGAGCGCCGCTGCAGCAGCAGGCGGCCTTGCGCATCGCGCACGTGGACGCGGGCGACGGCGTGGATCAAGTCCGGATGCCCGTGGCACTCGCCGCGCGTCGCCCGGCCGATCACGCGGTACTCCTGCGCGTCGTAGAGTTCGAAGATTTCGCGGGGATCGCTCACGGGAGGGCAGTCTAGCGCAAGTCCGCGGGCGAACCCAGCGGAATCGCCGCCGGTGGCGCGCTTGACCCGTGGCGCCGCTTGCGGCAGTCTACGCGGCCATGCATGACAACGAATCCCTAACGTCCTCCGAGAGTTCGGCGCGCGCCCGC
>DAOTNL010000047.1:964-14660 GCA_035450765.1 Kiritimatiellia bacterium | reverse complement strand
CACGGCCATGACGGAAGGCGATCTGGACCGCGTCTGCGGCATCGTCCGGCGACTCCGCGCTTGAGTCGACAGCCGGATTGACGGCTGCCGGACAAGCGGGTAGCTTGAAGGTCGGTCGAAAGCGATCATGCAAACGCGCGAGGACATCTTGGCGGCATTGCGGGAGCTCAAACCCGCCATCGCGGGCCGGTACAAGCTGCGTTCCATGGCGTTGTTTGGATCGTATGCCCGCGGCGACCAGACGCCGGAAAGCGACGTGGACGTTCTAGTCGACGTCGATCCCGCCATCGGCCTCGATTTCGTCGATTTGGCGGAGACCATCGAGAACCGGTTGGGGATCAAAACGGACGTGGTGCCGGCCGATGGCGTCAAGCCGCGCTACCGCGCCGTGATACAAAAAGACTTGGTTTATGTCTGAGCGCTCGGCTGAAATCCTTCTGGCCGACATTCGCGAGGCGCTTGCGAAAATCGCCACCTACGTGCAAGGGCTGGATGGCGCGGCTTTCGCGGGCAACAGTCTGGTCGTCGATGCCGTGTTGCGGAACATCTCCGTGATCGGGGAGGCCGCATCCAAGTTGCCGGAAGAGTTTGTCCGCGCTCATCCGGAGATCGAATGGCGCAAGATCGTCGGGATGAGGAATCGCCTGATCCACGGATATTTCGGCGTGAGTACGCCGTTGGTTTGGCAAACCATCCAGACCCATTTGCCCGATTTGCGGGACAAGCTGGACCAGCTGTGATCCGGCCGGCTTCCGTATCGCTTGCCCTCCGGCGCTGGATTTGCGCCGTCCATCTGGCCGTGATCGCCGTTCTCTCGCTGGCGCCGGCGTGGTTGTTTCCGCCGTCGCCGCCCGGGTTGCCGGGCATCGACAAGGCCGTGCACGTGGGGTTGTACGGGATCCTGGGCGCGTTGTTGCGATGGGCGGCCGGGGCATGGGGCGAGCGCCGCGCGGCGCTGGCGTTGCCGGCGGCGGGGGCGTTGTACGGGCTTCTCTTGGAACTGCTGCAGCCTTGGCTTGGTGGAGCGGGGCGGGCGTTCAGCTGGGGGGATGCGGCGGCGAATCTAGCCGGAGTCGGCCTGTTCTGGTGGATCGCCGGGCGGTTCCTGGGGCGGGAAAAATCGCCCTTCCGCTGAATTTCTCCGTTTCAATCGGCGCTCCTGCCGGTATACTCCATTCAAATGGCCCCGTTCAGCGCGACGGGGCGGATGCCATGATCCATCAATTCAAAAACCGGAACTTCTACGTCATCCTGGCCGGAGATCTGGTGCTGTTCGCGGCTTCGCTGATCTTGGCCTATGGCCTGCGGTTCTCCCTGGACATTCCGGCCAAGGACTGGGAGCGCATCGTTTTCCTGCTGCCGTTCCTGCTGCCGACGAAGGCGGTCGTGTTCTTCCTGATGGGCGTCTACCGCGGGATGTGGCGCTACACGAGCATTCCGGACGCCCTGCGGCTGGTCAAGGCCTCGGTGCTGGCCACCTTGACCGTGATGACCGCGCTGACGCTGGTCCAGCAGTTCTGGGGCTATTCCCGCTCGGTGTTCGTGGCGGACTGCATTTTCACGGTCTTTTTCTGCGGCGGGTTCCGCCTGGCCATCCGGATCCTGGCCACGAACAAGCGCGCCATGCTGAAGTTCTGGGACCGGGAACCGGAAGACAGCCTCCCGGTGCGGCACGTGCGGCTGCTGATCATCGGCGCGGGGGATGCGGCGGCCAGCATCATCCGGGAAATCCACGGCAATCCGCGTTCGCCCTACGACGTGGTCGCGTGCATCGACGACGATGCCCGCAAGCACGGCCAGACGCTGCTCGAAGTGCCCGTCCGCGGGCCGATCGGCAAGCTGCTGTTTTTCGTGAACCGCTTCCAGGCCGATGAAATCCTGATCGCGATGCCCTCGGTGGTGGGCGAGGAAATGCGCCGGATCATCGGGATCTGCAAGGCGGCGGGGATTCCGTTCAAGACGTTGCCTTCGCTGGGCGGGCTGGTGGACGGCAAGGTGACGGTCAACGACGTCCGCGAGGTGAAGTACGAGGACATCCTCGGGCGCCCGCCGGTCCAGATGGACTACGCCGGGATCGGGAATTACCTCGCGGGCAAGACCGTGGCCGTGACCGGGGCCGGCGGTTCCATCGGTTCGGAACTGTGCCGCCAGATCCTGCGCTTCAAGCCGGCGGCGCTGGTGCTGATCGAGGCCAACGAATTCAACCTCTACCGCATCGAGCGCGAACTGCTGGCCGACCGCCACGGGGACGTCCTGCGCGCCGTGATGGGCCGGGTGCAGGACCGCGCGCTGATGGCGCACGTCTTCGACAAGTACCGGCCCCACGCCGTGTTCCACGCCGCCGCCTGCAAGCACGTGCCGATGGTCGAAACCAATCCCTGGGAAGGCATCTTCAACAACACGGTCGGCAGCCAGACGCTGATGGACGTGGCGGAGGAGTACGGCGTCGAGCGCTTCGTGCTGGTTTCGACGGACAAGGCGGTGCGGCCGACCAACGTGATGGGCGCGAGCAAGCGCGCGGCCGAAATCGCGCTGCAGGCGCGCGCGCCGGGCAAGACCCGCTTCATGGCGGTGCGGTTCGGCAACGTGCTGGGCTCCTCGGGATCGGTGATCCCGCTCTTCCGCAAGCAGATCCAGGCCGGCGGACCGGTGACGGTGACGCATCCGGAAATGACGCGCTACTTCATGATGATTCCCGAGGCTTGCCAGCTGATTTTGCAGGCGGGCGCGATGGGCGAGGGCGGCGAGATCTTCATCCTCGAGATGGGCACGCCGGTCAAGATCGCCGACATGGCGCGCGACATGATCCGGCTGTCCGGCAAGGTGCCCGACCAAGACGTCCAGATCGTCTACACGGGCCTGCGCCCGGGCGAAAAGCTCTACGAGGAGTTCATCACCCAGGGCGAAGGCATCGTGGCGACGGCGCACGACAAGATCATGGTGCTCAAGCGGAACGGCCACGGGGCGGATGCCGCCGGAGCGGACCGGAACGTCCGGGCGCAGATCGACCGTTTGGCGGCGGCGGCGGCCACCTTCGAACCGGAGCGGATCAAGGCCGCGCTCAAGGACATCGTGCCCGAATACGCGCCGGCCAATCACTCCGCGCCGGCATGACGCCGGGGAAGTCCACGCCGGTTTTCTGGTGCCGGAAACCGTCGGTTTCCGCCTGCCGCGAGGGGGACAACCTCATCCTGTTCGATGCCGACCGCGCCCGTGAAAAAGTCGTCAACCGCGCCGGCGCCGCCGTCTGGGCGGCCATGGACGGCGCGGCCCGGACGGAAGACCTCGCCGCGGCGCTGGCCCGGCGCTATGACGCCGCGCCGACGGACGACTTGTCGGCCGACGCCCGCGCGTTCGCGGAAGAACTGCTCCGCGACGGATTCGCCGCGGCGGCGCCCGCGCCGCGCTCGACGCCGCTGCCGGCGGAGGACTGGTCCTGGCTGCGCGAAGCGCCGCGCGCGCTGGATCTGTCCTTGACCGGCCGGTGCAACCTGCGCTGCGCCTACTGCTTCTACGCCGACGAAATGGTCGGGCGCCGCGACCTGCCGGCGGAGCGCTGGCTGGACTTTTTCCGCGAACTGGGCGGCTTGGCCGTGCGCAGCCTGACGCTCAGCGGCGGCGAACTGTTCCTGCGGCCGGATCTTTGGGAACTGCTCGACGGGATCGTCGCGGCGCGCATGCGCTTCGCGATCTTGACGAACGGGACGCTCCTGACGGAAGACGTCCTGGCGCAACTGGGCCAGGCGCATCGGCGGCGGCGGCTGGACGTGGTCCAGGTATCCATCGACGGCTCGCGGGCGGACGTCCACGACGCCTCGCGCGGCAAAGGGAGTTTCGACAGGGCCATCCGCGGGCTGCGGCTGCTGAAGGCGGCGGGCATTCCGGCGACGGCCCGCGTGACGGTCAACCGGCACAACGTCGGCGATCTGGAACCCACGTTCCGGCTGCTGCTGGACGAGATCGGCCTGGCGAGGGTCGGCACGAACGACGCGATGCCGATGGGCACCGGCTGCGCGCGGCGGGAGGACATCGTGCTGCTGCCGGAGCAGCGGCCGGAGGCGATGCGCACGCTGGTCCGGCTCGAGAAGCAATATCCCGGCCGCATCCAGGCCACGGCGGGTTCGCTGGCCCTGTGGCACATGTTCCGGGAGATGGAAGAAGCCAAGGCCACCGGGCGCAAGACCCGGCGCTGGAAAATGGGGTGTCTGTCGTCCTGCGGCTGCATGTTCGCGAAGCTGGCGGTGCACCACGACGGCATGATCGTGCCGTGCAACATGCTGGCGGCGGCCGCGCTGGGCACCATCGGCGAAACGCCGCTCCGCGAAATCTGGCAGGACCATCCGCTGCTGAAGGAAATGCGCGCGCGGGGCGAAATCCCGATGGACCAGGTGCCCGGCTGCGCCGGCTGCGAGTGGGTTCCGTATTGCAGCGGCGGCTGCCCGGCGGCGGAATACACCCGGACCGGCGAGATGAACGTGGCGAATCCGGAGTGCTGCTACCGCCAGTTTCTTCAGGAGACAGGGGACAGGGGACAGGAAACAGTCAGGAAACAGGACACAGGGGGCAGCCATGGCCGTCCAGAGCGTTAAGGAACTTGTCGTATACCGAAAGGCCTACGAACTGGCGATGCGGGTCTTCGAATGCACCAAACGGTTTCCAGCGGAAGGGAAATTCGCGTTGACCGGCCAGATTCGGCGTTCTTCCCGCTCGGTGTGCTTGAATTTGCGGGAGGCCTGGGCCAAGCGAAGATACGAAGCCCATTTCATATCCAAACTGACCGATTGCGACGGCGAAAACAACGAGACGGATTCCTCGCTGGATTTCGCGAAAGACTGCGGCTACATCGATGCCTCAGAGTACAAGGCGTTGGCTGAACTCAATCGCGAAATCGGAAAAATGATCGGGTCGATGATCAAAACGCCAACCCCCTTTCTGTGTCCATGACGGATTCTTCCTGTCCACTGTCCCCTGACTCCTGTCTCCTGAAGTACGCGTTGCGAAACGACGTCGCCATCGAGGACTTCGGCGAACGGTCGCTGGTGCTGCGGTGCGACGCGCTGGAGTTGCGCGAGATCAATGCGGCGGCGCGGCGGATGCTGGCGCTGCTTGACGGGGAGCGGACGGTGGCGGATATTGCCGGGGCGGCGGAAATGGCCGTCGCCGACGTGGCGGCGGCGCTGCGGGAGATGGAACGGCAAGGCATCGTGCGGCAGGCAGTGGTATTGAGCAAGGAAAGGCCCGGCAACGTGAGCGAAGCGAGATTTCTGGCGGACCCCGACGTGTCGTTCCGGCCCGAGGACGACGACGGCGGCATTTTGTACGACGCGGAAGCCGACGTGCTGGAGGTGATCAACCCGACGGCCGCCGAAATCTGGAAGTTCCTCGCCGCGCCGCGCACGCCGGCCGAGGTGGTCGCGCATTTGCTCGACGTCTGCGACGGCGCGGACCGGGCGCAGGTCGAACGGGACGTGCGGGATTTCCTGGAGTCCATGCGGAACAAGGGCTTCATCGGCACGGTGGCGGAACCGGCATGACGGATCCGCGCGACACCTGCGACGGGCTGGCCGACCGGCCCGCGGCCGGGCCGGTGGTCGCCATGGCGCCGGACGTGCCGGCTCTGCGGACCTTCTATCTCTACCTGTCCGCCGGCTGCAACCTGCATTGCCGGCATTGCTGGATCACGCCGACGTTCGTGCAGGGGCAGCCGGTGCCGGCCGAATGCCTCGATTTCGGCCTGTTGCGGCAAGCGGTGGCGGAAGCCAAGCCGCTGGGGCTGGCGGCGGCCAAACTGACGGGCGGCGAGCCCGCGCTGCATCCGGAATTCCGCCGGATCGTCGATTTCCTGACGGCGGAAGGCCTGGAACTCTCCATGGAAACCAACGCCACGCTGATCGACCGCGAGCTGGCGGCGCATCTGGTTTCCAAGACGAATCTGAAACGGGTGGCGGTGAGCCTGGACAGTTCCGTGGCGGAGGAACACGACCGGTTCCGGGGGCTGCGGGGCGCGTTCGCCGCCGCGGTGGCCGGCATCGGGCATTTCGTGGCGGCCGGGTTGCGGCCGCAGATCATCATGTCGGTCTACCGCGGCAATCTGGACCAGATCGGGGGCTTGATCGAACTGGCGATCCGGCTGGGCGCGGGTGCGGTGAAATTCAATCCGGTGACGCAGTCGGGCCGCGGCGCGGATTTGCACCGGCAGGGACAGGGGCTGGATTTCGACGAGTGGCTGGCGTTGATCCACCGGATCAAGGGGCCGCTGCAGGACCGCTATCCGCAGATCCATCTGGGGGCGATGGTGCCGCCGGCGATGTCGAGCGTCAAAGAGCTCCTGCGTTACGGCGGGGAGGGCGCGGGCTGCCACGTGCGCCACATCCTGGGCATTCTCGGCACGGGCGAGATGGCCCTGTGCGGCATCGGGCGGAACGTTCCGGAGCTTTGCTTCGGAAAATTGGGCCAAGACAGCCTGCGCGAGGTCTGGATGCACCATCCGACGCTGGTCCGTATGCGCAAGGACCTGGAAGGGCCGTATCCGGGCATCTGCGGCGATTGCCTGCACGCCGGCCGCTGCATGACCCATTGCCTGGCGCAGAACTTCGAGGCCAACGGCAAGCTGGTCTCGCCCTCGCCGTTGTGCGCGGAAGCGGAGCGGCGCGGCGTATTCCCCGCGTCGCGGCGAGTGTCGTGGAAGGCGCAAGGGGCGAAAGACAAGGGGCGAGGGACGAGGGGCGAGGGACGAAGTCAGAAATCCGAAGACCAGCGGTCATGACGTCTAAAAACGATCCCATTCCGGAATTCGACCTCGCCCCGCGCCCCTCGTCCCTCGGCCTCTTCCTCCACGCCTCCGCGGTGGACGTCGATGGCGGCGCGATTCTCTTTCTGGGGCATTCCACGGCCGGGAAGAGCACGATCGCCCGGAAATTGGGTGCCGAGCGGCCGGTCTTGGCCGACGATTCCGTTTTTGCCGGGAAAGATGCCGCCGGCGTTTGGCGGGTGGTCGATGGCGGATTCCGTTTCGACCGGGGGTGGGGGCCGGAGGAGTGGCAAGCCGACGTCCGGCGGCAATTCCAGGAGGGGCGCGGGGTTCCGGTGCGGAAGTGTTTCCGCATTCACCAAGCAGCCGCCGTTCGGCTCGAACCGATGCCGCCCATCGAATTGGGGAAGCATTTGATGGATGCGGCGATGGAAATCGACGTCCAGCGGAAATTCGGGAAAAAGTCGACCGAGAATCCGTCGGAACATGTTGAATGGCATGAAGCAACGTCGCAGCGGCGCCGGTGGTTCCAGCAGGTCGCCGAATTGGCCCGCACCTGCCCCGGATGGCATCTTTGGTTCGCCAAAGAGACGCCACCCTGCAACCTGCTCTCTTGCATCCTGCAAGCCTAAAACCGGCCGAATATTCGTCCGAAGCGGCGAAAAATAGCATTATCATGCCCAAAAATGGCAACTAGCGGTCGATAAATGCTAAAAAACGCCTGAAAGTAATAATAAATCGACAAAAAATCCGCTGAGTAGCCCGAAAGAATCGATTTTCGGCCAAAGATGGCGCAACATTGCGATAAGGGCTAAAATTTATCATCGAAAATTCTTGGAAATAATCATAATGTTACAAATATATAACCCATATTTAATCGTACACGATTTGCGCACAAAATGGGAGGAGAATACAATTAGATTATAAATTGAAAG
The DNA here is from genome assembly GCA_035450765.1 of Kiritimatiellia bacterium. Classification (GTDB taxonomy): domain Bacteria; phylum Verrucomicrobiota; class Kiritimatiellia; order CAIQIC01; family Lenti-01; genus Lenti-01. The sequence goes on along the minus strand of DAOTNL010000047.1, from coordinate 6,974 downwards.
GAATTCGTAGTCCTGGAATCGGGATGTTTGGAATCCATGAGAAAACGCTCCACATTCCGATTTGGACCATGGGCATGGTTTGTCGTCTGCGCGGCGTGGGGGGGCGCGGTGTCGGCTTGGGGCGGAAATCCGGCCGGCGACCTGCGGGTCGAAATCGTTACGGCCTACAATCTGGTGGTGGATTCCAACGCCGAGTCCCCCTCGACCTACGCGCCGAAATCGGCCTATATCGGGGCGAAATTCTGCAACGACGGCGCCGAGCCCCTGACGAACGTCTGGGCCTACATCGGCGATCTGGACGCCGGGACGCCGGGAACCTATCCCAGCCGGACGCATGCGCCGCTGGTCGGGCCGCTGCCGGGCGGGAAGTTCGCGCTGACCCACGAGGGCGGCACGATGGGGGCTACCGACGCGACGCGCTACGTCGGCACCATCGAGCCGGGCGAATGCATCACCGTGTACTGGCTGGTCAGCTATCCGCAGCTCGACGCCAACGGCGACGCGGTCTGGGGGCCCAGCGTCAAGCCCGACGACGATCTGTGGCTGGAATACGACGTCTGGGCCACGGCCCGGGACGGCGCGGCTTATCTCCAGGCCGACGACTCGCGCACGCTGACCTGCCGCAACGAAATTTCCGCCATGGCCAACAAGATCTGGCCCAACGGGGCCAACAAGGTGCCCCAGGAATACAAGGATCTGCTGCAGCAGTACGCGCCGCTGTGGACGAACACGTCCGCGACCGCCGAGCCCGGCGCGATCCTGCGCACGGAAGGCATCTGGTACGACCTGGGCAACGTCGGCGACGGGTTCGACAACGACGGCGACCTCGTGCCGGACCGCAACGCGTGGCTCCAGCCGGTGGGCGATCCGGACCTGTTCGACCCCTCCTGCTTCCGCCTGGTCCGCACCTACGTCATGGTGATCGTGAAACTCAACGACGGGACCGAACAGGTCATCGTCGCGGAAGACCAGCTCTACTTCACGCAGATCCCCGCCAACAACCGCGGGGCGGTGGGCTACGTGATGTACGAGTTCATCGCCATCGGTTCCGGTTGCGTCAGCACCCTGACGCCGTACCAGGAAGTGGCCTCGGGCTTCGACAACGAGAAGTTCAACGGCGACTACGGCGCGCCGGGCCAGACCCTGACCGGCGGCACCTCGCTGCTGGCCATCGCGAAATCGGCCGATCCGATCGTGACGCGGCCCGGGAGCAACATCGCCTACGCGGTCACCTACACGAATTCGGGCCCGGACCCGTCCGGCCGGCCGGACATCGGCCTGCCCGTGGTGATCCAGGATTCCATTCCGACCGGCACGCTCTACGTGGCGGGCAGCGCGACGGCCGCCAACGTCCTGCCGGCGGGCGTGGGCAGCTACACGGTGTATTTCTCGACGAACCATGGCCTGACCTGGTCCCTGACGGAGCCGGCCGCCGCCACGAACGTGACCGACGTGCAGTGGTGGCTGAGCGATCCGTTGCCGCCCGGCGGAACGGGCACCGTGAAGTTCTCCGTCACGGTCAAGAATCCGTGGCCTTTCCCGAGCCCGATCGTGCCGAACACGGCGGGGCTGAGCTTCGGCAACACGACGCCCTTCCTCTGGGCGCATGCGCAGACGTTGCTGCTGGGCAACAACGCGCTGGGCGACACCGCTTGGCGCGACGACGGCGCGGGCGGCGGGCTGTTGGGCAACCGGTTGCAAGACGGCGGCGAAACGGGCATCACCGGCGTGACGGTGCGGCTCTACTACGATCTGGACGGCGACGGCGGAGCCGACTACCTGTTCGCGACCACGAACACGGGCGCGGCCGGCTACTACACCTTCACCAACCTGCCCGACGGCCATTTCGTCGTGGTCGTGGACGCCGCCGATCCGGACGTGCCGTTCGGCTACACGCCGACCACGGCGACGGCGTTTCCCGTGGCGCTCGATCCGGCGCGCACCAACGTCAATCCCGTCGTGGACTGGACCTCCGACTTCGGCTTCGCGCCGGCGCTGACGCTCGTCAAGACGCGTGCGAGCACCAACGCCGTCCGCGAAGGCCAGCTGATCAGCTACAACCTGACGGTCTCGAACAGCCTGCCCGGCAACGGCACGGGCGCGGGCATGCCGGCGACCTACTACGCCTGGGCTTCCACCGGCGGCGCCAAGAACACGGAATGGTTCAGTTTCACCAATGCGTTCGTCCCGCCGGGGCCGGACGGTGTGTACTGCTCCAACCAGTTCCAAGGTCCGACGACGGTGCTTTCGCTGACCAACTTCACCGTCGGCGCGCAACTGGGCGAGGCCACCAGCGTCGCGCTGACGATGCCGATCTTAATCGTGCCGCCCATCGGCGGCGACGACACGGTCACCATCGACGTCCGCACGAAGACGCCGTCCGAGTCGCGCTTCACGCAGACCTATCTGGCGACCAGCTTGGTCAGCGGCGTCTGGACGGTGCCGATGACGGGCATCTACGACTGGGTCTGGGCGGATTTCGACACGAACGCCGTGGTGACGCTGACGGCCAAGAAGAACGCCGGCGGCACCGCCGGCGGCTGGATTCTGGTGGACGCGGTCGGGTTCAAGATCGAAAGCGACCAGACCGTGGGCGTGGCCGGCGGCACGACGACGCTGGACCCGGTGCCGCTCGTGGACCGCTACGATCCGGCCCGGCTGCAGTTCGTGAGCGCGCAGCCGCCGGAGTCGCGCGTGGTCTCCAACGGCACGGGCACGATCTATTGGGACAACGTGGGGCCGATCCAGCCCGGCGGCACCTCGACGGTGGCGGTGACGTTCAAGCTGCTCGAGCCGCCCAACAACACCAACGCCGTCGTCACGAATACCACGTGGGTCACCAACGCCTATTTCACGGGCGGCGCGCACGCCAACAACGCCACCAGCAGCGTGGTCGTCACGCAGTTTCCGGCCGCGACGGTCGGCGACTTCGTCTGGCGCGACCTCGACGGCGACGGCGTGCAGGACGCGGGCGAGCCGGGCGTGCCCAACGTGGCCGTGTCCATCACGCCGCCCGGCGGCATCGATCTGGGCAACGGCCTCGGCGCGGCGATCACCAACTGGACGGACGCGAGCGGCTACTACCTGTTCGAGTCGATTCCCGCGACGGGCGTCTACACGGTGCGCGTGGTGACGGCGACCCTCCCGGGCGGCACCGGCGTCAACACCTACGACGAGCGCGGCGCCTACGACAGCACGGCGGCCATCTACCTGAACGTCTACACCAACGGCACGAACAACCTCCATCTGACGACCGATTTCGGCTACACCCTGTCCAGCACGATCGAAGGCACGATCTGGCACGATTACGACCGCGGCCAGGAAGCCTATCGCGAAGCCGGCGAGGACTGGATGACCAACGTGACGGTCTATCTGTGCGCCAGCCCGTCGCCGTGCGGCCCGGGCGCGTCCATCGCCACGAACGTCACGACCACCAACGGCTATTTCCGCTTCACCGGCAACTTCAACGGCACCTACACCGTCTACGTCGCGACCAATTCCGGCATGCTGAGCAACGGCTCCTGGAAGGTATCGTGGGATACGGACGGCACCAACACGGCGAACTATTCCGCGGTGACGGTTCCGCTCGGCGGGACGGGGCGGGCGGACTTCAGCTACTTCCGTACCGGGCCCTACCGGATCGGCGACACGCTGTTCTACGACTGGAACGGCGACGGCGTCCAGCAGCCGGCTTCCGAAGAGGGCATTCCCGACGTCACGGTCTGGCTCTACGAGGACGCCAACGGCGACGGCGTCGTGGACGCCGCGACGGATGCGTTCATCGCGACGACGGCCACCGCGACGAACGGCTACTACGTCTTCACCAATCTCTTCGCGACGAACACCTATCTGGTCATCGTGGACCGCGCCGATCCGGATCTGCCGGCCGGCTATCGCGTCACCGCGGATCCGTGGGGCGCGCTGGACGCTCGCAGCGTCGTGACGATCGTCAACGCCGACAACTTCGACCAGGACTTCGGCTTCCAGCCCGTCGGCAGCGGCGCCATCGGCGACACGGTCTGGCTCGACCGCAACGCCGACGGCGTCCAGCTCGGCACGCAGGAACCCGGCCTGCCCAACGTCGCGGTCCGTCTCTACGCCGACTTCGACGGCAACGGCGTCTACGTGCTTCTGCATGCCACGAACACCGACGCCAACGGAAAATATCTTTTCGACGAGTTGCCCGACGGCGCCTACCGCGTCGTGGTGGACGACGCCGACGCCGATTTGCCGGTCGACGCCTACGGCCACGTCTACTACCCGAGCACGCCCGTCTCGGTCGACGTGGCCATCAGCGGCGGCAACGTCTATCTGGACGCCGATTTCGGCTTCGCGCCCTACGGCGCCATCGGCGACACGGTCTTCTGGGACGTCAACCGCAACGGCGATCAGGATTTCAACGATCCCGGCGCGCCGGGCGTCGCGGTCCGCCTCTACGCCGACGCCAACGGCAACGGCCTCTACGACGCGGGCGAAACGCTGGTGGCGACCGAAACCACCGACGCGACCGGGTTCTACGTTTTCTCCGGCTTGCGGCCGGCGAGTTACGTCGTCGTGGTCGAAACCGCGAGCGGGCCCCTGGCGGGTGCGGATCAGACCGCCGATCCCCAATCGGACGGCCTGGCCTGCAACGACCCGCTCAATGTCGTGCCCTGCGACGACCAATGCGGCTGGGCGCTCGCGCCCGCCCAGATTTACATGGGCGCGGACTTCGGCTACGCGCCGCGGGGCGTCATCGGCGACACGCTCTGGATCGACTCGAACAACAACGGCGTGCGCGACGCCGGCGAACTCGGCATCCCGTACGTGTCGGTGATCCTGTATTCCAACGGCGTGGCCATCGCCACCAACGTGACCGACGCGGACGGCCTCTACGGCTTCAGCGGCCTGGTGGACTTCGCCAACTACGGCGTGAAAGTGGCGACCAACGACGTCGATTTCCCGAAGGGCCTGACGAACACCTGGACCGCGGACGGCACGTTCGACAACTACGCAACGAACGTCGTGATGTCCGGCGGGCACGTGATCTCCATCGGCGGCTATCCCTGCACGGGTTGCGACCTGAACGTCGATTTCGGCTACCGCTATGTCGGCAACAACAGCCTGAGCGGCACGATCGGGCTCGACGCGACGCCGTACGACGGCTTGATGAACGGCCTGAATCCGTCCGGTTCGGGCGCCGGCGAATCGCCCTATGCCGGCGTGCCCGTCACGCTGTACCTGTGGAACGACGACGGCGACGGCGTCATCGAGGCCGGCGAGACCACCCAGATCGGCACGACCGTCACCGACGCCAACGGCGACTACGCCTTCACGGGGCTGCCCAACGGCGACGGCAACGACAAGTACGTCGTGGCCAGTCCCGCGCCCGAAAGTTTCCTGACGCTCACGACCACCAACGGGTCCATCGCCGGCGTGACGGTGTTCGCGACGACCAATCTCCAGGGCTACGCCGTCTCCGCGCGGCTGGCCGTGAACGTCGCGCCGACGATCACGAACATGGATTTCGCCTACGCCTCGCAGAAATCCTACGACTTCGGCGATCTGCCGGAGAGCTACAAGACGCTGGTTCCCGACGGCGCGCGGCACGTCGTTCCGACCGTGCCGAACCTTTTCCTGGGTGCCGGCGTCGATGCGGAAGCCAACGGCCAGCCGTCGATCGGCGCCGACGGCGACGATCTGGCCGGCACGGACGATGAAAATGGCGTGATCCAGATCGTTGATTCCGTCTGGCGGACGGGGGCCAACGGCGGTTCCGTCGCGGTGACGGTGGGCGCGGGCAGCGGCTGGCTGCTGGGCTATATCGATTTCAACGGCGACGGCGATTTCGTGGACGCCGGCGAGATGGTCGCCGATTTCGCGGTCTCGAGCGCCGGCGGCAACGGCGCGGGCGTCTACACCAACTCGTTCGCGATCCCCGCCAACACGTTCTCGACGACCGGTTCCACGCCGCTCTACGCGCGCTTCCGGCTCTATCCGACCGGCGGGATGCCCGAGCCTACGGGTGGGG
>DAOTNL010000047.1:0-954 GCA_035450765.1 Kiritimatiellia bacterium | reverse complement strand
CGCAGCCGCTGTTCCCCGAACTGGCCTATGCCGGCACGGCCGACAACGGCGAAGTCGAAGATTATCTCTGGCATTTGGCCGGCCTCGGCGACTACGTGTGGTACGACGTGGACGGCGACGGCGCGCAGGACGCCGGCGAGCCGCCGATCCCCGGCGTGCGAGTGTACGTAGACCTGAACGCCGACGGCGTCTGGCAATCCACCGAACCGGCCGCGACCACCGATTCCAACGGACTGTACGGCATCGGCGGCCTGGTGCCGGGAACCTATTCCGTGCGGGTGGATGCGAGCACGCTGCCGGCCGGCGTCACGCCGACCTACGACCTCGACGGCATCGGCACGCCGCACCGGGCCGCGGCTGAAATCGCGTCCCTGGACCAATTCGTTTCCACCGTCGATTTCGGCTATGCGCCGCCGGTGAACATCGGCGACCGCGTATGGTTCGACGCCAACCGCGACGGTATCCAGAATCTATCGGAAACCGACAATCTGCACGATATTCCCGTCGCGCTGCTGGACACCAACGGGAACGTGGTGGCCGAAACCCGGACCGACTCGCAAGGCAAGTACCTGTTCGCGAACGTGCCGACGGGCACCTATCTGGTCCGCTTCGACCTGACCGTCTTCACCACGAACGAAATGCTCAGCCCGTCCAAGGTCGGCAGCGACGACGCCGTCGACAACGATTGGGTTTCCGGCAACGCCAGCGATTATGCCTGGACCGCGCCGTTCTCCGTCTCGGGCGGCAAGGACTATCTGGACGTGGACCTCGGCGTGTCCACCCGTTCGCCGACCCGCGCCGAACTGGCGGAGGTCTGGGGCGAGTGGACCGACGGCGCCGGCCGCGTCGTCTGGCGCACGGATTCGGAACACAGCACGGCCGGATTCTTCGTCTCCCGCGTCGATTCCGAAACCGGCGCGGAAACGCGGCTGAACGAGCGCCTGATCCTCTCCG
>DAOTNL010000046.1:0-14763 GCA_035450765.1 Kiritimatiellia bacterium | reverse complement strand
TGGAGCCAAAGATCGGATTCGAACCGATGACCGTCGCATTACGAATGCGGTGCTCTGCCAGCTGAGCTACTTTGGCGCCAACGAGACGCGGACTATGCCAAAGCCCGCGCCGCCAAGTCAAGCGCCGGAGCGGCGCTTGACCCGTCCGGGGCCCGGGTCTAGACTGGCCGGCGCATGAAAGTGGCGGCATCCATGTGGGCGGTGGGCGCGGGCGGATTCGTCGGTTCCGTCCTGCGCTACGGACTGAGCCTGGCGGGGCAGCGGCTATCCATCTCCTTTCCGCACGGCACATTGTGGGCCAACCTGCTCGGCTGCCTGCTGTTGGGCGTCGTGACGGCGGTCGCGGCCGAAACGGAAGTTCTCTCGCCCTCCGCGCGCCTGTTCTGGGCCACGGGGCTCTGCGGCGGCTTCACGACCATGTCCACCTTCATGTACGAACTGGCGCGGTTCGGCCAGGACGCGGAGTACTGGGTGGCGTCCGGCTATTTCCTGGCGACGCTCGTCGGTTGCACGCTGGCTTTCTGGGCCGGTACGCTGGCCGTCCGGTTGCTGATGAAAGGATGAGGAGGCTCCCATGGAAGCGCTGAGCGAAGCCAAGTTGCTGCGGGTGTTCATCGGCGAGTCGGACAAGGTCCGCCACGTGCCGCTCTACGAGACGATCGTGCGCGAGGCCAAGGCGGCCGGCCTGGCCGGCGCCACCGCTTGGCGCGGCCTGACGGGGTTCGGCCCTTCGACCCGCATCCGCACCGCCAAGATCCTCGATTTGTCCGCCGACCTGCCCGTCGTCGTGGAAATCACCGACGAAGAAGCCAAGATCGCCACCTTCCTGCCCGTGCTGGACCGCCTCTTCGCGGAAAGCAAGAGCGGGGGGCTGGTCACGCTGGAAAAAGTGCAGATCATCCGCTACCGCCACGGCGAGCGTTAATTTTGCGTTACGGGGGCGGTTGGGGATTGTGGCGCCCGCGGTTTTTCGCTAGTCTTCCTCATTCAGACGAGGCCGTCGAATCCGGTTCGGGCTTCTGGTCAAGGGATGGACTGCATGTTGTTCAAGCGGAAAGCGCCGCCGCCGGCGCCGAAATACAAGATCTGCCGGACCTGCGGGAACCGGAACCACCCGCTTTCCGGCCAATGCGCCTGGTGCGGCGGGCGGCTGCACCGGCCGGTCGACTGGTTTTCGTCGCTCGGCATCGTGGCGATCATCCTGACGGTGCTGGCGCTGGTCGCCTACACGATGTCCGAACGGCCGCCGTCCACCTCCAAGATGCGCCTGCCGCGGCTGGGCGGGGCGGCGCCAACGGCGACCAACTAGTTCCCGCGCCGCGGGAACGCTCAGCTCCGCATGCGGATGCGCGCGCGCAGCAGCAGGGTGCAGCCCAGCACCAGAACGACGCCGGCTGCCCATTGCACGGGCGACAGGCGGTCGCCCAGCCAGAAATGGGCCAGCACGGCCGTCTGGAACGGAATCAGCAGCAGGCTGCCTTCGGACGCGATGGGGCCGAGGATGCGGATGGCGCGGTAGTAGAACAGGTGGCCCAGCGTCAGGCCCAGCAGCGCGGACAGGATCAGCCAGAACCATTGGCCGGCCCCCAGGCCCAGCAGCGCGCGCCAATCGCCGAAGCGTAACATCAGCGCCACCAGCGGCGCGCCGGTCAGCAGGCTGACGACGCCGTAGGCCAGGTGCGCCGGATAGACCGACAGGTTGCGCCGCACGAACACCGCGTAGAGGCCCCACGCCGCCGCGAAGCCCGCCAGCAGCAGCATGCCCGTCGCCGAGGTGCTGTCCGTGCCGAAGCCGTTTTCGAACATCAGCACGAAACCGCCCAGCGCGCAGGCCAGCCCGGTCCAGAAGAGGGCGGATTTCATCAGCGGGCGCTCGCCCGGCAGCAGCCAGAACCCGAAGACCGTGGCGAACGGGATGGACAGCCGGCAGCCGAAGTTCAGCATCGTCGCGTTGTTGTGGTACGGCGCGAGGCCGAAGAACACCTGCGCGGCGCAGTGGGCCGCCGCCGGCACCAGCGCCGCCCGCCAGACCGCGCCGCGCTCCCGCGGCGCCATGCCCCGCAGCGTGCGCGCCACGAACGGCAGCCAGAACGCCGCCGCGAAGAAATAGCGCGCCCCGTTCGCCGTCCACGGGTCCACCCACCGCGTGAAATGCACCAGCATCAGCGGCACCACCGCCCAGAAAAACAGGGCCAGCAGCATCGCGCCGACCGCGGCGGCGAAAGGACGGTTGGAAACGGCGGGAGTCATCGGACGGCGGAGTCTACGCTCCGCCGCCCCGAAGAAAAGCAAATTGCGCGCCGCGTCTGCCGCGATTATTACGTACTACGTAAAACCGCGCGAAAGTTTTTACGTTCTACGTAAAACTCGCGCAAAGTTTCTACGTTCTACGTAAAAGTCCGCCGGGACGGCGCGGGCGGGCCTTCAGACGGCGTAGACGACGACTTGCGCGGGGCGCAGGACGGCCGGGAGCGGTTCGCCGGTCAGCAGGTCCTTCTTGGCGGAGGGATGCGGCAAAACCAGCGGCTGCTCGTGGTGCATGTCGGTGTTGCCGAGAACGGCGAAGGCTTTCTTCAGGCCGGGTTTCTGGCGGAGATAGCCCGTGACGGCGCGGTTGCCGGTTTCCAGCGGGATGATCGTGCCGGGCGAGGGATCGCTGAACAGCTCGCGGTGCTTGGCGCGCAGGGCGTGCACGCGGCGCAACGGGGCGACGAGCGTTTGCGCGCGCGTCCAGTCCATCGCGGCGGCGCTGAAGAGCGGCAGGACGGCCGGCGGCAGCTGCGCGACTTCCTCGTTGGTGAAATCGAAGCCGGTGTTGACGGGAACGGGTTCGGCCAGCTCGATGCCGTTGTGCAGGTAGGGCACGCCGGGCAGGAACGCGCCGATGGCCTGCGCGTAGAGGGCGTAGGCCGCGCCGCCGGCCCAATGCACCGCGCGCGGGGTGTTGTGGTTTTCCGCCATGGCCATGAACGGCACCGGCAGGCCCGCGCCGTGGATCCAGCGCAGCCAGCCGCGCCAGCGCTCGACGTCGCGCACGGTCTGCATGAAGGGGCCGACGCAGACGTTGTAGCCCTCTTCGCGGGCGGCGGGGCTGAGGTTGAATTCCTCGGCCCAGAGCGCGAAGTCGGGATCGACCTGGCGGGCGCGCGCGACGAGCCCGCGCTTGAGGTCGGCCGGCAGCGCGTGGCCCATGTCGATCATCACGCCGTCGACGCCGAACGTCGTCTGGTAGTGGGGGATGACTTCGGTGATCTTGTCCCACAGCGGGCGCACGACGTGCTCGGGGCGCGCGAGCTGGGCGGAATACATGCGCACGGTGTTGTAGGCGATGTAGTTGAAATCGGGGTGGTCGTAGAGCCGCAGGTAGGTCACGTCCGTCCACGGCGGCTGCTCGGAGTCCGGGCCCCAGTCGCAGAAGGCGCCGGGAATGCGCACGGACACGGGCTGGCCGCTGCGGGGATCGGTCGACGTGCCGCGCCAACAGCCGTTTTCCAGGCGGACGGTTTCGGGGGCGGGCGGCGCGGTGAACATGTCGCGGTAGGTCTGATGCGGCGGCAGCAGTTCGTGGAAGCGGCCGTTGCCGACGGCGTCGTAGATCTGGCGCAGTTCGTCGGGCGTGAACAGCGGCGCGCCGTAGGTGTCTTCGGATTTCTCGCCCGGCCGGCGGTCGGGCACGTCGGCGCGGATCCAGTAGAACCACTCGGGATGTTCCTTCGCCCAGGCCGCGTCCTTGGCGGCGGTGCGGAAGACGAATTCGACGACGATGCGGATGCCGAGATGGTGCGCGGCTTCGACGAAGGCGGCGAATTCCGTTTTCACGTCGAGCCCCAGCGCGGGTTCGGCGAGGTGCTCGTCGAGCTCGTAGGGGTCGCGGATGGCGAAGGCGCTGCCCATGTCGCCCTTGTTGCCGTCCTGGCCGATGGAGGTGATGGGGAGCAGGTGGATCGTATTGCAGCCGAGCGAGCGGATGAACGGCAGCATCGCGGTGGCCTTGAGGAACGTGCCGGTTTCGCGCCAGCCGGAGGCCAGGGGCTCGCAGGAAATCTTGCCGTCGCCGTCGTGGTCGAAGGCCGCGCCGTAGCGGACGAGGAGGTTGTAGGCGATGGCGTTCTTGCCCCAGTCGCCGGGAACGTCGCCGTCGGTGACGCGCTTCTTGCGGGGCGACGCGAGGATGCCGCGCAAGCTGTGGAGGAAAAATTCCTCGGGCACGACGGATTGGGCGGCGACGGGGCCGTCGGGGTTGAGCCACAGCCCGGGCATGCGGACCGCCGGCGACGGTTGCGCGCGGCGCTCTTCGAGGCGGGCGATGACTTTCTTCAAAGCGGATTTCATGGCAGCTCCATTCAAAGGGGATCGAATATAGGCCCGAGCCGACGAAAATGAAAGAGAAAAACGCTTTACTTGGCGATTTTTCTTTCCAATTCGGCCCCGCAAAGCCATTCTGGAGCCTCGAAATCCTCGGAAATGGCATGAAAAAGCCCCGAAAAGCCCCGAAACGGAATCCGCAACCTGCTGTTCTCGTTGAAGTTGCGGAATTCGAGCGTCGGCTGCGGCTCGGGGCGGGGGATCCGGAGGGGGTGGCCGATTTCTTCGCCCAACGGCCGATCTGGGCTGCGCGGGTGCCGGCGCGCCTGGACGTCATGGGGGGGATCGCGGATTACTCCGGGGCAAACGTTTGCGAAGGAACGCTCGGGGCCGGCGTGCTCGTCGCCGTGCAACCGCGGCAGGATCGCTTGGTGCGGATCCGCAGCGTTTCCCTGGCGCCGCGACGTTTGCCGGTGGAAACCCGCTTCCCGCTCGGTTGGCTGGAGTCCCGCGGAAAACCCGTCTCCTACGGCGAGGTGCGGGCGCTGTTCCGCGAAAACCACCTGGCCGCGTGGGCGGCCTATGCCGCCGGCAGCCTGTTCACGCTGCTCAAGGAAGAGAAGCTGCGCCTGCGCGGCGGGTTCGACGTGTTGATTTTTAGCACGGTGCCGATGAATGCCGGCGTCGCGAGTTCGGCGGCGGTGGAAATCGGCACGCTGTGCGCGTTCGATGCGTGCCTGGATCTGGGTTTGGAACCGGCGCGCATCGCGCGGCTGGGGCAAATCGCGGAAAACCGCGTCGTGGGCGCGCCGTGCGGCATCATGGACCAGATCGCGATCGCCAGCGGGCGCCGCGGCCAGCTCGTGCATATTCTGTGCCGGCCGGGCGCGGTCGTGGATGCGGTGGAAATTCCGCCCGGCACGGGCTTCGTCGGCATCAACTCCATGGTGCGCCACTCGGTGGCGGCGGCGCCCTACGGCGACGTGCGCATCGGCGCTTTCATGGGCAAGCGCATCCTCAACGACCTGCGCGCGCGGGACGGCCTGCCCGCGGTGAAGCATCTGACGGAAATTTCGGACAAGGAATTCGCCGCGCGGAGCCGGCACCTGCCGGAAACGCTGAAAGGCGCGGAATTCCTCCAGCGCTATGGCTCGCACGGCGACGCGGCCACGACGATCCGGCCGGGGACGCTCTATCGCGTGCGCGGCCCCGCGCGCCACGCCGTGCGGGAAAACGAGCGCGTGCTGCGGTTCATCGCGGCGCTGCGCCGGGGCGGCGAAGCGGGCTGCGTTGCGGCGGGCCGCGAGATGTACGGCGCGCACGCGAGCTATCGCGACGAATGCCGCCTCTCGGTGCCGGAGGTGGATGCGCTGGTGGCGGCGGTGCGGCGGCGCGGCGCGAAAAAGGGCCTCTACGGCGCCAAGATCACCGGCGGCGGCGCCGGCGGCACCGTGGCGGTGTTCGGGCGGCTGGACGCCCTGGAAAAACACGTGCCGGCGATCGCGCGGGAACACGCGCGGCGGTTCGGCGTCGCGCCCGAGATCTATCGGGGCACCTCGCCGGGGGCGCTCGAGTTCGGCGCGCGGCGCTACAAACCGTTCATGGGAGATTGGGCATGTCTGCGAATGGCGTAGCGGCGAAAAAAGCGGTGATTCCCGTGGCGGGCCTCGGCACGCGGCTGTTTCCGGCGTCGCAGGCGGTGAAGAAGGAACTGATGCCGGTGGTGGGGCCGGACGGCGTCGCGCGCGCCATGATCCATTATCACGTGATGGAACTGGTCGCGGCGGGCATCGAGGACGTCTGCATCGTGGCCCAGCCGGGCGACGAAGAGACGATCCGCGCCTATTTCGCGGGGCCGGGGCCGGATTTGCTGCGGCGGCTGGAGAAAACCCCGGCGCTGGCCGATGAGGCGCGGCGCATGCGGGAATTCAACGAACGGCTGCATTTTGCGTTCCAGCGCGAGCAGGAAGGCTACGGCCATGCGGTCTACCAGAGCCGCGCCTTCGCCGGCGGCGCGCCGGTGCTGTTGTGCCTGGGCGACCATTTGTTCCGCGGCGCGCCGGTATCGCCGTACCGCGAATTGGCGGAAATGGCCGGGCGCAGCGGCGGTCGGTCGGTGTCCGCCGTCAACCGCATCGGCCCGGCGCAGCTCAAGGGCTACGGCACCATCGCCGGCGCGCGGCGCAAGGATTTTCCGCGGCTGATCGACGTGACCCGCATCGTGGAGAAGCCCGATCCCGATCTGGCCCGGCGCGAATTGCGCGTGGACGGCCTCGGGGCCGACGAATTCCTCGGCTGGTTCGGCATGCACCTGCTGGCGCCGTCGATCTACGACGTGCTGGAACGGATGATCCGCGACGACGTGCGCGACGGCGGCGAATTCCAGCTCACGCGCGCGCAGGAATTGCAGCGCGAACGCGAAGGCTATCTCGCGCTGGAAATGACCGCGGCCGAACGTTTCGATTTCGGCACGCCGGCGGATTACCTCGAAAGCCTCGCGCGGTTCGCGCGGATGCCGGTTTCGCATCCGATCCATGGGCAGTAGCCACTCTCACTTATTATAATATGCGAGAGTGCCGGGGGGCGGACGGCCTCGCCGAATGGCCGCCGCATTCGTGCAGCTATGTTCGCGGGGGCTTGGCCGGCCGATAAAGGTGGGCGCAGAGGCCTTCGTGGAGTTCGGCGGCCTCGCCGAGGGTTTCGGCCAGGGTGGGGTGGGGATGGATGGCGCGCGCTAGATCGGCAACGGAGGCGCCGGTGGCGAGCGCAAAAGACGCCTCGGAAATCAAATCGCCCGCGCCGGGGCCGGCGATGGCCACGCCCAGCAGTTTCCCGGTGCCCGGATCGGCCAGGATCTTCGTGACGCCGTCGGCGCGGTCGAGCGTGAGCGCGCGGCCGCTGGCGGCCCAGGGGAATTTCGAGACTTTGACCTCGCGTCCCTGCTCCTTGGCCTGCGTTTCGGTGAGGCCGACCCACGCGATTTCGGGATCGGTGAAGACCACGGCCGGTACGGGCGCGAGGTCGTGCGCCGCGCGGCCGGCGAGGCGCGCGACGAGCGCGCGGGCCTCGTGCGTGGCCTTGTGGGCCAGCATCGGATTGCCCGCGACGTCGCCCGCGGCGAAGACGCGCGGATTCGCCGTGCGGCCGGTTTCGTCGACGGCAACGAAACCGCGATCGGTCAGGGAAATGCCCGCCTGCCCGAGTTCGAGTCCGTCGGTGCACGGGCGGCGGCCGACGGCGACGAGGACCTTGGCGAACGTTTCTTCGCGCGCTTCGCCGGTCTTGGCGTTTTCGAGGGTCACGCGCAGGCCGGCGGGATCGTCGGCGACGCCGGCGACGCGGGTGTTGAGAAGGATGTCTTTGAAAATGCCCCGCAGGCGCTTGGCGAGGGGCACGATCAGGTCGCGGTCGGCGCCGGGCAGGAGGCCGCCGGTCATTTCGACGACGGTGACGCGCGCGCCGAGCGCGGCGTAGACCGACCCCAGTTCGAGGCCGATGTAGCCGCCGCCCACGACGAGAAGGGACTCGGGAATCTCGGTCAAGGCGAGCGCCGCGGTGGAATCCCACAGGTGCGGATGGCCGGCGGGGAAACCGGCCGGCAGCGCCGGAACGGAGCCGGTGGCCAGCAGCAGCGTTTCGAAATCGTGCGTCGCGGTGGCGCCGTCGGGCGCGGTCAGGCGCAACTGCGTCGGCGACGCGCAGGCGGCGCGGGCCTGGACGACGCGGACGCCGCGCGCCTTGGCGAGCTGGGCCAAGCCTTGGGCGAGGCGGTCGGTGACGGATTCCTTCCACGCGCGCAGTTTTTCGAGCTGGATCGCGGGCGGAGCGAAATCGAGGCCGATGGCCGCGGCTTCGCGGGCGTCGGAAAGCAGGCGCGCGGCGTGGAGCAGGGACTTGGACGGGATGCAGCCGCGGTGCAGGCAGGTGCCGCCGAGGGCGGGGGCGGAATCGATCAGCGTGACGGACACTCCGAGATCGGCGGCGAGGAAAGCGGCGGGATAGCCGGCGGGGCCGGCGCCGAGGATGGTCAGGGAAGAGGGCGGCGTCATGGTGGAGACAGGCTAGGTCTTCGGCCCGCTCCGGGCAAGGGGAAAGAAATTTCGGATGCGATGGGCTGGGGTTGTTTGGAGCCGGCACGACCTAGTGC
This sequence comes from Kiritimatiellia bacterium, assembly GCA_035450765.1. Taxonomy (GTDB): domain Bacteria; phylum Verrucomicrobiota; class Kiritimatiellia; order CAIQIC01; family Lenti-01; genus Lenti-01. The sequence continues at coordinate 6,311 of DAOTNL010000046.1, read as the reverse complement.
CGATTTGGATCGGAACTGATTCACCCACGGGGCAAGCCCGTGGGGGTCTAGGTCAATCGAGGCAGGCCTATGAGGGGTCGAAAGGGGTTGCCGTTTCCGGAAACGGCGGGCACAATCCAGGACGGTTGCCGGTGGCGGCCGAGAGAGGAGCGCGAAAATGAAAAAATCGACGTGGGGTTGGATGGCGGGCGCGGTCGGACTGGCCGTCTTGTGCGGCTGCGCGGAGAAGAAGCCGACGCTGCATATCTACACGTGGTCGGACTACGTCAAACCGGAGCTGGTCCAGCGCTTCGAGGCCGAAAACGGCTGCCGGGTCGTGATCGACACCTATGCCTCCAACGAGGAGATGTACGCCAAGCTGAAAGCCGGCGCGACCGGCTACGATCTGCTGTTTCCCAGCAGCTACATGGTCAAGATCATGCACGACCAGGGCATGCTGCGGCCGCTCGACCACGCGCTCCTGCCCAACCTGAAGAACGTCGATCCGGCCTATCTGGCGATGGCGGTCGACAAGGACATGGACCACAGCGTGCCCTACACGGTCACGATCACCTGCCTGGGCTACCTCGGCAGCAAGGTCGCCGATTTCAAGCCGTCGTGGTCCATGTTCGACCGCGCGGACCTCAAGGGGCGCATGACGCTGCTGAACGACCACCGCGAGACGATCGGCGCGGCGCTGAAGTTCCTGGGCTACAGCCTGAACACGCTCGACGACGCCGAACTGGCCGCCGCCAAGGACGTCGTCCTGCGCTGGAAGAAGAACGTCGCCAAATTCGAGAACGAGCAGTACAAGACCGGCCTCGCCTCCGGCGAATTCCTGCTGACCCACGGCTACAGCGGCGACCTGATGCTCGTGCAGAGCGAAAACGACGACATCCAGATCGCGGTGCCGGAGGAAGGCTCGGCGCTGAGCTTCGACGACATGGCGATTCCGAACGCGGCCAAGCAGGTGGAACTCGCGCACAAGTTCATCGATTTCGTGCTCGATCCGCAGGTGGCCGCGGAACTGACGGAGTTCATCTATTTCCTCTGCCCGAACGCCGCCAGCTACGGGTTGCTTTCCGAGGAAATCCGGTCCGATCCGATCCTGTTCCCGCCGCCGGAAGTGGTGGCGAAGCTGGAGATGATCGGCGATCTCGGCGACCAGAACGTCAAGTACACCAAGCTCTGGGACGCGATCAAAGCCGGGGAATAGCGTCCGCTCCGTATTTTTTCCGCGGATGCATTTGCATCCCGGCCGGGCGCGTGGCACACTATCCACGGCTGTCCGTGCGGCGGCCCAGGAGCAAGGGATGAGCGGAAAATCGATCGGCCGGGGATGGGCGCTGGCCGGTGCGCTGGCGCTGGCGGCGCTGTGCGGTTGCCGGGAGAAAACCCCGGTGCTGCGCATCTTCACGTGGTCGGATTACGTCAAGCCGGAGCTGCTCGAGCGCTTCGAGCGGGAAAACGGCTGCCGGATCGTCGTGGAAACCTACGATTCCAACGAGGCGCTGTACGACAGCCTGGCCGCCCGCGACCGCGAACCGTTCGATCTGCTGTTTCCCAGCAGCTACATGGTCAAGATCCTCCGCAAGCAGGGCATGCTGCTGCCGCTGGTCGCCGACTGGATCCCCAACCGGCGGAACGTCGATCCCGTCTATCTGGAGCAGGGGTTCGATCCGCAGATGACCTACAGCGTGCCCTACGCGGTCACCGTCACCAGCCTGGGTTATCTCGCGAAAGACGTGCCGGACTTCGCGCCCAGCTGGGCGATGTTCGACCGCGCCGACCTGCGCGGGCGCATGACGCTGCTGGCCGACGTCCGCGAAACGATCGGCGCCGCGCTGAAAAGCCTTGGCTACAGCCTCAATTCCACCAACGACCTTGAACTGGCCGCGGCCAAGGCCGTCGTGCTGCGCTGGAAGCAGAACGCGGCCGGCTTCGAAAACGAAAAATACAAAGAGGATCTGGCCGCCGGCGCGATCCGCCTGGCCCACGGCTACAGCGGCGATCTGATGATGGCCCAGGCCGAAAACGAAAACGTGCGCATCGCCGTGCCGGAGGAAGGCTCCGCGCTGAGCTTCGACGACATGGCGATTCCGGCCGATGCCCGGGAAATCCGGCTTGCCCACAAATTCATCGATTTCATCCTCGATCCGCGCGTGGCTGCGGAAATGACCGAGTACATCTGCTACTTGTGTCCGAACGAAGTCAGCTACCAGTATCTTTCGGCGGAAGTCCGGACGAATCCGATCCTGTTTCCGCCGCCCGAAGTCGTCGAAAAACTCGAGATGATCGCCGATCTCGGCCCCGCCAACGCGAAGTACGCGAAGCTCTGGGAGGAGATTCAAGCGGGGCAATAGCTCGTTTAGGCGTCCTCCGGCCCGCCGGCCCCGCGCCGGCGGGTTTTTTGTCGCCCCGCGAGCCGGTCCAGTCCGGAAAACGGCTGTTGCCCCCCCTGTTTAGGCGGAAAACGGCCGGAAAAACGGCGAATCTCCATAGGCCTTTGGCCGGGCGGGCCTAACCTGTTGGCGAAAAACCAATTGCGGGCCAAAAACTACATTTCGTTGTTGTCTTGACGATTAACAACCACGTTTGGTTGTGGTATTTGGCTTTTTTCGGCCTTTTTCCGTTTTGCCCGTTGTGGGAGAAAGTCCGTTGGCGTTAGATGCATTCAAACGGTGCGAGGCAACTGCGGGTTGCCTGGTACCGTTGCGATTTTCTGGAGCCGGCGAAAAAGGAGTAACAGCGGAATGAACAAGGCAGACACAACGGTTTTCGACGGGTTCCGCAAGCGCGACGGCATGGTGGTGCCGTTCCGGCGCGACAAGATCGTGGTGGCCATCTCCCGCGCCGCCGACGAAGTGCGCCGCCGCGACCACGTCGAAGTCGGCGAGACGATGCCCGAGCAGATGGCCGACCTCGTGATCCAGCAGCTGTCCGATCCGCGCAGCGAATACCACGTGTCGGCCGACGAGCACGGCCGGCGCATCCCGCACATCGAGGACATGCAGGACCTGATCGAGATCGTGCTGGCCGAGCAGGGCTACGCGCCGATCGTCGCCGCCTACAAGCGCTTCCGCAAGCACCGCCAGCTGGCCCGCGAACGCATCCGCGTGCGCAGCCAGCACAAGCGCGACGGCAACAAGCCGGTGGACCTCACCGACGCCAGCATGCTGCTGGTCGAGTCCGTCGCGCGCGGCAGCACGCTGCCGTGGGACCGCAAGGAACTCATCGACACGCTCGTGCGCCACACGGACCTGAACGAGGAAGTCGCCCTCAACATCGCCAAGACCGTGGAAAACCAGGTCATCGCCAGCGGCATGGGCAGCGTGGACAGCACGCTGATCCGCGAGCTGCTCAACAACGAGCTCGCGCTGCGCGGCTACCGCCACCAGCTGCGCGACCTGTCGGTCTACGGCGTTTCGCGCCAGTTCGTGGACCGGCTGATGTACGCGAAGAGCCTCGAGAACAGCAACATCGTCAACAACAACCCCGAAGCCGTCCAACTGGGCATCGCCGAACTGGTGCTCAAGCAGTGGGCGCTGGACACGATCTTTTCCGCCGATCTCAAGAACGCGCACAACACCGGCGCGCTGCACCTGCACGACCTGGGCTATCCGCACCGCGTCTACTGCTCCTCGCACTCGGTCGAATACGTCAAGAAGTACGGCCTGCGCGGGCTGAACAATCTCAACAACGACAGCGCGCCCGCCTCCAGCGCCCACGTGCTGACCGGCCACCTGAACACGTTCGTGGCCTCCATGCAGGCCAACTACGCCGGCGCCCTCGGCCTGGCCTACATCAACATCATGTTCGCGCCCTACCTGCGCGGCAAGTCCGCCAAGGAAATCCGCCAGGTCGCCCAGGGGCTCATCTTCGGCGGCGCCCAGAACGCGTTCTCGCGCGGCGGCCAGACGATCTTCCTCGATTTCAACATCCACACCGGCGTGCCGGGCTACCTCCAGACCGTGCCCGCCGTCGGCCCCCACGGCCGCTACATGCTGCGCCGCGCCGACGGCGCGGTCGTCCGCCTCGAGGAGTCCATCCGCGCCGAAAAGGACGCCAACGGCAACCGCATGATGGAACTGCACCTGACGGAAGCCGACGGCTCCCGCCGCTGCGTCCTGCGCGAAGTGGCCGATCCGAAGCACGGGCAGGCCTACGACGCCGAGATCGAAAAGGACCTCGCCGCCCGCGGCGAACGCGTCCTGACCTACGGCGATTTCGAGGAAGAAGCCCGCGCGCTGACCCTTGCCCTGCTCGACGTCTGGGAGGCCGGCGACGCCAACGGGCACGTCTTCGAGTTCCCGAAGTGCGATTTCCACGTCAGCGCCGAGACGTTCACCGATCCCAAGCAGATGGAGATCTACCGCCGCGCGTGCGAAGTGGCCAGCCGCAACGGCTCGGTCTATTTCATCTTCGACCGCGACGAAGTCACGCTCTCCGCCTGCTGCCGCCTGCGCACGACGATCCAGGACAACTACATGCTGCGGCACCCCGAAAGCCTGCGCTTCTGCGGCTTCCAGAACGTCACCATCAACATCCCGCAGTGCATGTACCGCGCCGCCCGCGCGGGGCAGCGCACGTTCGACGGGCTCGTCGCCGAAATCGACAAGATGATGGACCTGTGCGTGAAGGCCCACGAGCAGAAACGCGCGCGCATCGCCGAAATGATCAGCGGCCCCGGCTTCCCCCTGTGGCAGATCGGCAAGGAGGCCTGCGACGGCAAGCCCTACGTCGAACTCGACAAGGCCACCTACATCATCGGGCTCATCGGCGTGAACGACGCCGTGCGCTTCCTGATGGGCAAGGAATTCCACGAGAGCGACGAAGCCCTGCGGCTCGGCGAAAAGATCGTGGCCCACATGTTCCTGCGCTGCAAGAAACTCTCCGTGAAGCACAAGATGAAGCTCACGCTGGAGGAATCGCCCGCCGAGAGCGCGGCGCGCCGCCTGGCCAAGGCCGATCTGGTGTACTACCGCGACGAGGCGCTGCAAGTCTACAAGGGCGGCAGCGAGGACGTGGCCTACTACACCAACAGCGTGCACCTCTCCGCCGATGCCCCCGTCTCGCTGGTCGAGCGCATTCGCAAACAGGCGCGGTTCCACAGCCTGATCGAGAGCGGCGCCATCACCCACGCCTTCATCGGCGAGGAACGGCCGTCGCCCCAGGCCATCGAAACCCTCATGCGCGAGACGTTCTTCCGCACGCAGTCGGCGCAGGTGACCCTCTCGCCGGAATTCACCTACTGCCTCGATTGCGGCCACAACATGCGCGGCCTGAAGGAAAAATGCACGTCGTGCGGTTCCGCGCACGTCGAGGGCGAAACCCGCGTCGTCGGCTACTTCAGCAAGATCAACAACTGGAACAAGAGCAAGCGCGACGGCGAGCTGCCGGCCCGCCAGCGCGGCGTCTACGCGGTCGAAACCGCCGCCGCCCCGGCGCCCGCGCCTTTCGCCGAAACCCAGCCCGCGGAGGCCTGAGCCATGTCCAAGACCTACCAGATCCACGTGTTCGGCAAGCCCGGCTGCGACAAGTGCCACACCCTCAACGGCCGCCTCGACGACCTGCTGCAGGAAGCCGAATGGGCCGATTTCGAGAAGCTCTACCACGATCTCGAAACCGAAAACGGCCTCGTCGAATTCTGCGAGGCCGAGTGCCTGAATCCGCAGCGCGTGCCCGGTTTCTACGTCTCCAAGGCCAATCCCGCCACCGGCGAACAGGAGCCCCTGCCGAATCCGCGGCCCGGCTCCGCCGACGCCCCCGGCGGCTCCAGCGCCCTCTATACCTGGGTCGGCCTGCAGACGGATTATTCCAGCGTCGGTCGCGGCGTCATCACCCCGCGCATGATCGAAGCCGTCCTGCGCCAGGCCAAGGCGCTGTAGTCGCGCTGGGCCGGCCATGTCTTTGTCTCCCGTCTACGGCGTGCTTCAGAACGCCTCGATGGTGGACTTTCCCGGCAAGCTCGCCGCGGTCTTTTTCCTGACCGGCTGCAACTTCACCTGCGGTTTCTGCCACAACGCCGCGCTGATGGGGCGGGTGGACGCCGCCGGCCTGCCGTGGACCGAGGTCGAGCAGATCTGCCGCAAGTTCCGCGACAACTGGGTGGAGGGCGCCGTCGTCACCGGCGGCGAGCCCACGCTGAATCCCGGCGTTTTCCAAGTCGTGGAAAAATTGCGCGAGTGGGGATTTTCCATCAAGCTCGACACCAACGGCTCGCGCCCGCGGATCCTGGAAAAGCTGCTGCCGCAGGTGGACTACGTCGCCATGGACGTCAAGTTCGCCCCGGCCGACTATCCCGCGCGCGCCGGCTTCGCCGACGTCGCCGC
>DAOTNL010000045.1:0-14764 GCA_035450765.1 Kiritimatiellia bacterium | reverse complement strand
CCGCCGCCGCGGATAGGCATACCTCGTCCGGCCGCCGCGAAAATCCCCGGCCCATCCGGATGCGCAACCCCGGCGCCGATGCCGGATTTTCCACGCCATGGAAACTTTTTCCGCCGGTTTTCCACGCCATGGAATCCGGCAGTCGCCGGACCACACCGTGGAAAATCCGGCGGTGCTCTGCGGTTCACATGGGTTGTCCGGGGAGGCTGTCCGGGCAACCCAAGGGTTCTTGGCGCAGCCACTCCCGCAGGAATTCCCGGGCGGCGGCCAGATGGGACAGCGCCGCGGCGGTGGGCGGTTCGTTCGGCTCCCAGACTTCCCCCCGGATGGCCAGGATCCACGCCGGCGGCCGCGCGCCGTACAGTTCGTCCGCCAGCGCCAACACGCTTTCCGGAGGCATCGCGTGGGTGGAGAACGAAATTTCCTTCTGCGGCGCCAGAGGCCGGAATTCGAACGGCGCCGGCCCCTCTTTCGCGGCGTCCACGAACACGACCTGCCGGCTTTCCGCCACGGCCAGCGCGTCTTCGGCGTTGAGTTGGTAGTTGGAGTCGAAGACGAGGCCCGGAATTCCCTCCGCGGTTGCCCAGGCTTCGAGCTCCTCGACGAGCGCCACGCCCATTCCGTCGTCCTGGCGGCCCGGATTTCCAAAGCCGTAAATCAGGATCGGGCGGGATGGAATCTCAATATCCAATATCCAATGCCCAATATCCAATCATCAAGTCCGATCCCTTCGCCGCCGGGCCACCACCGCGCCCGCCGCATCCACCAGCGTCACCTCCAGCGGCATCTGCCCGTAGGCGTGGGTGGCGCAGCTCAGGCACGGGTCGTAGGCGCGGATGGCCACCTCGACCGCGTTCATCATCGGCTCGGTGATTTCCTTCTGGCCCGCCATGTAGGTCGTGGCGACGCAATGGACCGCCCGGTTCATCGGCTCGTTGTTGTTCGTGGTGGACACGATCAGGTTGGCCATCTGGATCAGGTCGTCGTCCCCCACCGCGTAGTGGTGGAACAGCGTGCCGCGCGGCGCTTCGATGATGCCGACGCCTTCCGGACGGCGCTGGCCGCGTACGACGAGGTCTCCGCCAAGGACGTCCGGATCCCGCAGCAGTTCGCGCATTTTTTCCGCGGCGTGGAGCACTTCGATCAACCGCGCCCAGTGCGTGAGCATGCACATGTCGTTGGGCTTGCCACCCGTCGCCGCCTTGAACGCCTCGAATTCCTTTTGCGCCAGCGGCGTCGGAATGAAATCGGCCACGTTCAGCCGCGCGAGCGGCCCGACGCGATACCAGCCCTTTTCCGGCCCCAGCTTCTTGAGGTACGGGAACTTCATGTAGCTCCACGACTTCACCTCTTCGCGGAAGTGCCGGAGATAATCCTGGCAATCCACGTCGTCGAGGATCCGCTTGCCGTCCGCGTCCACGGCCCGCAGCACGCCGTGGTAGAGGTCGAGCGCCCCGTCTTTCCGCACGAGGCACAAGTGGTTCGACGGGAATTTCGAGAACCCGTCGATGAAGGCCTTGTGCTTCTTGTAGTAGTCCTTGAAGAACGCCAGCGCGCCCTGCGACCACGCGACCATCTGGTCGGCGTTCAGCGGCCCGCCGTCGCCCTTCAGCAACCGGTCGCGCTCTTCGGCCGTCAGGCTCTTGTTGACGCCGCCGGGAATCGCCCCGGTGCCGTGGATTTTCTTGCCGGCGGTCGCCGCGATGACTTCCTGCCCGTACTTGCGCATCAGGACCGCCTGCGTCGCCAGTTCGCGGTTCGCCAGCGCCACGCCGATCACGTTGCGCGTCGCGGGGTCCGCGTCGTAGCCGAACAGCAGATCCGGCGAGGCCAGATGGAAGAAGTGCAGCGAGTGCGACTGGAAAATCTGCCCGTAGTGCATCAGCCGGCGGATCTTCTCCGCCGTCGGCGTCAGCCCATCGCCCGTCCCCGCGCCGACGACGACGTCCATCGCCTTGGCTGCGGCCAGATGGTGGCTGACCGGGCAGATGCCGCACAGCCGCTGCACCAGCACCGGCGCCTCCCAGTACGGCCGCCCCTGCACGAACCGCTCGAAGCCCCGGAACTCCACGATGTGCAACCGGCTCTGCGCCACGTTCCCGGTGTCGTCCAGGTGGATCGTGACCTTGCCGTGGCCTTCGACGCGCGTGACGGGATCGATGACGATTTTGCGGGTCATGGCTCTTTCAGTCGAATTTGAAGCTGCGGTATTGCAGGTCCAGTTCCTTGCCGGTCACCAGCGCGACCAGCGCGTCCCAGATCAGGTCCGCGCTCGGCGGACACCCCGGCAGGAAGTAGTCGATCTTCACCACCTCGTGACAGGGATAGACCCGGTTCAGGATCTTGGGAATGTCGGGATCGTGCGGGATGATCTTCCGCGGATTGGCGTCGGCCACGGTCGGCCCGTTCAGATAGGCCTCGTCCAGGCACTCCTTCAGCGGCAGGACGTTGCGCAGCGCCGGCAACCCGCCCATCAGCGCGCACTCGCCGAACGCCACCAGCGTCTTGCAGTGCTTGCGGAATTCCGTCAGCACGTGCACGTTCTCGTCGTTGCAGCAGCCGCCTTCGATCAGGCCGATATCGCATTCCTTCGTGAAGGTCTTGATGTCGTCGAGCGGCGACTTGTTGAACTCCACCAGCTCGATCAGGTCGAGGATCCGCTCGTCGATGTCGAGCAGCGACATGTGGCAGCCGAAGCAGCCGGCCAGCGACGTCGTCGCCACGATCTTCTTGGGGGCCTTCGCGCTCACGGCCGCACCTCGCTGCCGATGGGCTCCCGGTCGTAGGTGCGCCGCCCGATGGGCACGTCGAAGCCCTTGCCCTTGCGCAGGATCGCGCCGACGGGACAGATGTCCATCGCCCGCTGCGCCAGCTCGTCGTCGATGTCCTTCGAGGTGTCCGGATCGATGTTGATGACAACTTTGTCTCCGCGTTTGCCGAACGCGAAAATCGCGTGGCCTTCGGCGTTGTGGATGCCGCGGATGCAGCGCTTGCACTGGATGCAGCGGTTGTGGTCCTTGACGAGCTTCGGGTGCCAGGCCTCCACGTCGCGCTTGGGGAAAAGATAGGGGAAGCTCGACACCGTCACGCGGTAGCGGTAGGCCAGCGCCTGCAGCTCGCAGTTGCCGCTGCGCTCGCAGGAGGGGCACAGGTGGTTGCCTTCCGCGAACAGGATTTCGACGACCGACTTGCGGAACGCCTCCAGCTCCGGCGTGCTCGTCGCCACGTTCATGTCTTCGACCACCTTGGTCGTGCAGGCGGTCTGCGGAATGCCGTTGACCAGCACCGTGCAGATCCGGCAGGAACCCTTGGGCGGAATGCCCGGATAGTTGCACAGCGTCGGGATGTAGACTCCCGCCTCGCGCGCCGCCGCGACCAGCTGCGCGCCTTCCTCCGCCAGGCAGGTCTTGCCGTCGAGCGTGAACCGGACGAAGCTGGCCATCGCGCGCCTCCCTACCCTTTCCCGACCGCCGCGTCGTAGTCCCGGACCGCCGCCGCCAGGTCGAACGACGGCACGAAGCGCGGATCGCCCGGCGCCAGCCGCGCGTCGTACAGCGGCCGGAAGTTCTGGATCGTGGTGACGATCGGATTCAGCGCGGTCTGCCCCAGCCCGCAGCGGTTGTTGCGCATGATCTTCTGCCAGGCCTGCAGCCGTTCCACGTCCTCCGCCGTGCCCTTGCCCGCGACGATCCGTTCGAGCACCACCTGCGCCATGCCCGTCAGCGCCCGGCACGGCACGCACGAGCCGCACGATTCCTCGCGGAAAAACCGGGCGAAATTCAGCACCACGTCCTTCAGCAGGTCGCGATGCTTCCCGACGACGATGAACGAACCGCCCGTCGCCAGATCCTCGTAGGCCAGCACGCGGCTGAATTCGTCCGGGCCGATGCAGGAACCCGACGGCCCGCCGACCTGCACCGCCTGCACGTCGCGCGCGCCGGCTTCCCGGAGGATGTCGTTGACCGAAAAGCCCCATTCCACCTCGTAGATGCCCGGCCGGTCGCAATCGCCCGACACGCACAGCACCTTGGTGCCCTTGGATTTTTCGGTGCCGAGCCGGTTGTACCACTCCGGCCCCTTCAGCAGCACCTGCACCGCCGAACAGAGCGTCTCGACGTTGTTGACCACCGTCGGCTTCTGCAAATAGCCCTTTTCCACCGGAAACGGCGGGCGATCGCGCGGCTCGCCGCGCTTGCCTTCGGCCGATTCGATCAGCGCCGACTCCTCGCCGCACACGTAGGCGCCGCCGCCGAACTGCAGGCTGACGTCGAAATCGAATCCCGCCAGCCCCCCGATCGCGGTGCCCAGCAGGCCTTGCGCGCGCAGGTCCGCCAGCACGTGCTCCAGATACGCCCGCAAATAGAGGTATTCGTGGCGCACGTAGAGCACGCCCCGCTTGGCGCCGACGGCATAGGCCGCGATCGCCATGCCCTCGATCACCATCTGCGGCCGCTCCGTCAAAATGACGCGGTCCTTGAAGGTGCCCGGTTCGCCCTCGTCCGCGTTGCAGAAAACGTATTTCACGTCGCCGGCCGCCCGCCGGGCGAAATCCCACTTCATGCCCGTCGGGAATCCCGCCCCGCCCCGGCCGCGCACGCTCGCGGCCTTGACCGCCGCGATCACCTCGCCGGAACTCATGTTGACCACCTTCGCCAGCGCCTCGCCCGGCCGGTAGCGGTCGAACACCATGACCCCGCGCCGGCGGACGTGGTTGTGCACCAGCGCCCGCACCTCCGGATGCGCGTTCTGGCCGTCGCCGTATGTTCCGCCCTTGAGTTCCTCCACCGTCTTCCCGGCGCGCATGCCCGCCACCAGCGCGCGCGCCTTTTCCGGCGTCAGCTCCGGGAACACCTGGCCGTTGACCAGCGCCGCCGGCTCCTGGTCGCTCATCCCGATGCACGCCGTGTGGAACAACCCGACCACCCCGTCGGCGGACACCTCGCCGAACTTGCAGCCCGCCGCGGCCTCGAACGCCGCCGCCACCTCCGCGCGGCCGCAGAACTCCGCCACCACGCTGTCGTTGAGATACACCGCGAATTTCCCGCGCGGCTCGCGCGCGAAGAAGTGGTAGAACGAAACCGTCTGCTCCACGTCCACCTGCGGAATGCCCAGCGCCTTGGCGATCCGCGCGACGGTTTCGTGCGTCAGGCAGCCCAATTCGTCCTGCGCGTCGATCAGCACGTCCATCAGCCGGGTCGCGTCGCCGCCGTACTTGGCGACGATCTTCTGGACCGTTTGGGCGATGGCGGGCATGGGCGCTTGCTTCCGAAGACCGTACCTAGAACGTGCCCGTGATGTATTTTTCGAGGCTGTCGATCGTCGACTGCTGGGCGTCGAGCATGAACTTGACCACGTCGCCGATGGAGATCAGGCCCACCAGCTTGCCGTCGGCCAGGACCGGCAGGTGGCGATGCCGCCGCCCGGTCATCAGCGACATGCACTCCTCCACCGTCTGGCCCGGCGCCACCGTCTTCATCTGCTTCAGCGGCGTCATCGCGTCCTTCACCAGGTTCGTCTTGGGCGACTTGCCTTCCGCGATCACCTTCCACAGGCAATCGCGTTCGGACACGATGCCCGACAGCTTGCCGGCCTTCGTGACCACCGCGAGGCAGCCGATGTGCTTCGCGCTCATCCGCCGGATCGCGTCCAGCACCGTTTCCGCCGCGGTGATGGTCTCCACCTTCGCGCCCTTGATCCGCAACAAATCGCCGACCGTCGTGCTCATGCCGTTTCTCCTTGCCGTTTGGATTCCGAAATTTGTCTGCCGACGGTGAAAGTGTAGGGAGCGCGCCGCCCCCCCGTCAACGCCCCAGACCGCCCAAAACGCATTTTGTTCCGTTCGCCGGCCGGTTGTGTTCGCCGGCGGAATGGCGTAGCATGGGCCCCATGAAGAAGTTCGCGATCGGCGCGACGGCGCTTCTGCCGCTGTGGGCCCTGCTGGCCGCCGGCGCCGCCTACGTCCACCCGGCGCCTTGGGCCGCGCGGGGCGGCTGGATCGTCCCCCTGCTGGGTCTCGTCATGTTCGGCATGGGGCTCACGCTGACCTGGGAGGATTTTCGGCGCGTGTTCCGGCGCCCGGCCCTGATCCTGCTGGGCCTGGCCGCGCAGTTCGGCTTCATGCCCCTGCTGGCGTTCGGCATCGCCCGCCTCTTCGGCCTGCCGACGGAACTGCTGGCCGGCCTGGTCCTCGTCGGTTGCGTCTCGGGCGGCACGGCGTCCAACGTGATCACCTATCTGGCCCGGGGCGACGTCGCGCTGTCCATCGCCATGACGTTCTGCTCCACGGTGCTCGCGGTGGTCGCCACGCCCGCGCTGGTCTGGCTCTACCTGCACCAGACCGTCCACGTGGCGGCGGGCGCCATGCTGCTGAGCATCCTGAAGATGGTGCTGCTGCCCGTGCTGGCGGGCCTGGCCATCAACCAGTTCTGGGGCGGGCATCTCCGGCGCCTCCAGCCGCTGTTCCCGCTGTTTTCCGTCGCGGCCATCGCGCTGATCATCGGCATCGTCTTCGGACTCAACCGCGACAAGGTCGCCGCGACCACGCCCTGGCTCGCGGGCGCGGTGGCGCTGCACAACCTGCTCGGCATGGCGAGCGGCTACGCCGCCGCCAGGGTCTTCCGCTGTTCGCCCGCCGTCTGCCGCACGCTGGCCATCGAAGTCGGCATGCAGAATTCCGGGCTCGCGACCGCGCTGGCCGTGAAATACTTCGGAGCGGCGGCGGCCTTGCCCGGCGCGCTGTTCAGCATCTGGCACAACCTGTCCGGCTCGGCCTGCGCCGCCTGGTGGAGCCGCCGCGGCCGGACGGCGGAGACCGAACCATGATCCCCGCCGCCCGCCTCCACCGCCTGGACGACCGTCCGCCGGCGCGGGGCCGATACGTCCTTTATTGGATGCAGCAGTCGCAGCGCGCGGAGTGGAATCCCGCGCTGGAAACCGCCGTCGAGCAGGCCAACGCCCTGCGCCTGCCCGTGCTCGTCGGCTTCGCGCTGACGGCCTTCCCCGGCGCGAACGGCCGGCACTACCGGTTCATGCTCGCCGGCCTGCGCGAAACCGAAAAACGCCTCGCCGCGCGCGGCCTCGGCTTCTGCCTGCGGATCGGCCCGCCGGAGGACGTCATCCCCGAACTCGCGAAACACGCCGCCCTGCTCGTCGGCGACGTCGGCTATCTCCGCGTCCAACGCGCCTGGCGCGCGGCCGTCGCGAAGCGCGTGGCGTGCCCCGTCGTGCTCGTTGAAGGCGACGCCGTCGTGCCCGTCGCCGCCGTTTCCGACCACGCCGAATTCGCGGCACGCACGATCCGGCCGAAAATCCACCGCCTGCTCGATGAATACCTCAAGCCCCAAAAACCGACGAAGGTCGCCGTGCCTTTCGCGGGTCCCGAGAAGGATTCGCTGGACCTGTCCGATCCCGACGCGCTGGTCCGCCGGCTGGGCGTGGACGATTCCGTGCCGGCCGCCGCGGCCTCCGGCGGCGCGGCCGCCGCGCACCGCCTGCTCGACCGCTTCGTCGCGCACCGCCTGGCCGAATACGCCGAAACGGCCAGCGATCCGGTCGCCGACGGGTGTTCCGGCCTGAGCCCCTATCTGCACTTCGGCCAGATTTCGCCCCTCGAGATCGCCCTGCGCGTCCAGGCCGCCGACGCCCCGCGCGTCGCGACCGACGCCTTCCTCGAACAGTTGATCGTCCGCCGCGAACTGAGCCTGAATGCCTGCCGGTTCAATCCGGGCTACGACCGCTACGACACCCTGCCCGCCTGGGCGCTGAAGACCCTCGACCAGCACCGCAAGGACAAGCGCGAGTTCGTCTATTCCCGCGCGCAGTGGGAGGCCGGCGCCACGCACGATCCCTGCTGGAACGCCGCGCAAGCCGAGATGGTCCGCTCCGGCCGCATGCACAACTACATGCGCATGTACTGGGGCAAAAAGATCCTCGAATGGTCCCGTTCGCCCGAAGAGGCCTTCGAGACCGCGCTCTTCCTCAACGACAAATACGAACTGGACGGCCGCGATCCCAACGGCTTCGTCGGCGTGGCCTGGTGCTTCGGCCGCCACGACCGCCCCTGGACCGAACGCCCCGTCTTCGGCACGATCCGCTACATGAACGCCAACGGCCTGCGCCGCAAGTTCGACGTCCAGGCCTACGTCGAGCGCTGGCTCGGCCCCGCCGCCGGCGGCCGCCTGTTCTGAGGCCGGAGCTTCCCCGCCCGGAAAAAAGAATTTGCCATTCCCGGGTTATGGGCATATGTTCATATCAAATCGCGGCCGGACCGTCCGGCCGAACCCAACCCGGAGAACCAAATGAAACCCGAAACGACCGCGGCCTCCGCTCCCGGAGGCCATCCCGTCCGCCCCTTCGCGCTTGGCCTTCTGTTCGGCTTCCTGGCCGCGCTGCTGGCCGTCGGCATCCTCATGAAACCCCTGATGCTGACCACCCATGCCAGCCCCTACGGCGTCGAGGAAACCTGCCAGCGCCTCAAGGCGTCCATCGAAGCCAACGGCTGGCGCTGCCCCGCCATCCGCGACATGAACGCGGCCATCGCGAAAGAAGGCCTCGCGCTGGCAGCTCCCGTGCGCATCGTCGAGCTGTGCAAGGCCGACTACGCCAAGGACGTCCTGGAGACCAATCCGGAAGTGTCCACCCTCATGCCCTGCGCCTTCGGTGTCTATGAAAAAGACGGCCGGGTTTTCGTCACCGGCCTGAACACCGGCCTCATGGGCAAGCTCATGGGCGGCAACGTCGCCCGCGTCATGGGCGGCGGCGTCGGAACCGACGAAAAGAAAATCCTTGAATGCCTGAATTGACGAATCGCCCCGCCAAGGAAGCCTGACATGCCGCGCCCTTTCTGCAAGCGCTTCGTCGGTTGGCAGCCGCACGTCGCCCTCTTCAAGCCCGCCGGCATTCCCGCCGGCGAGCTGGAAATCGTCGTGCTCAGCCTCGACGAGGTCGAGGCCCTGCGCCTGGCCGACCTCAACGGCCAGTACCAGGAAGCCGCCGCCGACCAGATGAAGATTTCGCGCGCGACGTTCGCGCGCATCGTCGAATCGGCCCGGCGCAAGGTGGCCGACGCCCTCGTCCACGGCAAGGCGCTCCAGATCCAGACCGAACCCGGCGCCCAGCCCCCGCCGGCCGCGCTTGCGCCCGGCGCCTGCCATCGTCGCGGCTGCGGATGCCACGGCCATGGCCGCGGCAAAGGCCGCTTCATCGAATATCCGCCCAAAGGAGAACACCCATGAAAGTCGTCCTCACCTCCTCCGGCCAAACCCTGGCCGACCCCATCGACATGCATTTCGGCCGCGCCAAGGTCTTCATCCTGGCCGACACCGAAACCGGCCGCGCCGTCGCCCACGACAACGCCCAGAACCTGCACGCCGCGCAGGGCGCCGGCATCCAGTCCGCCGAAACCGTCGCCCGGCTCGGCGCCGAGGCCGTCGTCACCGGCAGCGTCGGCCCCAAAGCCTACAAGGCTCTCCAGGCGGCCGGCATCAAGATCGCGCTGGTCGAAGCCGTCTGCCCCGGCACCGAAGCCCTGCGCCGGTTCAAGGACAACGAGCTGCCCGTGCTCGACCAGCCCAACGGCGAAAGCCACTGGGTCTGAGGCCCCGTGAGCGCGGCTCCCTCCATCGCGATCGCCAGCGGCAAGGGCGGCACCGGCAAAACCACCGTGGCCATCCATCTGGCCGCGACGCTGCTTTTCCATAGGCGTTCGGTCCAGTATCTGGATTGCGACGTCGAGGAGCCCAACGGACATCTGTTTCTCAAACCGAAAATCGACGCCGTCGAATCCGTCGGCATCCCGGTTCCGGTCGTCGATGCGGCCCGCTGCATCGCCTGCGGCAAATGCGCCGGGGTCTGCGAATTCAACGCCATCGCCATGCTGAAAAAGCCGCTGGTCTTTCCGGAACTGTGCCACGGCTGCGGGGCCTGCGCGCTCGTTTGCCCCGTGGGCGCCATCCGCGAAACTCCCCGCGCCGTCGGCGTGGCGGAAACCGGCCGCGCGGGTTGCATCGCCTTCGCGCAGGGCCGCCTGAACGTCGGCGAACCGATGGCGCCGCCGCTGATCCGCGCGGTCAAGGCGCGGCGCGATCCGGAAGCCGTCGCCCTGTACGATTCGCCGCCCGGCACCTCCTGCTCCGTCGTGGCCACCGTCCGCGGCGCGGATTTCGTCGTGCTGGTGACCGAGCCCACGCCGTTCGGCCTGCACGACCTGGACCTGGCGGTCGCCACGCTCCGCCCCATGGGCCGGCCGCTGGGCGTCGTCGTCAACCGCGCCGACGAGGACCGCCGCGTGCAGGACTATTGCCAAGCCGAAAACCTCCCCGTCCTCGCCGAGCTGCCGGACGACCGGCGCGTGGCCGAAACCTACGCGCGCGGCGAGTTGCTGTTCGACCGCCTGCCGGACTGGCGCGGCCGCTTCGAAGACCTCTGGGCCCGCATCGAGGAGCGCCTGTGAAGGAACTGGTCGTCATCAGCGGCAAGGGCGGCACCGGCAAGACCAGCCTGACCGCGTCGTTCGCCGCGCTGGCCCGCAACGCCGTGGTCGCCGACGGCGACGTGGATGCCGCCGATCTGCACCTGCTCCTCGCCCCCGACGTCCGGCGGCGCGAGGAATTCCGCAGCGGCCATGCCGCCGTCGTCCGCGCCGACGACTGCGTCGGCTGCGGCCGCTGCGCGGCCCTGTGCCGGTTCGAGGCCATCGCCCCGGCGACCCGACCCGGCGACGGCGCGCGCGTTTTCGCGGTGGATCCCAGCGCCTGCGAAGGGTGCGGCGTCTGCGTCTGGAACTGCCCCGTCCGCGCCATCGATTTTCCCGAACAGGTTTGCGGCGAGTGGTTCGTCTCCGGCACCCGTTTCGGCCCGCTGGTCCATGCCCGCCTGCATCCCGGCGCGGAAAATTCGGGCAAGCTGGTCAGCCTCGTGCGCGAACAGGCGCGCGCAACCGCCCAGCAAGAACGGCGCGACCTCGTGATCGTCGATGGCCCGCCCGGCACGGGCTGCCCCGTCATCGCGGCGCTCACCGGCGCCGCCGGCGTCCTGATCGTGACGGAACCCACCGTCTCCGGCGCGCACGACCTGGCCCGCGTGCTGGAACTGGCGAACCACTTCAAGATTCCCGCGGCGGTCTGCATCAACAAGTGGGACCTGAATCCCGAGCAAGCCGACGGCATCGAGACCGCGGCCCGCGCCGCCGGCGCGGCTCCCGTCGGGCGCGTGCGCTACGACAAGGCCGCCACCCGCGCCCAGCGGCAGGGGTTGACCGTCGTCGAGGCCGGCCCGGATTCCCTCGCCGACGAAATCCGCGCCGTCTGGCGCCGGTGGCTGGAAACCCTCGCCATCCCCGTCCCGGAGGCTCCATGAACTCCGTCCGCGTCGTCGTCCTGTCCGACAACTGCGCAAGCGCCCGCGCGGCGCGCGGCGAGCATGGGTTGAGCTTTTTCATCGAAACCGGCGGCCACCGCGCGCTTTTCGACGCGGGCCAAGGCCTGGTGCTGGCCGAGAACGCCCAGGCCCTCGGCGTGGATCTCGGCGCCGTGGAGGCCATCGCGCTGAGCCACGGGCACTACGACCATGCCGGCGGCCTGCCGATCGCGCTGGCCGCCGCGCGCGGCCCCGTCGCGGTCCATCTGCATCCCGACGCCCTGCAACCCAAGTTCAACGGGACGCGCGCCATCGGCATGCCGCCCGCGGCCCGCGAAGCGCTGGCCGGGCCGAACGTCCGCCTCGTCCAATCCCGCGCGCCGGGCGAAGTCGTTCCCGGCCTCTTTCGCACCGGCGAAATCCCCCGGCCCCATCCCGAAGAGGCCCTCGCCGAAATTTTCCATCTCGACCCCGACGGCCGCGCCGTCGATCCGCTGCTGGACGACCAGTCGCTGTATTTCGACACCCCGGAAGGCGTCGTCGTGCTGCTCGGTTGCGCCCACGCGGGCGTCATCCACGTCCTGGAACGCGTGCGGGCGCTGACGGATGGACGCCCTTTCCGCGCCGTGCTCGGCGGGATGCATTTGGGCCACGCGAACGAAGCCCGGTTGCGCTGGGTGATCGAGCGGTTGCGCGAATTCGGCCCCCGCCTGCTGGTGCCGATGCACTGCACGGGCCCCCGGGCCGCCGCCGCGCTGTGGACCGCCTTCCCCGAGGCCTGCCGCCCCGGCGGCGCCGGCGCCGTCTTCGATTTCTAAACCAATAGGAAAACCCATGGAACAGCACCCCAAACCCGACTGCGACAAAAGCTCCTGCGCCTCGTGCGGTTCCCGCACGTCCTGCAGCGGCATTCCCGAAGCCCCGCCGCGCGCGGAAATCGTCCCGGAAGACCAAAAGCTCCAGCGCCGCATGGGCCAGATCCGCCGCAAGATCATGGTAATGTCCGGCAAGGGCGGCGTCGGCAAAAGCACGGTCGCCACCAACCTGGCCGTGCACCTGATGCTGAGCGGCCAGCGCGTCGGCCTGCTCGACGTCGACATCCACGGCCCCAGCATCCCCCAGATGCTGCATCTGGACCACGCCCGCGTGGTCGGCGACGGCGAGGCGCTGCTGCCGCTGGAATATTCGGGGCTCAAAGTCATGTCCATCGGTTTCCTGCTGCCGAACGCCGACGATCCGGTCGTCTGGCGCGGGCCGATGAAAATGACGGTCATCCGCCAGTTCCTGGAAGACGTCGCCTGGGGCGATCTGGATTGCCTGGTCGTGGACCTGCCGCCCGGCACCGGCGACGAGCCGCTCTCCGTCTGCCAGCTGGCGGCGCCGGTGGACGGCGCGGTCATCGTCACCACGCCCCAGCGGATTTCCACGGCCGACGTGCGCCGCTCGATCCGCTTCTGCCAGAAGACGGACGTCCCCGTGCTGGGCGTCGTGGAAAACATGAGCGGATTCGTCTGCCCCAAGTGCGGCGAAACCACCCACGTCTTCAAGACCGGCGGCGGCGAGACCATGTCCGCCGAAATGGGCGTGCCGTTCTTCGGCCGCGTGCCGCTCGACCCGCGCATCGGCTTGGCCAGCGACGACGGCATTCCGTTCATCTGCAACCAGGCCCCCGCCGAATCCGTGCAAACTTTCGACCGCATCGCTGCGGCCATCCAAGCCAGCTAAAAACAGAAAAGGAGATCAAACATGAAAATCGCCATTCCGATCGTCGACGGTCAACTGTGCATGCACTTCGGCCACTGCGCGCACTTCGCGCTTGTCGACGTGGACGAAAAGAACAAGCAAATCGCCGCCCAGAAACTGGTCGAACCCCCGCCGCACGAGCCCGGCGTGCTGCCGAAATGGCTGCACGAGCAGGGCGCGACCGTCATCCTCGCCGGCGGCATGGGCAGCCGCGCCCAGCAGCTCTTCGCGCAGAATGGCATCCAGGTCGCCGTCGGCTGCCAGCCCGCCGCGCCCGAAACCCTCGTTGCCGCCTATCTCGGCGGAAAACTCGTCACCGGCGAAAACGCCTGTGACCACTGAAAGGAGAAGGAAAATGCCAAGAGGAGATCGAACGGGACCGCTGGGCGCGGGTCCGATGACGGGCCGCGCCGCGGGATTTTGCGCGGGCAACGCCGCGCCGGGTTATGCGAACTTCGGTGGCGGCCGGGGCCGCGGCCTGGGTTGCGGGCGCGGCGGCGGCTTCGGCCGGGGCTTTGGCCGCGGCCGGGGCGCTCCGGTGTCCGGAACCGCCGCTCCCGCGGGCGACCAGGAGCTCGCCGTGCTCAAGCAGCAGGCCCAGCAGCTCCAGGCGGACATGGAATTGATCCAGGGCCGCATCCGGGAGCTGGAAGCCGATCCGAAGCGCCGCTGAAACGCCGACCGGCATGCTGAAATCCATCCAGCTCTGCGAAACCCACCGCTGGCGCGTCCGGCGCTACCGATCGCTCCGGTTCCAGCCCGGCCTGAACCTGCTGATCGGCCCCAACGGCACCGGCAAGAGCACCATCCTGCGCGCGATCGCGGGCTGCCCCGACTGCCGGCGCACGGAAGACGGCGAAACCGACTACGTCTTTTTCGACTCGGAAACCATGAACCCGCAGCGCGCCGACCGGCCCATCCGCAACTCCACCGAAATGAAGCTGCATCTGCGCGCCTTGTTTTCCTCCCACGGCGAAATTCTCCGGGCCGCGTTCTCCGCCCTGCGGATGAAGCCCACCACCTGCCTGCTCTTCGACGAACCCGAATCCGGGCAGGATTTCGACCACGTGCTGAAGCTGCGGGCGGCCATCGACCGGGCCGTCGCCCGCGGCGTGCAGGCCATCGTGGCCACCCACGATGTGCTGTTCTGGGAACGGGCCCATATCATCGAATTGCGCCGCGGCTACCGCCAGCGCGTCACCCAGGCCCTGTGCCGCATGCGCTGCCTGCAGCCGCATCCGTCCCGATGAAACGCACCTAGCCTGCATCCCCTACCTGGCCCGCCAGGCCCTCGACGCCGCGACGGATCCCGCCCGGCGCGAAACTCCGCATCGCCGGCGGCGGGCAATCGCCAAAGGCCAAGGCAACGACGAAACGCTTTCCGAAGTGGACCAAAACGTCTATTTTCTCTTCACCGTCAAATGCCCGCCCGTTTCGGAGCGCGCGGGCGAGCCCGTCGGCCGCCACGGCGCCAAGCCGAGCGGAAGACCGGCAAAGGAAACCGAATGAACCGAACGAACTTGATCGTCCATGAATTGCGCGCCCATGCCCCGTTCACCGCGCTGGGCACGCTGGCGGGCATCGCGCTGCTGCTGGGCCTGGTCAAACTGGGCCTGACCGAAGAAACCTCGCACGGGCTGTTCGCCGTCCTGCACCCGCTGCACGT
>DAOTNL010000044.1:0-15329 GCA_035450765.1 Kiritimatiellia bacterium | reverse complement strand
CCATTGGGTCCGCTACGCCGCCTGCGAAACCCCCATCGAATGGTTCCGCCCCGTTCCCGCCGCCGAATGGAATCCGCTCGCCGAAGAACGCGCCGACGGCGCCGTCTTCACCGTCCACAACCACCATTTGACCACGGAGTTCAAATTCGCCGACGATCTTCTGCTCGCGACGTTTTTCGTGCTGCTGCCCCTCGTGGCGCCGCGCCTCCGCAACCGCTACGTCCGCTATCTCGCCCCCGACCGCTTTTCCATCCTGACCGTCGCCGCCATGCTGGCCGCGAGCGAAGCCATCCACCACGTCGGCCACGCGGCCAAAGCCGCTTTCCGGCAGGCGCTCGCCGCCGGCCTCGACCCCGCCCGCGAACTCGGGTCCCTCGTCCACAACCTGTCCGAATTCCGCGAATTCAACGTCTACTATCTATACGCCGTTTATTTCGCGACCCTCGCCTTTTGCCGCACCTTGGAGCCGCCGGACAAAGAGTGAACCCACACCCCGCGCCCATTTTGGTCGCCGCGATCAACGCGCGGCACAGCCATGCCTCCCTGGGCGCGCGGTGCCTGCTGGCCAACTTGGGCGAGCTGCGCACGCAGGCCGCTCTGGCCGAATTCACGATCCAGCAATCCGCCGCCGAAATCGCAGATGCCATCGCCGCGCGGAATCCGACAATCCTCGGCCTTGGCGTCTATATCTGGAACGCCGCGCGCGTCGCCGAACTCATCCCGCTCCTGCGGCACAAGCTGCCCCACGTGAAAATCGTCCTCGGCGGGCCGGAAATCACGGAATCCACCGCCAGCGCCGACGTCATGATCCTCGGCGAAGGCGACCTCGCCTTCGCCGCGCTTTGCCGCGATCTTCTCCCTTCTTCCCATTCGCGTCCATTTGCGTCCATTTGCGGTTCCCTCCGCCCCCCGCCGCCCGATCTCGCCGCCCTCCAACTCCCCTACGACGAATACGCCGACGACGATCTCGCCCATCGCCTGCTCTACGTCGAATCCTCCCGCGGCTGCGCCATGCGCTGCGACTACTGCGTTTCCGCCAACGACGAGTCCGTCCGCTTCTTCCCCATGGCCGCCCTCCTCGCCGCGTTCGACAAGCTGCTCGCCCGCGGCGCGCGGCAATTCAAGTTCTGCGACCGCTCGTTCAATCTCGACATCCCGCGCGCCGTCGAAATCCTGGCGTTCTTCCGCGAACGGCCGCCGCGCTTCCCCGGTCTCTTCCTCCACTTCGAGATGCTGCCCGACCGATTTCCGACTGAACTGCGCGAAGCCCTCGCGGCGTTCCCTCCGCGTTCGCTCCAGCTCGAAATCGGCCTGCAATCGTTCGATCCCGCCGTCCTCGAAATCATCCGCCGACCGCAAAACCTCGAGCGCGCCGCGGACAATCTCCGCTTCCTGCGCGAGCAGACCCGCGCCTGGCTGCACACGGACTTGATCGCCGGGCTCCCCGGCGAAACGCCGGAAAGTTTCGCCGCCGGCTTCGACCGCCTCGTCGCCCTCGGCCCGCACGAAATCCAGCTCGGCATCCTGAAAAAGCTGCCCGGCGCGCCCCTTGCGCGACACGACGATGCCTTCGCCATGCGTTATGATCCGACGCCGCCCTATGAAATCCTTTCCACTCGCGATTGGCCGGCCGAGCATCTTGTCCGCACCGCGCGCTTCGCCCACTACTGGGACGCCGTCGTCAATTCGCAGCGCTTCATTCCCGCCGCGCCGCTGATCTGGGGCGGCTCGCCGTCCGTCTTCGGCGCGTTTATGGAGTTCTCCGACTGGCTGAGCGCGCGCTTCCCGCGCGAACACGGCGTGCCGCTGGCCGATCTGGTCGAAGCGCTGTTCGGCTTCCTGACGCAAGTCCGCGGGATCGCGCCTGCGGCGGCCGCCGACGCCCTGCTGCGCGGCTACCGCCACGCCGGCGCGCGCGACATCCCCGCCGCCCTGGCGCCGTACGCCCCCGCCGACCTCCCCCCGCCCACCCGCGGCCTTCCCAAACCCCTCCGCCGCCAATTCCTCCGCTGGACGTGGGAAGCGGCGAACCAACGGGGTTGTTTTCATCCGAATCCTGAACTACAGTGACGGGCATCGAGGACGCTGCGTGAAACTGGCGACGTTTCAATCCGTTATGGAGAGCCTCAACCGCCACAAAGTCCGCTACTTGTTGGTCGGCGGCATGGCGGTGGTCGCCCACGGCTACGGCCGCATGACCTACGACATCGACTTGGTCATCCGCCTGACCCCGACCAACGTACGCAAGGCATTCGCCGCGCTCGCCGAGTTGGGTTTCCGGCCCCGCGTGCCGATCGCGCCCGGGGAATTCGCGGACCCCAAGATCCGCGCCCGCTGGGCGCGCGAAAAGAACATGGTCGTGCTGAATTTCTACCACAAATCGGGCGATCCGCTGACGGTCGATCTGTTCGTGGCCGAACCGTTCCCATTTGCCGCCGCCCATGCGAAAGCCGAAGTTTCCGCGGTGAACGGCGTCCCGTTCCGTTTCGTGGATCTCCGTACCTTGATCGCCATGAAGCGCAAAGCGGGCCGGCCGGTAGATCTCGAGGACGTCCGGCATCTCGAACAATTGGCGGCCGACCATGGCTGAAAAATGGACCATCCGCAAAAACGCGCCCCGGTGGGAATGCGACTGGTCCGGCGACGCTCGCTTCCACCTGCAGCACTTCCGCACCTTGCCTATGGAAAAGAAAATCCAGGCCGTGGAAGAAATGTGCGCCTTGGCCGCAGCGCTCAAGGAGCAGCGCGGGGCGTACCGGACCAAACGCAAACGTAAAGCCACCCGTTGATGGCGGGTCTCGCGCCTTCCATCCCGCAAAAATGGATTTTCCGTCCTATACGCCCTGCCGCCTGTGTCCGCGCCAATGCGGGACGGACCGCCTCGGCGGCGCGCCGGGCGTCTGCGGCGAAACCGCCGAACTGCGCATCGCGTCGTGGGGTCCTCACCTGGGCGAGGAGCCCTGTTTTACCGGCACGCGCGGCTCGGGCACGATTTTCTTCTCGGGCTGCTCCTGCCACTGTTTCTTCTGCCAGAACTGGCAAATCTCCACCGCCCGCGGCAAGGGCCAGGCCGTCTCCGCCGAGGAATTCCATCGCCTCGCGCTTGGCTTGATCGAACTGGGCGTGCACAACCTGAATTTCGTCACGCCCGACCACTTCTGGCCGCATATCGAAGCGCTCTGCGCCCGCCTGCGCGACGAAGGGGTGCAAATCCCGTTTCTCTTCAATTCCTCCGGATACCAGTTGCCGGCGATGATCTCGCGGTACGCCGCGCAGATGGATATTTTCCTGCCCGATTTCAAGTTCGCCGATCCCGTCCTGGCCCGCCTCGTCATGCGCGACGAGCGCTATCCCGAAATCGCGCTGGAAGCCCTGCGCCTGATGGTCGCCGAAAAAGGCTTTCTCGAACCCTTCGATCCGACCGGCACGGAACTGGCCAAGCGCGGCGTGCTGGCGCGGCACCTCGTCCTGCCGGGCCACGTCGAAAACACCCTGCGCGTCCTCGATCTGCTGCGCGAGGAATTCGGCCGCTGGCTGCCGCTGTCGCTCATGAGCCAATATGCGCCGACGCCCGGTGCCCGGAACCGCCCGCCCTTCGACCGCCGCCTGGAATCCGCGGAATACCAAACTGCCCTCGACCACGCGCAGGAGCTTGGCTTCGAGAATCTCCTGATCCAACCCCTTGCCGCCACCGACGACTTCCTGCCCGACTTCGAAAAGGACAAGCCGTTCAGGGGAAATCCCTGAAGTTTCCCTTCCCCTGTTTCCTGTCTCCTGCCCCCTGAAGTCTGGCGCGCCTGGCAGGGATCGAACCTGCGACCGCCGGATTAGAAATCCGATGCTCTATCCAACTGAGCTACAGGCGCTTTTCCGGCAGGGAGAGTAGCGCAACGGGCGGGGCTCCGCAACGGGCAAGGCGCGGCCGCTCCCGGCCGCTTGCGCCGGCCCTCCGGCGCCGCTACAATGCGCGCCCATGAAAACCACCCCCTCTTGGCTGTCGTCCGCGATCATCTACCAGGTCAATCTCCGCTCGCTCGCCGCGCGCGAACCCCGCAACGCCGTCGAGGCCGCCGCGGAAAAGCCGCTCGCCGAATCGCCCCTCGCCTATTTGACCAAGCACCTGCCGCGCCTGCGCCGCCTCGGCTTCAACGTCGTCTATCTCCTCCCGCCCTATCCCATCGGCCACTTCGCGCGCAAGGGCATCGGTTCGCCCTACGCCTCGCGCGACTTCACCGCCGTCGAACCCGAATACGGCTCCAAGGCCGAAATCCTCGCCCTGATCCGCCGCGCGCACGCCCTCAAGCTCAAGGTCATCTTCGACATCACCCCCAACCACACCGCCCGCGACCACGTGTGGATGACCGCGCATCCCGACTACTACGTCAAGGCCGCCGACGGCTCCGCGTTCTTCGACTGCGACTGGTCCGACACCGCCAAGCTCGACTACACGAATCCCGCCCTGCGCCAGGCGATGATCCAGGTCTACGACCACTGGCTCTCCGTCCTCGGTCCGGACGAAAACGGCCAGCCCGACGGCATCGACGGCTTCCGCCTCGACATGGCCCACTTCATCAACGACAAGTCCTTCTGGGACGAAGCCCTGCCCGCCCTGCGCGCGCGCCATCCGAAGCGCGACCTGCTCTTCATGGCCGAGTGCTACGGCTTCGGCAACAACCTCGATCTCTTCGCCCGCGGCATGGACGCCGCCTACGACGACGATTTCTACAAGCTGTGCCAGTACGCCTACGCCGTGGACGGCGCGGGGAATTCCGTGGTCCGGCTGTCGGAAGACGCCCACCACAACCACGATTTCCATCCCATCCTCGAAGCCTGGCAGGACGGCGGGATCGCCGCCGCCGCCGGCCGCATCCTGATGCAGTACGAAGAGGCCGCGCCGAAGTTCGCCGGCCCGCGTTTCACCGCGCGCTACACCGACAACCACGACGAAGGCCGCGGGCTTTACCGTTTCGGCCCCGGCGGCTTCCGCGCCATGAACGTCCTGGCGTTCCTCGCCCCGCGCACGCTGCCGTTCCTGCTCACCGGGGAGGAATTCGGCGCCCTCGACCGCCCGTCCATCCACGCCCGCTGCCAGCCCTGCGACAAGGGCCGCCGCATCGTCGGCGCCGACGGCCGCGAATTCCGCCAGGAAGGCGTCGAACTCGAAGGCAACCTCTTCGACCGCGGCCTCGAAACCCGCCAGCACTGGTACCGGTTCTTCAAGGAGCTCGTCGCGTTGCGTAAAAAGAATCGTCCGCTGACGGACGGCGCTTGCGCCGTGCTCGACGTCGGCGAAGACGCGCCCGGCCCCGCGCGCACCGTCGTGGCCTTCGACCGCAAGCTGGGCCGCCAGCTCGTCCGCTGCGCCGTCAATCTCGGCCCCGAACCGCGCAAGTTGACCCGCGCCCCGAGCCTTATCGTCGGCGAAACCCTCTACGGCGCGCTCGAACCCGGCGACGTCCTGCCGCCCTTCGCGGCGCTCGTCGTCAAGGTCTCCTGAACCGTCTGCGCCCCCCTTGGAGCCCCCGACGACCCCGTCGGGGGATGGGATGCGGCTTGAATTCCCCCCCGGCCTCGGCCATCATTCCCAAACCATGCGCATCCTCCTTTCCAACGACGACGGCATCCAGGCGCCCGGCATCCACGCCCTATACGACGCGGTCAAGGACCTCGGCGACGTCCACGTCGTCGCCCCCGACGGCGAGCGCTCGGCCATCAGCCACGGGATCACGCTGACCAAGCCTCTGCATGCCCGCTCCTGGCCTCCCGGCGGTCCGCCCTTCGGCACCGCCATCAGCGGCACGCCGGCCGATTGCGTCAAGCTGGCCATCAGCCTGCTTCTTGAACCCAAGCCTGACCTCATCCTGAGCGGCATCAACCTCGGCCCCAACGCCGGCATCAGCGTGCTCTATTCCGGCACGGTCTCCGCCGCCACGGAAGGCCCCATCATGGGCATTCCGTCCATGGCGCTCTCGCTGGACACGTTCAGCGAACCCAACTGGGACACGGCCGCGCGCGTCAGCCGCGCACTCGTCGAGCAGGTGGTTTCCGGCCAGCTGCGCATCGCGCCCGACATTTTCTGGAACGTCAACATCCCGAACCTGCCCTACGAGAAACTGGCCGGCCTGCGCATCACCCGCATGGGTTCCTCCCGCTTCGTGGAAAAATACGAGCGGCGCGAGGATCCCTGGGGCAACCCCTACTACTGGATGACCGGCGAACTCTACGAAAAGGGCGATGTCAACGGCACCGATCTCGAAGCCCTGCGCCAAGGCTACGTTTCGCTCTCGCCCATCGGCCTCGACCACACGGAACACGCCGCCATCGACGCCCTCGCCGCCCGCCCGCCGCAGTTGCCGAAGTAGAAGGAAATCCATCCCTTCTGAATTCTGAATACTTTCTTCCCATGATCATCGATTTCCACACTCACGCCTTCGAGGACAACCTGGCCGCCAAGGCCATCCCGTTTCTCGAAAACGAGGGCAACATCAAGGCGTTCACCGATGGCCGCGCGTCCGGCCTGCTGGCCTCGATGGACCGCGCCGGGGTCGAACGGTCCGTCGTCTGCCCCATCGCGACGAAACCGTCTCATTTCGACGGCATCCGCCGCTGGGCGCGCGAAGTCCGCGCCGCCCACCCGCGGCTCGAAATGCTGCTCTCGATCCATCCCGACGATCCGAATGCGCTCGCCCACGCCGACGAAACCGCCGCCGAAGGCTTCAAGGGCGTCAAGCTGCACCCCTATTACCAGCGGTTCACGATCGACGACGAACGGATGTTTCCGCTCTACGAGCGTCTCGCCGCGCGCGGGCTGTTCGCCGTCTTCCACACCGGCTTCGACATGGCCTATCCGTTCGACCGCGTCGCCGATCCCGTCCGCGTGCGGCGCGTCATCGACACGTTCCCGACATTGAAATTCGTCGCCACGCATCTCGGCGGCTGGCGCGACTGGGAAGAATCGCGGAAACATCTGATCGGTCGGCCGCTCTACATTGAAACGTCGTTCTGCCTGCACGAAATGCCGGCCGCCGAAGCCCGCGCGATGATCCTGGCCCACCCCGCCGACCGCATTTTGTTCGGTACCGACAGCCCGTGGAGCGACCAGGCCGCGGAACTCGCGCGTTGGCGCGCCCTCGGCCTGCCCGATGATTTTCTTGCCGCCGCGCTCGGCGGCAACGCCGAACGCCTGCTGGGCTGAGGGCTATTCTCCGGCCAGCGTTTCGTCGATCTTCTCGGAAACCTGCGCGGCCACTTCTTCGGCCTTTTGCGCCACTTGGCCGGCCACTTCGGTCGCGGTCTGGGAAACGGCCCCCGCCACTTCCTCCGCTTTCGCCGCGACTTGGCCGGCCACGTCCCGGGCCATGCCGGCGGCGCGGTTTTTCAGGTCGTCCAGCGCCGCTTGGCGCTCGCGGGCCTTCAAGTCCGCCAGCAGGTCTTCGTAGCCGCCGGAAACGAGCGCGGATTTCAAGTCGGGATGTTTGTCGAAATCGGCGGACGCCCACGCGCGCACGTCCGCGAACGTGTCGCGGG
The DNA here is from genome assembly GCA_035450765.1 of Kiritimatiellia bacterium. Taxonomy (GTDB): domain Bacteria; phylum Verrucomicrobiota; class Kiritimatiellia; order CAIQIC01; family Lenti-01; genus Lenti-01. The sequence continues at coordinate 7,802 of DAOTNL010000044.1, read as the reverse complement.
CGGCCAGATAACGCTTGGCCACCACGAGCACGCCCCGGTCCGTCCGCACCACGTGGTGGGCCGCGCCCCAATAGGCCAGTCCCGCCAACACCGCCAACCCGACCGCGATCGCAACGATTCTCTTCATGGTGCCGACAACATAGCCGATCGCGCCGCGGTCCGCAATTCGGCGTTGGAAGCGGCCCGTTTCCGGTGTAGGGTGACCGCTGTACCGGCTGCCGCAAACCGGGCGGACAAAAGGCATCCGCATGGAATTCCGGCGACCATAACCGTTCCCCATGGCCAGACGTCGCCCCAATCTGATGGAAGACCCGGTCGGCCCGGCGCTGCTGCGCCTGGCTCTTCCGATGGTGTGGAGCATGCTGGCGGTGATGACGTTCAACGTCGTGGACTCCTTCTACATCGGCAGGCTGGGGCCCACGCCGCTGGCGGCGATCGGGTTCACGTTTCCCGTCGTGTTTTTCGTGACGGGAACCGCGATGGGCATGGGGATCGGCCTGTCCTCGGTGGTGTCCCGCGCGGTGGGCGAAGGCAATCATCGGCGGGTGGCCGAATTGACCACGCGGGGGCTGCTGCTGGCGTTCCTGGTGGTGGCGGCCTTTGCCGGACTGGGCATCGCCGGCCACGACCGGCTGTTTGCCCTGCTGGGCGCGCAACCGGAAATGATCGCCCTCATCCGGAGCTATATGGTCCCTTGGCTGGCGGGCATCGGCTTCCTGGTCATTCCGATGGTGGGCAACAGCGCCATCCGGGCGACCGGCGACTCGGTGACCCCCAGCATCGTCATGATGATTTCCGGCGGCTTGAACGTCGTGCTGGATCCCCTGCTGATTTTCGGCCTGGGCCCCTTTCCCCGGCTCGAATTGCGCGGCGCGGCCATCGCCACCGTGCTGGCCTACTCGGTCACCTTCGTCGCGGCGTTCCACGTCCTGATCCACCGGGAGAAATTGATCCGGTTCGAGCGTCCGCGGTGGCGGCCGCTGCTCGAATCCTGGGGGCGGATCCTGCACGTGGGGCTGCCGGCGGTCGGCACCAATTTGCTCGTGCCCTTCGCCAACGGAATCCTCACCCGCATCCTGGCGGATCTGGGCCCCGTCGCCGTCGCCGCCTACGGGGTCGGCACCCGCATCGAATCGCTCGCCATGGCCGGCAGCTACGCGATGTCGACGGCCGTGGCGGCCTTTGCCGGGCAAAACATCGGGGCCCGGCGTTTCGACCGCATCGCGGCCTCCATGCGGTTCGGACTGAAGTACTGCCTGTTCGTCAGCTTCGGCGCCTGGCTGGTCCTCGCGCTGGCGGCGGGCCCGATTGCCCGGATGTTCACCGACGACCCGGAAATCGCCCGGATCCTGCGCCCCTACTTGTGGCTGGTGCCGCTGAGCCACGGGGCCTTGGGCTTCATGCTGCTGGCGGCGGCCACGTTCAACGCCGCCGGACGGCCCGCGCAATCGGTGGTCATCTTCACCACCCGCCTGCTGGTCCTGACCGTTCCGCTGGCCTGGGCCGGCAGCCGCTGGGGCGGAGTCGCCGGCGTTTTCGTCGCCATTTTCATCGGCAACGTCGGCACCGGGCTGCTGGCCCACTTCCTGATCCATCGCGCCCTGCGCCAACCTGGACGCCGGCTGTGAAAGAAGCCCCTTCCCGAATCAAGCGATTCCGGACCGAATCGCCGCGAAAAGCGATCCGGACGGGATGACGATTCCGGTCCCGACCGGATAAACGGCGCAAAAAAAGAACCGCGGCAACCGCGGCTCCCGCTGCAAGCTGGTCGGGGCGCCGGGATTTGAACCCGGGACCTTTTGCACCCCAAGCAAACGCGCTACCAGTCTGCGCTACGCCCCGTCCTGAAGTTTGCAGCGTCGTCGTGTGTATCACGGGCCCCGCCGTGTCGTCAACGGCGGTTTTCCCGGGCGGCGGGTTGACGTTCCGGCGTTCCCCCGCTATCTTTTCCCCCGACTTGAATGGCGCGGTAGCCAAGTGGTAAGGCGAGGGTCTGCAAAATCCTTATGCATCGGTTCGATCCCGATCCGCGCCTCCAGTTTCCGTTCAACGTCTCCGGCGCCGCAAGGCGCTTTTTTTACGTAGGGAAATCCGCCGCATGAAGGTTCCGCACGCGCAGACCATCGCCGAGGTCCTCGCCGAGCTGCGCTCCGCGCCCGAGGGGTTGTCCACGGCCGAAGCCCGTGCCCGGCGCGCGCTCCACGGACCCAACGAATTGCGGGAAACCATCTCCCGGCCGGCGTGGCGCATGCTGCTGGCCCAGTTCGCCGAACCGATGATCCTCATCCTGGTCGGGGCGGCAGGCCTGTCCCTGTTCCTCGGCGACGTCACCGAAGCCGTCGCCATATTGGCCATCGTCGCGCTGTTCGGCGTGCTGGGCTTCCTCCAGGAATACCGCGCCGAAAAAGCCATGGCCGCCCTGAAGCAGCTCGCCAGCCCCAGCGTGCGCGTCCGCCGCGACGGCGAACTGCAGGAACTCCCCGCGCGGGAGCTGGTGCCCGGCGACGTCGTCCGGCTCGAAGCCGGCAACGTCGTGCCCGCCGACCTGCGCCTGCTCGACGCCGTCCAGCTCGGCGCGATGGAGGCCGCGCTCACCGGCGAGGCGGAAGCGGTCCGCAAGCAGACCGAGCCGTTGTCCGCCGCGGACATGCCGCTGGGCGACCGCACGAATCTCGCGTACATGGGCACCCTCGTCGCCCAGGGCCGCGGCAGCGGCGTCGTGGTGGCCACCGGCATGCGCACGGAACTGGGCAAGATCGCCGGCATGATCCAAAGCGTGCCGGAAGGCCGCACCCCGCTCCAGCGCAAGCTGGCGCAGGTCGGCCGGCACCTGTCCATCGCCGGGCTGGGCGCGGCGCTGGCCTTGCTCGCGATCGGCCTGGTCCGCGGCGAGAAATTCACCGACATGCTGCTGACCGCCGTCAGCCTGCTCGTCGCGGTGGTGCCGGAGGGCCTGCCGGCCGTCATCACCGCCACGCTCGCGCTGGGCGGCCGGCGCATGCTCAAGCGCCATGCGCTGATCCGCAAGCTGCCGGCCGTCGAAACCCTCGGTTCCGTCACCGTCATCTGCACCGACAAGACCGGCACGCTGACGGAAAACCGCATGACGGTCACGCGGCTGCGCACGCTCCGGCGCGACGTGCCCCTCGCCGGGACGGAAACCGCCGCCTTGCCGGACGACGTCGATTCCGACGAGATCGCCCCCCTGCTGCTGGCCGCCACGCTGTGCAACGACGCCCATCTGGTCTTCGAGGAATCCGGCGCGCCGCCGCGCGCGATCGGCGACCCCACCGAAACGGCCCTGCTGTTCGCGGCCGAGCGCTTCGGCATCGCCACGCAATCCCTGCGCGCGGAACTGCCGCGCATCGCGGAATGGCCGTTCGATTCCGACCGCAAGCGGATGGCCACGCTCCATCGCGCCGCGGAAAGCGACTATCCCCTGCCCGCCGCCTTCTCCGCCCCCGTGCTGGCCGCCGTGAAGGGATCGCCCGACGGCCTGTTGAAGCTGGCCACCCACGCGCTCGACCAGGGCCGCATCGTGCCCCTGGCCGACGACGTCCGCCGGCGGTTCCTGGCCGACAACGAACGATTGGCCGACGAAGGCATGCGCGTGCTGGGCGTGGCGTTCCGCCGTTTCCATGCCGCCCCCGGCCCGCAGGCCCACGCCCGCGACGTCGAAAGCGATCTCGTGTTCTGCGGACTGATCGGCATGGTGGATCCGCCGCGGGAAGCCGTCCGCGCCGCCATCGCCGCCAGCCATGCCGCCGGCATCCGCACCGTCATGATCACCGGCGACCATCCGGCGACGGCGGCCGCCATCGCCCGCCAGCTGCAGCTGCCGCCCGCCGGCGAAGCGCCCCGCGTGATGACCGGCGCCGAACTGGCGGCGCTGGCCGACGGCGAACTCGAGAAACGGATCGACCGCATCTCCGTGTTTGCCCGCGTTTCGCCCGAAGACAAGCTGCGCATCGTGGCCGCCTTGCAGAAACGCGGCCAGATCGTCGCGATGACCGGAGACGGCGTCAACGATTCCCCCGCCCTCAAGCGCGCGGAAATAGGCGTGGCCATGGGCATCGCCGGCACCGACGTCGCCAAGGAAGCTTCCAAGATGGTGCTGCTGGACGACAATTTCGCGACGATCGTCGCGGCCATCGAGGAAGGGCGCACGATCTTCGACAACCTCGTTCGCTTCATCCGGTACTCCTTCGGCGGCAACCTCGGCAAGGTGCTGGTGATGATGCTGGCGCCGCTGGCCGGCATCGGCGCCATGGCGTTGCGCCCGCTGCATCTGCTGTGGCTGAACCTGCTCACCGACGGCCTGATGGGACTGGGCCTGGGCCTGGAGCCGGCCGAAATGGACGTCATGGCCCGGCCGCCGCGGCGCCCCGACGCGCCGATTTTCGACCGGCCGGCGGTCGCCCACGTCGGCTGGATGGGCGTTTTCATTTGCGCCGGCGCCTTGCTGCTCGCCGGCGCCTGGCACCGGTCGGGCTGGGGCCGCGGCGAATGGCAGACCGTGCTGTTTTCCGCCATCGGCTTCGCGCAGGTCGGCCAGGCGTGGGGCCTGCGCGCCATGACCGGCCGGACGTTCCGGTTCGGCCGCAACCCCGCGCTGGTCGGGCTCACGCTCGCGACGCTGGCGCTCCAGCTGGCGGTGGTCTACGTCCCCGCCCTCGCCCGCGTGTTCCATCTGCAGCCGCTGTCGCCCGCCGGTTTCGCGGCGACCGCCGGACTCGGCGCGCTCACGTTCGGCGTGGTCCGCCTCGAACGGGCCCGCCGCAGCCGGAGCTAGCCGCCGCCAATTTTTCGAACGCGGCTTCGGCGTTGCGGTAGCGCGCCCGGCCCAGACCGGTCACCACGCCGAACGGCCGCCCCAGCCGTTCGATCTCGCGGCGATGCCGCTCGAACAGCGCCGGTCGGTCGTGCGGGTTTTCGCGCAACGGGTCCGGGGCCCATGGCACGTCGGGAGCGCACAGCAGATACGCGTGGTTCGTTTCGCGGGCGAGGGCCTCCAGAATCTCCGGATGGCAGCGCCCGAAGACGACGTCGCACCAGATTTTGTAGTTGATCAAGTCGGTGTCCAAAATTCCAAGAGGCGCGAGCGCCGGCACGCATCGCGCTTGATGGACCAGATGGTCGCCGGCCAGCCGGCGCAGCAGGGCATAATCGTATTCCGGGCCGTTTGCTTCCAGATAGATCCGGGCGTATTCCGGAGCGCACGGCACGCGGTAGCGTTTCGCGAGATGCGCCGCCAGCCGGCTTTTGCCCGTGGACTCCGGACCGGCCAGCACGATCCGCAGCGGCATCGGATGGACAGCCGCTTTCAGGCGCAACTCCGCCCGGCGGCGCGCAAGGACTTGGACCATTGGAACCAGCCGTAAATGCCCAGACACAGGAAAAACGCATACTGGAGCGAATAAACGGGCGCGGCTTTGACCCAATAGATGTGGATTCCGAGCACGTTCACGATCAGCCAGCCCACCCAATTTTCCATGCGCTTCCGGGCTTGCAAGAACTGGGAAACGTAATTGAGCACGGTGGTCGCGGAATCGCGCCAGAGGAGAGCCGGCGCCGGGATCCAGGCCACGCGCCCGGCCAACGCGGACACGCCCAGACCCCAGAACAGGATGGCGGCCAGAGCGACCGCGATCAACAGGGTCTGCCGGGAGCGCGACAGCCAGGTCGGCACAAACGGCCGTTGCGCCGCAGGCCCGCCGCGCCGGACCCATACGGCCCAGCAATAGAGCTGGATGGGAACGTAGCTGGCGTAAAGAATGCCGTCGGAAACCAGCTGCCACTTGGCGAAGGCCAGATAAGCGGAAATGCCCGCCCACACCAACCCCAACGGCCAGCCCAAGGAGTTTTGCCGCGCGATGAGAAACACGCCCAGGATCGAACAGGCCGTGGCGAGGATCTCCAACGGCGTCGAACCGAGCAGGAACCGCCATTCGATCGCCGTCCAATCAAAGCCTCCGCCCATCGCGCGCTCCTTTCGCCGCCGCGCCCCCAGGCTGGACGCGTTCCTGCGGCAACCTTTATTCCCAGAACATCCAGAAGTGGTGCACGGGGCCGTGGCCGTGGCCGATGCGATAGGTCGCGCCGGCCTGGATGGCCGCCGCCACGTAGGCCTTCGCCCGCCGCACCGCTTCTTCCATTTCGAAATCCCGGGCCAGGAAGGCGGCGATGGCCGACGACAGCGTGCAGCCGGTTCCGTGGTTGTTGCGCGTTTCGATCCGCGCCCCCGGCAATCGCACCAGGCGCTTTTCCGCGCCCAGGAACAGGCAATCGTCGCTGGCTTCGCCCGCGAGATGCCCGCCCTTCACCAGCACGTTCCGGCACCCGAATCGCATCAGTTCTTCCGCCGCGGCCGCGGCGCCGGCCAGCGTGCCGATTTTCGTCCCCAGCAGGACTTCGGCTTCCGGAACGTTCGGGGTGACGATTTCCGCCAGCGGGATCAGATGGGCTTTCAAAGCTTCCACCGCGTCGTCCCGCAGCAGCTTGTCGCCGCTCTGCGCCACCATCACGGGATCCAGCACGATGCGCGTGATGCGGTACTCCTGAAGCTTCCGCGCCACCGTTTCGATCAGTTCCGGCGAATACAGCATGCCGATCTTCACCACGTCCGCGCCGACATCGGCGAGCACCGCGTCGAGCTGGCGCGCGACGAAATCGACGGGCACCGGGTGGATGCCGGTCACGCCCTGCGTGTTCTGCGCGGTCAGCGCCGTGATCACGCTCATGCCGTAGCAGCCGTTGGCCGCGAACGTCTTCAGGTCGGCCTGGATGCCCGCGCCGCCGCTGCTGTCCGAACCCGCGATGGTCAGGACCCGCCGATAGGTATTTTCGCTCATTCCGCCGCTCCCTTCGCCGCGGCGATCTCCCGCCGCAAGACTTCCGCCGCCGCGCGCGGATCGTCCGCCGCCACGATGGCCGACACCACCGCCAAGCCGTCCGCGCCGGCCCGGATGACTTCCCGCGCGTTTCCGGCATGGACGCCGCCGATCGCGACCAAAGGCAGTTTCGTCGCCGCGCGGATGGCCCGGAGGCCGGTCAACCCCAGCGGCGCCGCGTGGTCGGTCTTCGTCGGCGTCGCGAAGACCGGACTGACGCCGACGTAGTCGGCGCCGTCCCGCTCCGCGCGCACCGCGTCGGAGACCGATTCCGCCGAGATGCCGATGATCCAGCCCGGCGGCCCCAGCCGCCGCGCGTCGGCCAGCGGCATGTCCTGTTGGCCCAAATGGACGCCCTCCGCGCCGATCGCCAGCGCGACGTCCACCCGGTCGTTGACGATCAACGGCACGCCCGTGCCGCGCAAGACCGCCTGCACCGCCCGCGCTTCTTCGAGGAACTCGCGCGTGCCGCCGTGCTTCTCGCGCACCTGCACGCAGGTGGCGCCGCCGGCCACCGCGGCGCGGACGACGTCGGCCGTCGCCCGGCCGCGCGCCAGCGCGCGGTCGGTCACGAGATAGAGGCTGTAATCGACGGCGCCCATCTCAGCCCCCGCGGATTTTGCACCCATGGAGGACTTCTTCGCCGGTCAGCCCGTGCAGCGCGTCCAGGAAGCGGACCGCGAACGAGCCCGGTCCCGCCGCGCCGTCCGCCGCGTATTCGCCCGCCAGCCCGTAATAGGCCAGCGCCGTCGCGGCCGCGGACACCGGATCGGGATCCACTCCCGCGAACGCGCCGATGATGGCCGTGGCCCCGCAGCCCGTGCCCGTCACGCCGCCCATCAAGGGATGGCCGTTGGCCACGCGCACGACGCGCTGGCCATCGAGGCAGAGCGACCGCAGTCCGCGCGCGCG
>DAOTNL010000043.1:0-15579 GCA_035450765.1 Kiritimatiellia bacterium | reverse complement strand
GGAGGAATCGACGGTGAGCACAGAACAAAGCGCAGAGGTCCAGGAGCGATTGACCCCGGAGCTGGAGAAATTCATCCAGCACTGGAAGAAGCAGCCGGGCAACCTGATCATGGTGCTGCACCGGGTGCAGGAGCATTTCGGCTACGTGCCGCGCTCGGTCGCGTTCCAGGTGGCGGATCTGCTGAAGATTCCGCTGGCGCAGGTGTACGGGGTGCTGACGTTCTACCACTTCTTCAAGCTGAAGAAGCCGGGCAAGAACCGGATTTCGGTGTGCATGGGCACGGCGTGCTACCTGAAGGGCGGCAACGACCTGATCCAGGAACTGGAGAACATCCTGGGCGTGGGCCTGAACGTGGTGACGCCCGACGGGCAGTTTTCGGTGGAAGCGGTGCGGTGCCTGGGCTGCTGCGGGCTGGCGCCGGTGCTGTCGGTGAACGGCACGATGCACGGCAACCTGAAGAAGGAAGACGTCGCGGGCATCGTGGCGCAGTACCAGACCCAGGCGCAGGCGTAGGCGTCCGGCGGCGTCCGGAGCGGACCCATGCAGGCGACGATATGCGACGCGGTTTCGGAGCTCGTGCAGAACGCCTTCGAGGCCGGCGCGGCCGAGGTGCGGCTGGAGCTGGTCCGGCGCGGGCCGCGGCTGGAGGTGTCGGTGCGCGACGACGGCCGCGGGATGGACGCGGCGACGGCGCGGCAGGCGCTGGATCCGTTCTGGTCGGAAGCGGGCAAGCATCCGGGCCGGACGGTCGGGCTGGGCCTGCCGTTCGCGAAGCAGGCGGCCGAGCAGTGCGGCGGCTCGTTCGCGCTGGAATCGGCGCCGGGCCGCGGCACGACGGTGCGGCTGGCGTTCGACCTGGCGCACGTGGATGCGCCGCCGCTGGGCGACGCGGCGGCGACGCTGACGGAGCTGATGGCGTTTCCCGGCGCCTGCGAGCTGGCGGTGCGCCGCGAGGAAAACGGCCGGGCGTACGAGGTGCGGCGGTCGGAACTGGCGGCCGCGCTGGGCGACCTGGAACAGGCCGGGACGCTGGGCTTGATGAAGAAATTTTTCTCTTCCAACGAGGAAGAGATCCGCAACGAGGTGCAACATGGCGAAATTGACGTTGGCTGACCTGAAGAAACTGCGCGAAGCGAAGCACGCGGAGATGAATCCCCGCGACGCGGCGCACAAGGACGTGCAGATCATCGTGGGCATGGGCACGTGCGGCATCGCGGCGGAGGCGAAGCGCACCTTCGACGTGCTGGTGGACGAGCTGGACAAGGCGGGGCTGGGCAACGTGGCGATCCGCCAGACGGGCTGCATGGGCCTGTGCCACAGCGAGCCGACGGTGGAAGTGCTGGTGCCCGGCATGCCCACGGTGGTCTACGGCAAGGTGGACGCGGACACGGCGCGCAAGATCGTGAACCAGCACGTCGTCCGCAAGCTGCTGGTGAACGACCACGTGTTCGACAAGCCGGCGGCGGACATCGTCCGGAAATAGGGGAAGAGGAGACGGCGATGGCGATCAAAACCTATCTGTTGGTCTGCGGCGGGACGGGCTGCGTGGCGAGCCACGGGGCCGAGCTCTACGACGCGCTCAAGAAGGAAATCACCGAGCAGGGCGCGCAGGCCGAGGCGCAGGTGGTGCGCACGGGCTGTTTCGGCTTCTGCGAGAAGGGCCCGATCGTGAAGATCCTGCCCGACGAGACGTTCTACGTGACGGTGAAGGCGGCGGACGCGAAGGAAATCGTGGCCGAACACGTGATCAAGGGCCGGCCGGTGAAGCGGCTGCTCTACGACAAGAGCCAGAGCCACCTGAACACGAAGCTGGAGGACATTTCGTTCTACCAAAAGCAGTTCCGCATCGTGTTGCGCAACTGCGGCGTGATCGATCCGGAGAAGATCGACGAATATATCGCCCGCGACGGCTACGCGGCCCTGGCCAAGGTGCTGACGGAAATGACGCCGGACCAGGTGGTGGACGAGATGCGCAAGTCGGGCCTGCGCGGCCGCGGCGGCGCGGGCTTCCCGACCTGGATGAAGTGGAAGTTCTCGAAGGAAGCCGCCGCCGACCAGAAATACGTCGTGTGCAACGCGGACGAAGGCGATCCGGGCGCCTACATGGACCGGTCCACGATCGAAGGCGATCCGCATTCGGTCCTCGAGGCGATGGCGATCGCGGGCCGGACGATCGGCGCGAGCAAGGGCGTGGTCTACATCCGCGCGGAATACCCGCTGGCGATCGAGCATCTGGAAACGGCGATCAAGCAGGCGCGCGAATACGGCCTGCTGGGCAAGGACATCCTCGGCACGGGCTTCGACTTCGACGTGGAGATCCGGCTGGGCGCGGGCGCGTTCGTCTGCGGCGAGGAAACGGCGCTGCTGGCCTCGACGATGGGCAAGCGCGGCATGCCGATTCCCCGGCCGCCGTTCCCGGCGGTGTCGGGCCTGTGGCAGAAGCCGACGGTCATCAACAACGTGGAGACCTACGCGAACGTGCCGGTCATCATCCTGCGGGGCGGCGACTGGTTCGCGAAGATCGGCACGCCGAAGAGCACGGGCACGAAGGTGTTCGCGCTGACGGGCAAGATCAACAATTCCGGGCTGATCGAAGTGCCGATGGGCATCACGCTGCGCGAGATCATCTACGACATCGGCGGCGGCATCCGCGGCGGCAAGAAGTTCAAGGCCGTGCAGACGGGCGGGCCGTCGGGCGGCGTGATCACGGCGGACTACCTCGACGTGCCGATCGACTACGAGCACCTGCAGGCGCTGGGGTCCATCATGGGCTCGGGCGGCATGATCGTCATGGACGAAGACGACTGCATGGTCGACGTGGCGCGGTTCTACCAGGAATTCTGCGTGGACGAAAGCTGCGGCAAATGCGCGCCGTGCCGGATCGGCACGCGCACGCTGCTGAATTTGCTCGAGAAGATCGCGGAAGGCAAGGGGTCGCGCGGCGACCTCGACAAGATCCGCGAGGTGGGCACGGCGATGCAGAAGGCGGCGCTGTGCGGCCTGGGGCAGACGGCGCCGAACCCGGTGCTGTCCACCATGAAGTATTTCGAGGCGGAATACGCGGCGCACATCGACGAACAGCGCTGCCCGGCGGGCAAGTGCAAGAAGCTGGTGACCTACATGATCGATCCGGCCAAGTGCATCGGCTGCACCCTGTGCGCGCGCAAGTGCCCGGTGAACACGATCGCGGGCGAGCGGCAGAAGCCGCACCGGATCATCCAGGAAAACTGCATCAAGTGCGGCGAGTGCCTGAAGGCGTGCAAGTTCGGCGCCGTGAGCCGCCGCTGAGAAGGGGACGACGATGAAAATGGTCAAACTGAAGATCAACGGGCTGGAGCTCGAGGTGCCCGAAGGGACGAACCTCCTGAACGCGGCGAAGCAGGCGCACGTGAAGATCCCGAGCCTGTGCTACCACCCGGACCTGCCGGCGTGGGCGGCGTGCGGCATCTGCGTGGTGAAGGTCAAGGGCCTCAACAAGCTGGTGCGCGCGTGCACCGCGCCCGTGGCGGAAGGCCAGGAAATCGTTACCCACGATCCGGAGCTGTGGGGCATCCGGCGCACGGTCATCGAGCTGATCCTGTCCACGCATCCGGACGACTGCCTGCAGTGCCCGCGCAACAACAACTGCGAGCTGCAGCGGCTGGCCGCCGAGTTCGGCATCCGCGAGGCGCCGTTCGGCAAGCGCCTGCGCGACCTGCCGGAAGACGACAGCACGGGCAGCCTGATCCTGAACCCGGAGAAGTGCATCCTGTGCGGCCGCTGCGCGGCCGTCTGCCAGCAGATGCAGGGCGTCTGGGCGCTGGAATTCATCGGGCGCGGCGAGAAATCGCGCATCGCGCCGGCGGCGGACGTGACCCTGAACGAGTCGCCGTGCATCAAGTGCGGCCAGTGCTCCGCGCATTGCCCGGTGGGGGCGATCTACGAGCACAGCCACGCGAAGGAAGTCTACGCGGCGGTGAACGATCCGACGAAGCACTGCGTGGTGCAGATCGCGCCCGCCGTGCGCGTGGCGCTGGGCGAAGACTTCGGCTACGAACCCGGCACGCTGCTGACGGGCAAGATCTATTCCGCGCTGCGGCGCCTGGGCTTCGACGCCGTGTTCGACACCAACTTCGGCGCCGACCTCACCATCATGGAAGAGGGCACGGAATTCATCGAGCGCTTCGTGCACGGCAAGGGCGAGCTGCCGCTGATCACGAGCTGCTGCCCGTCGTGGACGGACTACATGGAGAAGTTCGCGCAGGACTTCATTCCGAACTTCTCGACGGCGAAGTCGCCGCAGGCGATGGTCGGCGCGCTGACGAAGACGTACTACGCGGAGAAGATGGGCATTGACCCGAAGAACCTCTTCGTGGTGTCCATCATGCCGTGCACGGCCAAGAAGTTCGAGATCCAGCGCAGCGCGGAAATGAGCAGCTCCGGCCAGCAGGACATCGATATTTCGCTCACCACCCGCGAGCTGTGCCGGATGATCAAGAGCGCCGGCATCGACTTCCGGAACCTGCCGGAGGACGAGCGCGTGGATTCGCTGCTGGGCGACTACACGGGCGCGGGCACGATCTTCGGCGTGACGGGCGGCGTGATGGAAGCGGCGCTGCGCACCGCCCACTGGGCGCTGACGAAGGAGCGCCTGCCGTCGATGGAGCTGAAGGACATCCGCGGCCTCGACGGCGTGAAGGAAGCGACGCTGAAAGTGGCCGGCAAAGACGTCCGCGTGGCGGTGGCCCACTGCATGGGCAACATCGAGAAGGTGCTCGACAAGGTCCGCGCCGCGCGCGCCAAGGGCAAGGAAACGCCGTACCACTTCATCGAAGTGATGGCGTGCCGCGGCGGCTGCGTGGGCGGCGGCGGGCAACCCTACGGCGCGACCGACGAGATCCGCAAGCAGCGCGCGGCGGGCATCTACCGCGACGACGAGAAGAGCGCGTTCCGCTGCTCGCACGAAAACCCGATGGTCCAGAAGCTCTACGCCGACTTCCTCGGCGCGCCGCTGGGCAAGAAATCGCACCAGCTCCTGCACACGGGCTACAGCAAGCGGAAGAAATACAAGCGGTGATCTCCGAGACCCCCGCCACCTTGCGTGGTGGGTGAATCAGGTCCGCAGGCCATGTCGGCGGACGAACCTGATTCATCCATGGCGCAAGGCCATGGAGGTCTGAAAACAGATGAGCTACCAGCCCTCCAAGTACACGTTCGGCGAAGAGATCGCGCACGCGATCACGCACGGGATCGGCGCGCTGCTGGCGATCGCGGGGCTGGCGGTGCTGATGGTGGCGGCGGCGACGCGCGGCGAAGGCGCGTGGCAGACGGTGCCCTGCGCGATCTACGGGGCGGCGATGGTGGGGATGTTCACGACGTCGACGCTCTACCACAGTTTTCCGTGGCCGCGGGTCAAGCGGGTGTTCCGGGTGCTGGACCACGAGATGATCTTCCTGATGATCGCGGGCAGCTACACGCCGTTCATGCTGATCACGCTGCGGGGGGCGCTGGGGTGGACGCTGTTCGGGATCGTGTGGGGCATCGCGGCGGCGGGGCTGGTGTTCCAGGGCTTCTTCACGGGGCGGTTCAAGGGCGCGAGCACGGCGCTGTACCTGGTGATGGGATGGATCATCGTGTTCGCCCTGAAGCCGCTGCTGGAGCAGATGTCGCCGGCGGGCATCCGGTGGCTGGTGGCGGGCGGGCTGTGCTACACGCTGGGGGCCGTCGTCTACCTCTTTAAGCGCGTGCCGTACCACCACGCGGTTTGGCACCTGGCGGTGCTGGCGGGCGGCGCCTGCCACTACTTCGCCATCCTCTGGCACGTGCTGCCGAGGTAGCCGGCGGCGCGGCCCGGAAGGATTACGGTGGGGAGTCGCCGGTAGTCGCATCTGTCGGCGGACGGGGCGGGGGCGGACGTCGATTTACCGACGCGCGGGTTTTCAGGATTTCTAGCGCCGCACCGAGCGCGATCAACGCCAAGGCAGATCCCGCGGTGATTCCGAACGCCGTGGCGGAGGTTCGATCTGCGAACGGATTGTGCCGCGCGCAAACCAGCGTTGTCGCCGCGAGAGCGAGCGCCGTTCCGCCGGCCACGACGAACCGGTTCCATTCGCGCCAAACGGCGCCGTAGAACAACACGACCAAGACGGGCGCCAGCAGGAGTCCCCACAACCGCGCGATGGTGAACGGAACCAGCGCCATCCACGCGAAAAGGCACCAAACCCAGGTGCCGGCCCGGTCCAGCCCTTCCGCGAACACGATGAGCCCGGCGCCCGTCAAGCCGGCCTGGAAGGCCAGCACGCCGCCGACCGTCGACCGCGCGGCGGAGGCGAAAACGGACAGCGGAAAATCCTTCATGGCCGCGGGGCCGGTCGCTCAGCCGCCGGAGAAGGGCGGGAGCAGCGTGATCTGGTCGCCGTCCTGGATGGGGGCGTCCCACTCGACGAATTCGTCGTTGATGGCGGCCTTGACGATATTGGTGGTCAGCGGGATCTGGCCGCCGGCCTGGATTTCGTGCAGCAACTGGCGGGCGGTCGCGGCTTCGGTTTCGTAGGGCTCGGTCTGCGTGCCGCGCCGGGCGCCGACGAGCGCGAAGTAGCGGATGGTGACTTTTTTCTTCATGACGGCGGAAATTTCCCGGCGAATCTACCGCAAAAAGAATCCGCCGTCCACCGCGGGACTGCGGATTCCGTCGCCGGAACGGGCGGCGATCAGAGACCGACGCGCTTCTTGAGCGCGGCGAGCTGGGCTTTCATGCGGGCCGGCAGGCGGTCGCCGGCCTGGTTCAGATAGGCCTCGATCTCCGGCACTTCGCCCTTCCAGCCGTCCAGGTCGATGCGCAGCAGTTCGGCGATTTCGGCCTCGCTGATCTTCAGGCCGCCGACGTCCAGATCGCCGGGTTTCGGCACGGTGCCGACCGGGGTTTCCACGCCGCCGACCTTGCCTTCGACGCGTTCGCACATCCACTTGAGGACGCGGGCGTTCTCGCCGAACCCCGGCCACAGCCATTTGCCGTCCGGGGACTTCCGGAACCAGTTCACGTAGAAGATCTGCGGCGCCTTGGCGCCGAGCTGGTCGCCCATGTTGAACCAATGCTGCCAATAGTCGCCGACGTGGTAGCCGCAGAACGGCAGCATGGCCATCGGGTCGCGGCGGATGGCGCTCTTGACGTCCAGCGCAGCGGCGGTGGCTTCCGACGCGGCCGTGGCGCCCATGTAGACGCCGTGGTCCCAGTCGAACGCCTGGCTCACCAGCGGCACCAGCTTGGACCGCCGGCCGCCGAAGACGAAGATGTCGATCGGCACGCCGTTGGGATTTTCCCAGTCCGGGCAGATGACCGGGCACTGGCGGGCCGGGGCGGTGAAACGCGCGTTGGGGTGGGCGCCCTTGACCGGCTTGCCGGCGGCATCTTTCTTGTCCGGCGTCCAATCCTGGCCCTTCCAGTCGATGCCGTGCTTGCACTCGACGTCCATGTCTTCCCACCAGACGTCGCCGTCGTCGGTCAGGACGCAGTTGGTGAAGATGGTGTTGCGCCGGATGGTCTCCATGGCCATCGGATTGGACTTGGCGCTGGTGCCGGGCGCGACGCCGAAGAAACCGGCTTCCGGATTGATGGCGTACAGGCGGCCGTCCGCGCCGAACTTCATCCAGGCGATGTCGTCGCCGATGCACTCGCACTTCCAGCCCGGAATGGTCGGTTGGAGCATGGCGAGATTGGTCTTGCCGCAGGCGCTCGGGAAGGCGGCGGCGACGTGGAAGCGCCGGCCTTCCGGATTGGTCAGGCGCAGGATGAGCATGTGCTCGGCCATCCAGCCTTCGCGGCGGGCCATCGTGGAAGCGATGCGCAACGCCAGGCACTTCTTGCCGAGCAGCGCGTTGCCGCCGTAGCCGGAGCCGTAGGACCAGATCAGGTTCTCTTCCGGGAAGTGCGCGATGTACTTCTTCTCGATCGGAGCGCAGGGCCAGGCCACGTCCTTCTGGCCCGGCGCCAGCGGCGCACCGACGGAGTGCAGGCATGGGATGAATTCGCCGTTTTCGCCGAGGGTTTCCAGGACCTTGTCGCCGACGCGCGTCATGATGTGCATGTTCACCACGACGTAGGGCGAATCGGTGATCTCGACGCCGATTTTCGCGATCGGAGAGCCGACGGGACCCATGCTGAAGGGAATCACGTACAGGGTGCGGCCCCGCATGCAGCCGTCGTAGAGTCCGGTCATGGTCTTTTTCAGTTCGACCGGATCGATCCAGTTGTTGGTCGGGCCGGCTTCGGCCTGGGTGCGCGACGCGATGTAGGTGCGGTCCTCGACCCGCGCCACGTCGCTGGGATCGCTGCGGAACAGATAGCTGTTGGGCCGCTTCGGCAGCGGCGTGGCCGCGCCGGAGTCGACCATGAGCTTGATCATGGCGTCGTATTCGGCTTGCGAGCCGTCGCACCAGTGGATGGCGTCGGGTTTGCAGAGGGCGGCGATTTCATCGACCCAATTCAGGAGCTTCTGGTTTTTCGTCTTCATTTCGAATCCATTCGGTTGATTCCGGTATCCGGCACGGCTTCCGGGAAGACGGCGAACTGTAGCCGCTCGGCGCGGGGCCCGCAAGCGGAAATCTCCGACATGCCCGTATTCGTTGGCATGTCCTTCCGTTGGCATATCCTCCGCGGACGGCGGATTTTGCTTGCCGCGGATCGGGCGGGCCGCTATGTCGAGTCTATGTCTTTTCCGAAAAAAAAAGAGCGGCGGCCTGCGGATGGCCGTCCGCAAGTGCGACGCGCGGAATTCATCCATGATTTTCTGCGGGGAGCGTCCGGGTTGCCGCCGACGCCGTTCTACCTGATCGACGAAGCGCGGCTCCTCGCCAACATGGAAGTCATCCGGTCGGTCCGCGAACGTTCGGGCGCCAAGTCGCTGCTGGCCCTGAAATGCTTTTCCGCGTGGAGCGTCTTCCCGCTGATGCGGGAATACCTGGACGGCACCACGTCCAGTTCCCTGTTCGAGGCCAGGCTGGGCCACGAGAAATTCGGGAAGGAGACCCATGCCTACTCCGTCGCGTTCTCCGACGACGAGATCGCGCACGTCCGCACGCTTGCCGACAAAATCATTTTTAACTCCGTCTCGCAACTGAAGCGCCATTGCGGGCGGGTCGCCGGCATGCCGCTCGGGCTGCGGGTCCAGCCCGGCGTCAGCCATTCCCATTTCGACCTGGCCGATCCCGCCCGTCCCCATTCCCGGCTCGGAGCCCGGAACCGCGCGGAGATCGAAGAGGTCCTGCCGCTGCTGTCGGGACTCATGTTCCATTGCCAGTGCGAAAACGACGACTTCGCGAGCTTCGCGCGGATTCTTGCGCACATCGGAGAAGCATTCGGTTCCCTGCTCGATCGGCTGGAATGGGTCAGTTTGGGCGGCGGGGTCTCGTTCACCGGGGCGGGGTATCCCTTGGACGACTTCTGCGGCGCGCTCGCCGGCTTCTCCCGCCGCCATGGCGTGCAGATCTATCTGGAACCCGGCGAAGCGGCCGTGGCCGGCGCCGGTTTTCTCGTCGCCCGCGTCCTCGACGTCGTCCGCAGCGACGCCGACGTCGCCATCGTCGATGCCGGCGTCGAACCCCACATGCTGGACCACCTGATATACGGAACCTCGGCCCGGCTGGCGCAGCCCGAACCGCCGGACGGGCGCGAATACCAGATCGCCGGCCGCACGTGCTTGGCGGGGGACGTGTTCGGAACCTATCGCTTTCCGGGCGAGTTGCGGCCGGGGGATCTCGTCGTTTTCGCCGACGCGGCCGGCTACACCATGGTCAAGAAGAACTGGTTCAACGGCCTGCCCATGCCGGCCATCGCCGTGCGGCGCCTGGACGGAACGGTGGACCTCGTCCGGTCGTTTTCCTACGCCGATTACCTTTGCAGCCTGTCATAAACCAAGGAGGACCTGCCCATGACCAAGAAAAACGTGTTGATCGTCGGCGCCGGAGGCGTCGCCCACGTGGCTGCCCACAAGTGCGCCCAGCACAACGACGAGCTCGGCGACGTCTGCATCGCCTCCCGGACGAAGAGCAAATGCGACAAGATCATCGCCAGCATCCACCGGAAAGGCCACTGGAAGGACGCCTCCCGCAAGCTCCACGCCCGGACGGTCGATGCCCTCGACGTGGATGCCGTGGCCCGGCTGATCGAGGAGACCCAGTCCGGCATCGTGCTCAATCTCGCTCAGGCCTTCGTCAACATGACGGTGCTCGAGGCCTGCCTGCGGACGGGCGCGGCCTATCTGGACACCGCCATCCACGAAGATCCCGCCAAGGTGTGCGAAGACCCACCTTGGTACGCCAACTACGAATGGAAGCGCGCCGACCGGTGCGCCGAGCGGGGCGTCACGGCCATCCTGGGCGCCGGGTTCGATCCCGGCGTCGTCAACGCCTACTGTGCCTTGGCCGCCAAGCGCCATTTCGACCGGATCGACACCATCGACATCCTGGACGTCAACGCCGGCCGCCACGGCAAGTATTTCGCCACGAATTTCGATCCCGAAATCAACTTCCGCGAGTTCGTGAAAGTGTGGTCCTGGATCGACCGCAAGTGGGTGAGCAGCCCCGTCCACGACGAGAAGTGGGTGTTCGACTTCCCGGTCGTGGGGGCCCAACCGGTCTATCTGACCGGCCACGACGAGATCCATTCCCTGTCCCGCTACGTCGATGCGGAAAGCATCCGGTTCTGGATGGGGTTCAGCGACCACTACATCAACGTGTTCAACGTGCTCAAGAACGTCGGCATGCTGTCCGAAAAATCCGTCAAGACCGCCGAAGGCGTCGAAGTCGTGCCGCTCAAGGTCCTCAAGGCCATCCTCCCCGATCCAACGTCCCTGGCCAAACGCTACACGGGCCATACCTGCATCGGCACGCTGGTCAAGGGCGAGAAGGACGGAGAGTGGAAGGAAATCTTCATCTACAACGTCTGCGACCACGCGGCATGCTACAAGGAACTGGAATCCCAGGCCATCAGCTACACCGCCGGCGTCCCGCCCGCCGCCGCCGCGATCCTGATCGCCCGCGGAACCTGGGACGCCAAAACCATGGTCAACATCGAACAGCTCGATCCCGAACCGTTCCTGGATCTGCTCGGAAAAATGGGCTTGACCACCCAGATCGAAGACCGCACCCCCCGGCCCCAACCCATCGGATAGGGCGCCGGCCATGACGACCGGATTTTAGAGCGGGTTTCGGTTTTCCGTGGCCGGTCCCGACGAGGCCGGCCCTTACCGGCTGTAATCCCCGGCGGCTTCCGGCTGATACAGGATGTCTTCGATCCGGATCCGGCGCTTTCCGGATGGAACCGGCCATTCGACGACATCGCCCTTGGCGTATCCCAGGATCGCGGTTCCGATGGGGGCGAGAACCGAAATGGAGCCATTGTCGATGTTCGCATCTTTGGGAAACGCGAGCACGTATTCCATCCGTTCGGAAGTGTCCAGATCGAGCAAGGCGACCTTGGAGTTCATGGTCACCACGTCGGGGGGGACGTTTTGGGGAGGAACGATCACCGCCTGCTCCAATTCCGTCACCAGCGACTCGAGATCCTTCCGGGCATGGCTGCCGAACTCCGTGGCCACTCCGGCAAGTTCCATCAGCCGTTTTTTGTCGTGTTCCGTGATGTATAGCGTTCTTGGGGTCATGGGTTTTCCTTTCTATGTCTGTTTCGGATGTTCGTTGCCGCGACGGCGGCGGCTTGTCCATGGATTGTCTGCGCCCGCCTAGGGATTGGTGCATTTTCCCGGCCGGATACGCCGGACCGGCGCGAAGTCGTCGTGGAATTTCTTCGCGACGAGGCTTCGGATTGCGGCGAGCCCCTGCGCGGCGTCGGCGCCCGTGGCGGTCACGGCCAAGTGGGCGCCGCATTCGGCGCCCAAGGCCAGGACTTCCATCAGGTCCTTGGCGTCGGCCGTGCGATCTCCATGGGATATTTCGATTTTCGCGCGGTACTCGCTGGCCAGCTTCACCAGCCGGGCGGCGGGCAGCACGTGCAGGCCGGATGGGTTCTCCAACACGAAATCCGCGCTGATGGACAGCCGCGGAATGGGTCGGCGCGGCGTCCGGGCCAACTGTCGCCGCGACGCTTGCCGCGCGGTTTCGACCGCGCGTTCGAACGCATCGGACTTGTCGAATACGAAATCCGCACCCTCCTCGAAACAGTGCAGCCGCGTTTTCGCATCCGCGCGGCTCGTCAGGACGACGACCATGCAGTAGGGATCCAACGCCATGGCGTGGCGCAGGACTTCCAGCCCGCTCCCGTCCGGGAGATGCAGATCGAGCAGGATGGTCTTGGGCCGCAGCATGTCGAACATGCGGACGGCCTCGGCCACGGAACCGGCCACGGCGACGAGGATGTCGGGAGAAGATTTCCTCAACATCTTGACCAGAAGCCGGCGCATGGGCTTGGAAACGTCCACCAACAACATGCGGGGCGTACCGCTTCCGATGGCGAACGGCTGGCGCGGCCGGCCGCTGTGGGCGCTCGCGGCGACTTGGGGATTCGATTTTCTCGTCATGGCTTCTCCTTTTGGGCGTGGCATTCGGGTTTCGTCCAAGGTCCGGAAGACCGGCGGGTTCAGTACAATTTCCGGCGGAATTCCCGCGGCACCGGATCGCCGCCCTCCCAAACCACCCGGCGGAAGTGATCCGGATCCGTGTTCCCTTCGGTGTTGATGAGCAAGATCTGGGACTCGGGACCGAGCTGCATCTTCCGCTTGAGGTCCGCCAAGCCTTCGTGTTCGGCAACGTACATCAGCGCGCCCAGCGTCACCGCGCCGGATTCGCCGGAGACGATGAACGGATCCCCCGCCACCGGCACGCCATAGACGCGCATGCCTTTGGCGGCGACGAAATCGGGGCACGCCAAAAAATAATCCGCGCACCGGGACAGGACGTCCCACGCCAGCGGACTGGGATCCCCGCAGGCCAGGCCGGCCATGATCGTATCCAAGGTGCCCGCGACGGAATGGGGCCGTCCGTCGTCGCATTTGACGGACTCGAAGAGGCAAGCGGCCTTGTCCGGCTCCACCACGGCCACCGTCGGCCGCCGCTCTCCGAACAACTTCCGGTAATAGCCCGCCACGGAAGCCGCGAGCGCGCCCACGCCGGCCTGCACGAACACGTGCGTGGGCTGGCTGATACCCTGCCCCGCCAGCTGCTCCTGGATTTCGGCCATCAAGGTGGTGTAGCCCTGCATCACCCAGCACGGGATGTCTTCGTAGCCCACCCACGAGGTGTCCGAGATGATCTGCCAGCCGTTGGCGGCGGCATCCCGGGTGATGGCCCGCACGGCATCGTCATAGGTCCCCGGGATCACCTTCACCTCCGCGCTGTATTCCTCGATCGCCTGGATGCGGGGTTTGGACGTTCGCTCGTGGACGTACACAACGCAGCGGAAACCCAGTTCCATCGCCGCCCACGCCACGCCCCGGCCGTGGTTGCCGTCGGTGGCCGTCGCGAAGCAGATGTCGCCGAGCTGGGCGCGCACCTTTTCGGACTTCAACTCGGACACCGTCAGTTCCCGGTCGCGGATGCCCAGCCGCTTGCGGAGAAACTGGTAGATGGCGAAGGAGCCGCCCAGCACTTTGAAGGAATTCAGGCTCAGGCGCTGGGACTCGTCCTTGACCCAGATGCCGCCCACGCCCAGCAGCGCGGCCAGGCCCGACAGGCTTTTCAGCGGGCTCATGTGGTAGCCGTCGAGCTGGCGGTGCAACTGCCGGGCGATTCCCGTGATGCCCGGCGGCAGCAATCGTTCCAGGGCGCGGCAGGTTTCGGCCTGGCTCGTGCGCCGGTTTTCGATCCATTCCAATGGCAGTTTGGCGGGATGTGCATTCATGACTTTTCCTTTACGTGGGAACCAAACCGCATCTTCGGCCATGCAAGAATATATTCAAGCCAAATCCGTTCCCGGCGGGCGGCGCGGACCGTTTGATTTTCCGGCCGGACTGTGATTGAATTGGAGCACTCCGGACATGGAAAAGGAAGCCTCCATCCCGACCCGCAAAACGCTGCTGGGCGTGCCCTACGACCACTATCGGATGGCCGATGGCGCAGATCTGTACGTGACGCCGTTCGGCCGGCCGTTTCTGCGGCACCTGTGGCCGGATAACTGGCTGGAACCGGAGTGGTTCGGCAAAAGCCGCGAAGCGCTGCAGGGAACCAGCACGGTCTACAAGATCAAGACCAAGCCCGTGGCGGGGGCCAGCAAAGACATCGTCGTGAAATGGTGCCGCATGGGTGAAGACGTGCCGATGGACACCTTTACCCGTTCAAAATTCATCGAGACGGATTTCAATTCCCCCTATGAGGAATTCTCCTTGTTGATGGAAATGCGGGCGCGGGCACGCCCGGGCACGATCCGCACCCACAAGCCGCTGGCCATTTTCGTTCCGGCCAAACGCCTGGAACTCTGGCAAACGGGGCGCTCCAAGTCGAAAATCGACTACAAGAAGGCGAAGTACCGGGACGTGGAACTGGACATTTATCGGCAGTACATCCTCATCTACGAGTGGATCAAGGGCGTGGCGAGCACAGAAGCGGCCGCGGCCCAGGCTTCGCAGGCGGCGGGTTATGCCGATGCGAACTCATTTGCCCTGGCCATGCTGGACCGCTCCATCGAGGACATGCAGCAGGCGGGCTTCCACGTGTTGGACGTGAAGCCGCAGCACGTGATCGTCCGGCCTAAACCGAACGGCGGGCTGTTGCAGGACCGCAGCGGGCGGACGGCCTATGCCCTGGTGGATTTCGAGCTGCTGGAGCGAACTCCGGAATACGAGAAACAGGCCAAGCAAGAGCGGCGTCAAACCTATCTCGAACGGCAGCGGGACCGGTTCCAGACCCAGGAACGACCCCGGTCCTTTCCCCCGCACCTGCATCCCGCGCGCATTTTCGGCGTGGACTACGTCCACGGCGACTGCGACAGCACGCGCGGCAAGCTCTGGGTGGTGGGGCGCGATCCGCATCTGTTCGACTATTTCCTGCCCGAGCGCTGGCGGCGCACGCCGCGTCAAAGCCTTTCCGACAGTGCCCAGGTCTACTACACGAAATCGAAGGACGGCATCCAACTCGTCTGGAAGGTGTCCCAGGTGGGCGATCCGGTCAGCGCGGCGGACGTCCCCGGCGCACGGGCCGCCCATGGCTTCAACAGCCCGTTCGAAGAGTTCGCGTTTGCGTTCGATTTGGCCGCGGCCGACGTCCCCACCACCTATCCCCGGGCGATCTACATGCTGGGCCATCACTCGACCTTGCCGCCGGAAGCCCGCGATCTGCGCCGCTACGAAAGCCACCGGGATCACCGCATGCCGGACGGATCCCCCGTGCTGCAGCGCGAGCGCAACTACATCACGATCTGGGGCTTTTGGAACGGAACCGACGACGTGGTGGCCGGCGAAGAAACCCGGCGGAGCCATTGCCGCGGCATCAACGGCTTGCAGGCCTTGGCCGACGGCCGCATCGACGCCGCCCAGTTGGAAGCCGCCACCGCGAAAATGGCGCGGCTGCTGGCCGGCGCGGGAGTCGCCAGCACCGGCCTGCTCGGGACGCACTTCCTGCTGACGCTCTCGCCGGAAGACGAGTTGCTGCGCGAT
>DAOTNL010000042.1:0-15633 GCA_035450765.1 Kiritimatiellia bacterium | reverse complement strand
AGGGCCGGTTCGAGGAGGCGTTCGAGTTCGTCCTTGGGCGGCAGCTCGGCGGCTTCGGCCTTGCAGAGGCGTTCGAAGGACTTGTAGGCGATCTTGGTGAACGGCATGTGGAAGCAGTAGTGGGCGTGGTCGGGCAGGCCGCGTTGGGACGCGGCCTTGTAGCTCTTCCACGCGTCGATGAGGGTGGTCAGGTACATCTTGGTGGAGTACTTGCCGTCGACGAGGGCTTCTTCGCGGTAGTTGGGCCGCCAGAAGTCCATGATGTCCTCGGCATGGAAGCCGGCTTCGGGGTCGAGGGCGAGGATGCGCGGGTGGGCGGAGACGAGCATGGCGACGCCGCCGGCGCCTTGGGTGGGCTCGCCAGGGCTGGCGAGATCGTAGCGGGCGATGTCGGCGGCGAGGACGAGGGCCTTGGTGTGCGGGCGCGCGGCGACCATGGCGGCGGCCATGCGCAGGGACGCGGTGGCGCCGTAGCAGGCTTCCTTGGTCTCGATGCAACGGCAGGTCGAGGGCAAGCCGAGCAGCTTGTGGCAGAACATCGCCGCGGCCTTGGATTGGTCGATGCCGGATTCGGTGGCGAAGATCAGCAGTTCGACGTTTTCGCGGCCGGCCTTTTCGACGACGGGCAGGGCGGCGTTGGCGGCGAGGGTCACGATGTCCTGGTCCGGGGGCACGACGGCCATGCGCTCCTGGCCGATGCCGACGATGAATTTGTCGGGGTCGGCGCCGCGCTTCTCGGCCAGCACGCGCAGGTCGAGGACGTAGGCGGGGGTGTGGAAGGAAATTAAATCAATTCCGATTTTCATGGGCGTCCGAGGAGAAGATCAATATCCAATGTCCAAGTGGGCATTTCTTCGGGTCTTTGTCTGTTCCCTGTGTCCTGATGCCTGTCACCTGACTCCTGGCACTAGAACCTCTTCCAGACGCCGCGGGCGGATTCGCGGGCCTTGGCGCAGATTTCCTTTTCGTCGAGGGTCAGGATCTTGGAATCGCGCATGAGGATCTGGCCGCGGGCGATGGTGGTGTGGACGCGGGCGTAGTTGAGGCCGTAGAGCAGGTGGCCGAGGAAGCGGCCGGGCTCGAGGGGGGTGGTGGGGACGTAGTCGAAGATCGCGACGTCCGCGAGCTGGCCGGGGGCGAGCTGGCCGCGCTTTTCGGGGAAGCAGCGGGCGGCGATCTGCGCGTTCTTGGCGAGGAGCATGTCGCAGGCTTCGCAGAAGGCGACGCGCGGATCGGCGAGGGTAGCGCGCTGGAGCAGGTGGGCGACGCGGGCGGCGGAAATCATGTGCGACGTCATGCCGTCGGTACCGAGGCCGAGCAGGATGCCCTTCTTCAGCAAAGTCAGCATCTTCTGCGTGCCGACGGCGTTGTTCATGTTGGATTCCGGATTATGGACCATCATGGTGCCGGTCTGGGCAATGAGGTCCATTTCCGATTCGTCGAGGTGGATGCCGTGGATGAAGAGGGAGTTCTTGCCGGTCAGGCCGAACTTGTGGAGGCGCTGGATGATGCGCGAGCCGTGCTTGGCGATGCAGTCGGTCTCGTCGGAGAGATCCTCGGCGACGTGGATGTGGACGCCGGCCTTGGTTTCCGAGCAGACGCGGGCGGTCGCCTCGAGCGTGGCGTCGGAGAGGGTCATCTGCGCGTGGAGTCCGAAGAGCGCGGTGACCTGGCCATCGCCGGACGCCTGGGTTTTCTTGATGAAGCGGGTGTTTTCGGCGACGCCGTCGGCGGGGACGTTGCGGTCGGAGGTTTCGTAGCAGAGGCAGCCGGAGAGGCCGGCCTGGCGGAAGGTTTCCTCCATGATATCCAGCGAGCCGTCGGTGCAGGACGGAGAGGCGTGATGGTCGATGACGGTGGTGCAGCCGGTATGGATGGCTTCGAGGAGGGCGACGAGGGAGGAGTAGCGGACGGCCTCGGAGTCGAGCGCGAGGTCGAGCTTCCACCACATGCGCTCGAGGATCTGGACGAAATTGGAGGCGGGTTCGCCGGGCGGGGCGAAGCCGCGGGCGAAGGAAGAGTAGAAGTGGTGGTGGGCGTTGATGAGGCCAGGCATGGCCACCATGCCTTGGGCATCTACGATCTGGGCGCCGACGGGCACCTTGACGGACGGGCCGACGGCGGAAATCTTGGAACCTTCGATAAGGATTTCGCCTTGGGGGAGGATGGTGCCGGCGTCGTCGAGGGTGACGACCAGGGCGTTCTTGATCAGCATGGCGGTCATGGGGGCCTCCGGGATGGATTGTCCTCGCCGTGGAAAACGGAATTCCACGTTGCGGAAGACCTATCTAGCACTTTTCCGCAGGATGGAAAAGCTTTTCGCCGGCCGTCGCGCCCCGCCTCCCGGCGCGCGGCCGTTGAGCGCTCATGCCCGCGCCGATCCTGACCAGCCATCGCCGGGGCCGGCGTTCGAATTCCCGTCCCATGGCCGGCGGGAATGGGCCCTTGCCATCTCGAAATATCGTATGATCATTAATTAATGATCATACGAACTTCCGGATGGGTTGAAAAGTATCAATTGCATCCCATGCAGGATAATGCATGATTTAAATGAAATTTTACCATACGATCATTAATTAATAATCATACGAATTCTTGCGGCCGCGTTGAGGGCGCAGCGGAGAGGGGCGGATGGCTGAAATCTAGCCGGCGACGGCGCGGTCGATGGCGGGCGAAGGGCCTAGGATTACGAGGACGTCGCCAGCCGTCAGGACGGTCTGGGCATCGGGCAGGAGCGTGGCGAGATGGCCGGTTGCGTCGCGGCGCTTCAGCAGCAGCGCGCGGACGCCGAGGACGTCGGGCAGGCGGGCGTCGGCCAGGGTCTGGCCGTGGAAACGAGCGGAGGGCTCCCACTCGGCGAGGGAAAATCCAGGTGCGATTTCGATGCGGTTGCCGGCTATGGCGGACATGCCGCGGGACAGGGCCGGAGCGGAATCGGCCTTGAAGACTTCGTCCTGATAGACGGTCAGGACGTCGGCGTAGGCGAGGGTGCCGAGCAGGCGGCGATCGCCGTCGGCCTGCACGACGGGCAGTTCCTGGAGATTGACCCGGGCGAACTTGGCGAGGGCGGAGGACAGGCTTTCGCCGGGCACGACGGCGGGGACGTCGCGCCGCATGACGTCTTCGGCCATGAGGATGCGGGCGAGGGTCGGCGGGGAGAGCAGGACGCGGCGGGCGTCGCCGAGGGTGATGGCGCCCAGCAGCGCCTCGCGCTCGTCGACGACGTAAAACTGGGCGGCGGTGGACGCCAGGATGCGGTCCATGAGGACGGACGCCGGCTCGCCGGGCCGGATGGTTTCGACCTGCGGCCGCAGATGGTCCGCCACGCGGTGGTCCTGCAGCAGGTCGGGGGAGCGGCCGCGGAACAGGCGGATGCCTTCGCGGTCGAGCTTGAAGGTGTAGATGGACAGATGTCCGGTCAGCCGCGCGACGAGGGCGGTGCTGAGGATGGAGACGAGCATGACCGGCAGGATGATGGAATAGTTGGAGGTGATCTCGAAGACCATCAGGATGGCGGTGATGGGCGCGAGCATCGAGCCCGCCACGAGCCCGCCCATGCCGACGAGGGCGTAGGCGGCCAGGCCGCCGAACCGCGCGCCGAGCGCCGGTTCGGCCAAGCCGCCCAGCCAGGCGCCGAGGAGGGCGCCGATGGCGAGCGCGGGGGAGAACACGCCGCCGGAGCCGCCGGACCCGAGCGTGACGGACGTGGCCAGCATCTTCGCGAAGACGAGCGCGAGCAGCAGAAGGCCGGGGAAGCGGCCGGCGAAGGCGTCGTTGGCGAGCCAATGGCCGTCGCCCAGCACGTGCGGCACGGCCAGGGCCAGCAGGCCGACGAGCAGGCCGCCGAGGGCCGGGCGGAGCGCGGGATGCCAGCCGCGGCGCGCCTCGAAGAACCGGTCGGCGGCATAGTTGAGGCGCAGATAGGCGAAGGAGACGAGCCCGCACAGCAGGCCGAGCAGGGCGTAGGGTACCAGTTCCCAGGCGCTGGCGAAGGTACACGCCGGCGGCGCGAAGACCGGGGCGTTGCCGTGCCAGGTGCGGGTGACGACGGTGGCGACCACGGACGACACGACGATGGGCCCGAACTGGGCCGCGCCGAATTCGCCGAGGATGACCTCCACGGCGAACAGCGCGCCGGCGATGGGCGCGTTGAACGTGGCGGCGATGCCGGCGGCGGCCCCGCAGCCGACGAGCGTGCGCAGGCGGCGCGCGGACATGCCCATGGCCTGGCCGACGCGCGACCCGATGGCCGCGCCGACCTGGATGATGGGACCTTCGCGGCCGGCCGATCCGCCGCTGCCGATCGTGACGGCCGAGGCGATCGTTTTGGCGATCGCGACGCGCCCGCGGATCTTGCCGCCGGCCAGCGCCACGGCCTTGATGACTTCGGGCACGCCGTGGCCCTTGGCCTCGGCTACGAGATAAGTGGTGATGAGCCCGACCAGCAGGCCGCCGAACGCGGGCACGAGCGCGATCTTCCAGGCGGAGACCTGGCGCAGCCAGCCGAGGCCGGGCTCGACGGCGCCCCAGAAGCCGTCCTGGAACAGATGGATGGCGATTTCGAATGCGATGGCGCCGAGACCGCCGAGCAGCCCGATGAACGCCGCGGTGAGGAACAGGAAGACGGTTTCGCCGCCGCGGGCGCGCTCGACCCAGGTGCGGCCGACGCGCCGCAGCCAGCGCGCAAATACGGGCAGGCGCGGGCGCATGGGTTTTTCGTTGGCGGGGTCTGGCGACATGGAAAACCTCAATATCCAATATTCAATATCCAATGTCCAATATCCAATGGGGGCGGAACAGAATGGGCTGGATTGGGCCGGTGGCGGCGGCTAGACTGCGCGCAAATGAATCCGGTTCCGGACAAGCGGGTTGCGGTGGACGCGCGGTGGGTATTTCCCGAACTGAGCGGCATCGGGCGCTACACGCTGGAACTGCTGAAGCAGCTGGGGGAAGACGGCGGAGGCTTCCGCTATTGCGTGCTGGTGCGCAACGCGGAGCGCCGGGCGTTCGTGGAGCGGGAAGCGGGGCTGGCGGGCAAGGCGGATTTCGAGTTCGCGGAACTGCCCTACGGCCCGTTTTCCGTGCGCGGCCAGTTCGCCGCGGCGCGGTTCCTGCAAGAGCGCCGGATCGCGGTGTACCACTCGACGAATTTCATGGTGCCGCTGCCGGCGTTTCCGCGCCGCCAGCCGCACGCGACGAAATGCCTCTGCAACGTCCACGATCTGATCCCGCTGGTGCATCCGGAATTCACCCCGAAGGCGCTGAAAACGAGGTTTTTCCCCGTCTACCGGGCGCTGATGCACGAGATCGCGCGGCGGACGGACGCGGTGGCGACGGGCAGCGAGTCGGCGAAAAACGACATCGTGCGCCTGCTGGGGATTCCGCCGGAGCGGATCGCGGTCATGCCGGACGGCGTGGATCCGCGCTACGTGCCCGGCGGCGAAAAGCCCTCGGCGCGCGGCGGGCCCAAGACGGTGCTCTACGTGGGTCGGAGCGATCCGTACAAGAATCTGCCGGGGCTGGTGGAGGTGTTTGCGCGGCTGGTGCGGGACGGCGGGGTGGATGCGCGCCTGCGCATCGCGGGTTCGCCGGACGCGCGCTATCCGGAGGCGGCCGAGACGGCGCGGCGGCTGGGCGTGGCGGACCGCGTGGAATGGGCCGGCTACCTGGACGACGCGGCGCTCGTGCGGGCCTACCAGGACGCCGACGCGCTGGCGCTGCTGTCGCGCTACGAAGGTTTCGGCCTGCCTGTGCTGGAGGCGATGGCCTGCGGCACGCCGGTGGTGTGTTCGAACGCGGCCAGCCTGCCCGAAGTGGCCGGCGCCGCGGCGCGGCTCGTGGCGCCCGACGACGTCGCCGGCGCGGTGGCCGCGCTCAAGGAAATCCTGACCGATCCGGCCGCGGCCGCGCGCCTGCGCGCGGCGGGGCTGGAACAGGCCCGGAAATTCTCGTGGCGCACGACGGCGGCGGGCGTGCGCAAGCTCTACGCGGAGCTGGCGGAATGAGCCGCGCGCTCCAGGTGGCCTTGGCCCACGACTGGCTCAACGGCATGCGCGGCGGCGAGCGCTGCCTCGACCTGATCTGCCGGGAATTCCCGCAGGCGGAACTCTATACCTTGCTGTTCCGGCCGGAGCTGGTGTCAGACGCGATCCGCAACCGTCCGGTGCACGTGTCGGGCCTGCAGCGCGTGCCGGGCTTCCGCGAGCACTACCGCTGGTTCCTGCCGCTGTTCCCGCGGGCGATGGAAGCGTTCCGCGTGCCGGCGGGCACGGACCTGGTGCTGAGCACGAGCCATTGCGTGGCGAAGGGCCTCGTGCCGCCGCCGGGCGCGAAGCACGTCTGCTACTGCTTCACCCCGATGCGCTACGCTTGGGCGCTGCAGGAGGAATATTTCGGCCGCGGGGGCCTCAAGCGGGCGCTGATCGACCGGATGCTGGCGCGGTTGCGCGACTGGGACCGCGCGGCCAGCGACCGCGTGGACCGGTTCGTGGCGATCAGCCGGCACGTGCAGGCGCGCATCCGGAAGTTCTACGGGCGCGAAGCGACCGTGGTCTATCCGCCGGTGGCGACGGAGTTCTTCACGCCCGACGCGCGCGGCGGGCACGACGGCTACGATCTGGTCGTCTCCGCGCTGGTGCCCTACAAGCGGGTGGATCTGGCCGTGCGGGCCTATGCGCAGTCGGGCTTCCCCCTGAAGATCGCGGGCGTGGGCACGGAACTGGACGTGTTGAAGAAACTCGCCGCGCCCAACGTGGAATTCCTCGGCCGCGTGCCGGACGAAGGCGTCCGCGAACTGTACCGGCGCTGCCGGTTCCTGGTGTTTCCGGGCGAGGAGGATTTCGGGATCGTGCCCCTGGAGGCGCAGGCGTGCGGCAAGCCGGTGCTGGCGTTCGGCAAGGGCGGACTGCTCGAAACCGTGGTGGCGGGACGCACGGGCGTGTTCTTTTCCGAACAGGCGCCGGAGGCGCTGAACGAAGCCGTCGCGCTCGCGGCGCGGACGGATTGGGAGCCGGCGGCCATCCGCGCGCACGCGGAAACGTTCGGCGCGGAGCGGTTTCTTTCCGGGTTGCGCGCGGAAATCGCCGCCGCGCTGGAAGGACGGCGCACGTGACGGCGGCGGTCCACGGTCCGGCGGCGCCGGCGCTGCGGCTGGCGCGCGGGTTTTCGTGCGTGTTTTGGAGCTTGCCGGCGATGGCGGCGGCGCATGCGGCGGCGTTGGGCGGGCTGTTGCCGGCGCGCGAAGCGTCCGCGCTGGTGGCCGCGAGCGTCGCCCCCCTGGCGGTCGGGCTGTGGATGCTGCGCGCGGCCGGCGCGGCTCGGCCGGATTGGCGGGCGCGGCTGGGCCGGCTGGGGTTGCTGGCGCTGGCGACGGCGGGTCTGGGGCCGTTCCTGGCGTGGTGGACGCAGGCGCCGGCGCAGGGCTATTTGGCGGCGAACGCGGCGGCGCATTTCGCGGCGGCGATCGCGCTGCTGGCGGGGATCAACCGGCTTGCGGGAACGGCGGCGCGCGGCCTGGACGACGCGGCGCTGCGCCGGGAAGCGCTGGCGGGGTTGGGCATGGTGCTGTGGCTCAGCGTCTGCACGGTGGGCGCGCTGGCCTGGCTGTTCCACCGCGCGGGCCTGTTGGAAGCGGGGGCGCCGACGGTGCTGGCGCGGCTGGCAGCGTTGCCGGCCGAAGCGCGCGCGCTGTTCCTGCTGCCCTACGCCATGACCGCCTACGTGGCGTGGCGAACCAAGGAAGCGGCGTTCCGCCGCGCGGCCGGCCCCGGCGCGTGAGCGCCGCCGCGGGCTATTCCCACGGGAATTTGCGGGGGGATTTCTCTTTCGGCGCGGGCTCGTCGGGCGGCTCGGTCTGGGCGGGGAACCGCTTCTGGATGTCCGCCAGGAGGGCGAGCCCTTCGGGATCGTCCGGCATCGCGGCCAAATAGGCCCGGATGGGCCTGAGCGCGCGGGCGTATTGCCGCAGGCGCATCATGGCCTTGGCCCACTTCAGCAGGCGCTCGTAGCGATACGGGGCGATTTCTTCCGACTTGCGGAAGCAATCGGTGGCGATGCTCCAGTTGCCCAGCAGGCAATACTGCACCGCCAAATCCTCCCAGAGCAGCGGGTTGCCGGGGTTGCGCTCGATGGCGGTCCGCAGAAGCGCGGCGGCGGCCTCGCCGCCCTCGAGCCGGTGCAGGGCTTCGGCCAGCGCGCCGGCGGCCTCGGAATTCCACGGGTCGCGCTCCCAGGCGTGTTCGAGCCAAGGGCGGGCGGCTTCCGGTTGTTTGCGCTTGAGCAGTTCGCGGCCGACCTCGATGGATTGCGCGACGTCGTAGTAGCCGGCGTCTTCGCCGGGTTCCCGGAGCAGGGCGAGGCCTTCGGCCGCCGGCCGGCCAAGGAGCGCGCGCGCCAATGCCAGCCGCGCGCGGATTTCGAAGCGGTGCGGCCAGCGGGCGAGGGCGGCGGCGGCCGCGGTTTCCGCTGGTTCGCCGGCGTCGGCGTGCAGCAGGCAATCCGCGGCGCGCACGGCCAGCCACGGATCGTCCGGCCGCGCGGCGCGCCGGCGGTCGAAAATGGCGCAGGCGTTCGCGTGCGTGAACGCGGCGGCGCGGGCGTCGGCCTTGTTCTTTTCGGCGGTGATCTGCGCCAGGGTCTCGGCGTTGGTCAGCTGGCGCCGGAAGGGGGGATGGAACTGCTGGTCGAGCGCGGCTTCGAGCTGGGCGGCCGCGCCCCAGGGGTCGTAGAGCAGCTCGGCGGCGACTTCGGCGGCATCGGGCACGGCGCCGGCCGGCGCGGCGTCGAACGCCCGCAGGAATTCCAGGCGGTCGAGGATGGACGCGGCCAGCAGGTGGGCGCCCGCGAACGTGAAATGGACGTGGTCGAGGAACAGCTCGCGGCCGGGAATGCCCTGCGGCGAGCGGACGGCGAACAGGGCTTCGGCGTCGAGCAGCGAAACGCCCGCTTCGTCCGCGTCGGCCCGGATGATGTCGTTGATGCGGGAATCGGCGCGCAGGCGCAGGGCGTCGGCGTCGCGGGCGCGGGAGAAAAGCGCGCCGGCTTCGGCGGTGCGGTTCGCCGCGAGGGCCAGGCGGGCGGCGCGGAAGAGGGCTTCGGCGTGGTTGGGATCGCGCCGGATGGCGTCGGCGTAGAGGCGCGCGGCTTCGCTCCGGTTGGTGGCGGTTTCGGCGGCGATGGCCGCGCGGAGGATTTCGCGGACTTCCTGCGCGGCCGTTTCGTCGTCGAGGAAGCTGGTGGAAAACGGCGCGCAGTCGCGCAGGTTCACGGGCACCGTGCAGGCGACGACCGCGGGCGAAGCGGCGGCCGCCTGGCGGAGGATGGCGGCGAGGTTCTTGCGGAACGAGCGGTAGGCGCTGCGCAGGCGCGGGTCGCGGGGCGACATCCGGCCCCGGAGGCTGATGGATTCCCGGCTGCGCCAGGCCTGGTCGTCGGCGCGCGCGGGATCGAGCCGGTCCAAGGCGGCCGCGCACAGCCGCGACAGGCGCGTGCGCGAGAACAGGACCAGCGCGCGGGCGATCCGCGAGCTGTGGTGGAACCGGCCGAGGCTGGAGGCGGGGCCGTAGGGGCCGGCCAC
Source organism: Kiritimatiellia bacterium (assembly GCA_035450765.1). Lineage (GTDB taxonomy): Bacteria > Verrucomicrobiota > Kiritimatiellia > CAIQIC01 > Lenti-01 > Lenti-01. Next base: position 6,059 of record DAOTNL010000042.1, on the reverse strand, counting down.
TTCCTCGTTGCCGGTCATGACGACGACCGCCTGGGGCCGCAACCGCTGCAAATCGCGCGCGGCTTCGCGCAGGACGTGGGAATTGCCGCCGGCGAACGCCATCTGGACCACTTCGACGGGGCGGTCGGGATAGCGGTGGCGCAGCAGGATCTCCAGCTGGCGGCCGATGCCGAAGGAAGCGTCGGGAAATCCCATGGCGGAGGCCCCGCCGAGCAGGACCACGCGCAGGGTGTCCGGCGCGGGCGTTTGCGGCACCACGGTGGGCGGCGCCGGCAGGGCCGCCCGGGCGGTCGCGAACCGGTACGGGAAAAACACGTTGTCGATCCAGGCCGGCTGGCCGTTGGCGAGCCCGGCGCGCAGGAACCGGTCCGACCGTTTCGGCAGGAAGGGGATCGCCGCCAGTTCGGCGAGGACCAGCAGCGCCAGCAACGCGCCGCCGCCGACGGCCAGGCGCCGGAGCCAGCGCAGCAGAAAAGCCGCGATAGGCGGAAGATCCCGATGGTCCGGCGTTGAATCCATGGCCTGCAAGTAGGGCGACTATAGGGGAGGAACGGGGGACTTGTAAAGGCGGGGGTTCGCCGCGGCCGGAAATCCGAACGTGAACGGAACGCGAACAGACTTGCGCCCCGCGGCGGCTTGCGGGTAGTGTCGTTTCCGAAAACGACGTGCGCATGCCGGAGTCCCATCTCCAACCGCGGAAGAACGAACCGATCGAGCCCAAGTGGCACGATCTGCTGTCGAACGGGGAACTGCTCCAGATGGCGATCCGGGATCCGCTGACCGGCCTGCTGAACCGCCGCGCTTTCGACGAAGAACTGCGCTGGATCTGGAAACAGGCGAAGGACCACCCGTTTTCGATCGGGCTGCTCGTGGTCGACATCGACCACTTCAAGGCCGTGAACGATTCCTACGGCCACGTCGTCGGCGACCAGGTGCTCAAGGAGTGCGCGGCGCTGGCGCAGGCCAGCGTGCGGGAGTCCGACGTGGTGTGCCGCTACTACGGCGGCGACGAGCTGGTCGTGATCCTGCCGTGGGCGGACGAAGCCGAAACGCGCCGGGTCGCCAACCGCATGATCGAGGCGTTCCGCGGCGCGGTGCTGTGCAAAGGCACCTACGAGCTGCGCGCCACCATATCCGTCGGAGGCAGCACCGTGCTGGCCGGTCCGGGCCACAGCGCGGAAACCTTCCTCATCCAGGCCGATCGGGCCCTCTACCGCGCCAAGCAGACCGGACGCAACAAATTGTGCTTCGCGGACGAAGTGCCGCCGCTGCCCGCCGCCGCCGGCGACGGACTCGCGCCGGCGCCGGCCGGGTTGGCGGACCCCAAGCGCACGGTGCTGGTCGTGGACGACGACGAAGCGCTGTGCCGGCTCTTCGCGCGCATGATTTCGCGCGCGGGCTTTTCCGTGCTGACCGCCCAGACGGCGGCGGATGCCCTGGCCATCGCGGAACGGGAACAGGGCATGGTCGACGTCGCGCTGGTGGACCTGCACATCGGCCCCGACAACGGGCTGGACCTGCTCAAGAAGCTGCGGGCGCTCGACGAATCCACCATCGGCATCGTCATCACCGGGCAGGCCACCCTCGAGGACGCGGTGACGTCGCTGCAGCAGGGCGCCTACGATTTCGTCCAGAAGCCCGTCGCGCCCGCGCAGCTCTCCGCCACGCTGGAGCGCGCCGCCAAATACCGCCGCCTCGTGCTCGAGAACAAGCGCTACCAGGCGCACCTGGAGGACATGGTCCGCGAAAAGAACGCCGCGCTGTCCCGCGCCCTCGACCAGGTCACCGATTCCTACCAGTTCACCCTCGAGGCGATGGCCGACATGCTCGACACGCGCGAAAAGCGCACCGGCGCGCACAGCAAGCGCGTCGCGCGCATGGCCGTGGTGCTCGCGCGCAAGATGGGCGCGTCGCTGGAGGAAATCGAGTTCATCGGCACCGGCGCGCTGCTCCACGACATCGGCAAGGTCGGCATTCCCGATTCCATCCTGCTGAAGGAGGGGCCGCTCACGCCGGAGGAGCGCGAGGTCATGAAGACCCATCCGCACCTGGGCTACAACATCATCAAGGCCGGTCCGGGGCTCGAACCGGCCTCCGAAATCGTCCTGGCCCACCAGGAGCGCTACGACGGCACCGGCTATCCGCGCGGACTCAAGGGCGAAGAGATTTGCCTGGGCGCGCGCATCTTCGCCGTCGTGGACACCTACGACGCCATCCGGTCCGACCGGCCCTATTCCAAAGGCCGCAGCCCCGCGGAAGCGCTGGCGGAAATCGTCCGCAATTCCGGCACCCAGTTCGACCCGGCCGTGGTCGAGGCTCTCCAGAAATGCCAGGCCGACATCGAAGACGTCGGCCAGTGGCCGACGCCCGCCTGAGCGCGCCCGCGCCGGCGCGGTTCGGATTGACGCCGCGCGCCCGCTTGCGTAAGTTGCGCGCCTCATGAAAACCCTTGCGATGCTGAAGTGGATGCTGGCCCTGGCCCTGGCGGCCGGGCTGGCCGGGACCGGCGCGGCGCGCGCCCAGACGGATGAAACGGACGCGGCGGACGCCGCCGCCGCGACGGAACCGGAAGCGCCGGCCGAGCCGGCCGTGCCGGTGGCGGAACCGCCGGCGGAAATCGAGCCGCCGGCCGCGGAACCCGCGACGAACGCCGTGCCGCCCGTCGCGGAAACGCCGCCGGAACCCGAAACGCCCGCCAAACCCGCGAAAACGGAGCCGACCTATCGCGGCGCGGACATGAAAGAAGCTTTCAAGGGCGCGGACAGTTCCGTGTTCGGCGTCTCGGGCCGCGTGAACAAGATGCCCGCCAAGAAGTCCGTGCGGAAGGAAAAGGGCGCGTGGAAACGGTCCATCGAAGCCGGCGTCAGCACCGCCAGCGGCAACAGCGACCAGATGCGCTACGACGGGTCGGCCAGCGCCGCCAAGGAAACCGACGCCAGCTACGTTTTTCTGGAAGCCGCCGGCCGCTACGGGGAGAGCGACGGCGAAACCGACGCCGCCAGCGCCACCGGCGACGCCAAGTATCAGCACAAGCTGACGGAACGGACCTACGCCGCGCTGGACGGCTACGCGAAGCACGACCAGATCGCCGATCTGTCGTATCGCCTGCGCGGCAGCGTGTCGCTGGGGCGCCGGTTCGTCTGGACCGAGCGGGCCGTCCTGAGCGCCGAACTGGGCCCCGGCTACGTCGCGGAAAAGAAAGGCGGCGAACGGGAAGGCTTTTTCGCCGGCCGCGTCGGCCAATACCTGGAAATCCTCGTCGCCGACAACCTCCAGGTCTGGCAGTCGGCGGAATTCGTCCAGAACCTCGAAGACGACGCCGTCTACTTCGTCAACGCCGAGATCGGCCTGGAAACGGTGCTGATGGCCAACTTGAACCTGCGCTTTTCCGTCGAAGACGCCTACGACAGCCAGCCGGCGGAAGGCAAGGAAAGCAACGACGTGATCACCAAGACGACGCTGGTCTGGAAGTTCTAGGGCCGGGCGGCCGGCTTACCAGACGACGGGTTCGTCGAGCGCGGACGAGTTCGCCGGGGCGGGCCGCGCCGGTTTCGCCGGGGCGCGTTTGGGCTGGGCCGCGACCGGCTCCGCGCGACGCGCGGATTCGTCGGGTGCCGAGGCCTTGACCTTGGCGGGGGCCGGGGCCGCCGGTTTCGCGGCCGCGGGAACGGGTTTTTCCGGCGCCGGCTTCGCCGCCGCCGGCGCGTCGTCCAGGTAGGCGAAGCGCACGCCGACGGGGAAATGGTCGCTGTAGCCGCCTTCGTAGTCTTCCTGGCCCTGGAACGTGGGCACGGGCGAACCTTTGTCCCAGCCGTGTTCCTCCACCATGAACGCCGGCTTGTCGACCCACAGGGAGATTTCGCTGCGGCGCCCGCCGGCGTTCTGCAGGAGGGCGCCCGAGGCCATGATCTGGTCGTACATGCGCCATTCCACCTTGCCGTCGAAGGCGTGGAAGAAAGAGCCCTGGCCTTGCTTGGCCTTGCCGGAAGCGAGGTTGTAGATCTTCGCCGAATCGTATTTGCCGGAATCGGAAGGATAGAATTCCACGTCGAGCACGTCGCGGATGGAGCGGTCGGACGGCGTGTCGTTGAAATCGCCGAGGACGACGATGCGAGGCGCCGGTTCGCGCCGGTAGATGCGCTCGATGGCCTTGGCCAGCGTCCGGGCCGCGACCACGCGCTTCATTTCGGACTCCTCGACGCCGCCGCCGCGCGAGGGCCAATGGTTCACCAGCACGTGGAGTTCTTCGCCGTCCCGGTCTTCGAGGACGGCGTGGAGGATGTCGCGGGTTTCGCCCCACTTCAGGGGAACCTTGTAGGCGTGCGACTCGAGCAGGGTGAAGCGGCCGCGGTCGAACAGCATGGCCGTGTCGATGCCGCGGGGGTCGGGGGAGTCCACGTGGACGATGCCGTAGCGCTTGCCCGGGAGGCGCTCGGCCAGGTCGCGCACGACGTCTTCGTTTTCGACTTCCTCGAGGCCGAGGACGTCGGGCCCGGCGCCGCCGTTCATGCCGGAAATCACCTGCGCCAGGTTGTCGAGCTTGGTTTCGTAGCGCACCTGCGTCCAGCGGGTGGTGACGTTGTTCGGCAGGAATTCGTCGTCGCCTTCGTTGTCGGGATCGTCCTCCGTGTCGTAGAGGTTCTCGACGTTCCAGTTGGCGACGAAAAAGGGCGCGGGGGGCGCCGCGGCGGCGCCCGCCGCGGCCGACTTGGCGGCGCCGGTCGCGAAAGCGAGCAGCAGGACGGCGAACAGCGGCAAAATGGAATGCTGTTTCATGGCGGGAATCCTCTCAAATGCGGTCCGGGGTGTCGATGCCGAGCAGGGCGAGGCCGCGGCGGAGCACCTGCGCGACGAGATCGCACAGGCGCACGCGGCTTTCGCGGATGCCCGGATCGGCTTTGAGAAACGGCACGTTCTGGTAAAAGCTGGAATAGGCCTGCGACAGGTCGTAGAGCGCGTCCGCCAGCAGCGAGGGTTTTTCCTGCTCGGCGGCGTCGAGGACGGCGTCGCCGAAGCGCGCGAGGCGCACGGCCAGCCGCCGGGCCTGCGGGGCGTCGAGGACGAGCGGTTCTTTCCGCCAGTCGCACTCCGGAAAGCGCTCCGCGTGCTTGTCGATGACCGACGCGATGCGGGCGTAGGCGTACTGGAGATACGGCGCGGAATTGCCGTCCATCGCCAGCGCCTTTTCCCAGGTGAACGTGACGGCCGACTGCGGATTCTGCGAGAGATCGGCGTACTTGACCGCGCCGATGCCGACGGCGCGGGCGACGGCCTGCTGCTGCTCGGCGGGCATGTCGGGCGAGGCCTGCTTGACGATTTCGAGCGCGCGCTTTTCGGCTTCGTCGAGCAGCAGGTCGAGCTTGATGGCGGTGCCCTTGCGGGTGGAGAGCAGGCCCTCCGGCAGGCGCATCAGGCCGAACCAGATGTGGCGCAGCGGCGTTTTCGCCCCGGCCTTCTTCGCCAGCGCGAAGAACTGGCGGAAGTGCAGCTGCTGGCGCTCGTCGGTGACGTAGACGATCCCGTCGGGATGGAACTCCGCCTCGCGCGAGAACACCGTGGCGACGTCGGTCGTGGCGTAGTTGTACCCCCCGTCGGACTTGCGCACGATGCAGGGCGGCAGCTTCTCGTCCTCGAGGAACGCGACCAGCGCGCCCTCGCTTTCGCGCACGAGGCCGAGGGCCTGGAGTTTCTCGACGACGCCGGGCAGGGCGTCGTTGTAGAACGACTCGCCGCGGACCAGCTCGAACGACACGCCGAGGCGGCCGTAGATGCGGTTGAATTCGATCATCGAAAGGTCGATGAACTTCTGCCAGAGGGCGCGGTTCTCGGGATCGCCGGCCTGCAGCTTGACGAGCTCGGCGCGGGCCTGGTCCTTCCAGGCGGGGTCTTCCTCGCACTTCTGGTGCGAGAGGACGTAGACGCGCTGGAGTTCGTCGACGGGCGAAGTTTCGAGCGCGGCGGCATCGAGGAAGTTCCGGTAGCCCATGATCAGGATGCCGAACTGGGTGCCCCAGTCGCCGAGGTGGTTGTCGCCGAGCACCTCGTAGCCCAGCGCGCGG
>DAOTNL010000041.1:0-15665 GCA_035450765.1 Kiritimatiellia bacterium | reverse complement strand
AACGGCGCTCCCGCTCACCGCCCCTCCGGTGTCATGGTCTTTTGAGGCAACACGGCGGCCTAGCCTTCGGTCTCGGCGGCGAGCCAGCGGAGGTAGTCGGGGGAGCCGGCGGCGATGGGCAGGCGGACGATTTCGGGGAGTTCGTAGGGATGGTGCGCGCGGAGGTAGGTTTCGACGGCGGGATAGAGCGCGGCGCGGGTCTTGATGAGCAGCAATTGCTCGGGTTCGCGCTGGACGGCGCCTTTCCAGCGGTAGGCGCTCTGGATGGCCAGGGTCTGCACGCAGGCGGCGAGGCGCTGGTCGAGCAAGCCGTCGGCGAGGCGCCGGGCGTCGTCCGGCGTCGCCACGGTCGTGAGCACGATGCCGAATTCCGGGTCCATCGGTGCGCCGTTCAGCGGGGTTTGAACCAGTCGTAGGTGACGCGCAGGCCGGCGGCGAAATCGCCGGTGGGCCGCCAGCCCAGCACGCGCCGGGCCAAGGCGGAATCGGCCTGGGATTCGCGGACGTCGCCGGGGCGCGCGGGGGCGTAGGTCGGCGCGAAGGGCTGTCCGGCCAGGGCGGCGATCCGCCGCGCGAGATCGTTGACGGAAATCCGGTCGCCGTAGGCCACGTTGTAGACGCCGCCGGCGGCGGTCGCGGGAGCGTCGAGGCAACACAGATTCGCGGCGACGATATCGGCCACGAAAGTGAAGTCGCGGGTCTGCTCGCCGTCGCCGTAAATGGTCGGCTGGCGGCCGGCGGCGTAGGCGCGCATGAACAGCGGGATGACGGCGGCGTAGTGGGAGGCCGGATCCTGGCGCGGGCCGAAGACGTTGAAGTAGCGCAGGGCGAAGAATTCGAGGCCGTAGAGGCCGTGGAAGATCCGCCCGTAGTGCTCGCCGGCGAGCTTGGACAGGGCGTAGCCGGAGAGCGGCGCGGGCAGCATGTCCTCGCGCTTGGGCATCTGCGGATCGTCGCCGTAGATGGAGGCGGAGGAGGAAAAGACGACGCGCCGGACGCCGGCGGCGCGCGCGGCGAGCAGGACGTTGAGGGTGCCGGTGACGTTGATTTCGTGGGTCGTCGCCGGATCGTCCACGGAGGCCTGGACGGACGCGAGGGCGCCGAGATGGAAGACGTGGGCCGCGCCCGCCGCGGCGGCGCGCACCGCCGCGGCGTCGCGCAGGTCGCCGCGGACGAATTCGACGGATTTTTCCAGCCCGGCGAGGTTTTCGAGGTGGCCGGAGGAGAGATCGTCGAACACGCGCACGCGCGCGCCGAGTTCGACGAGCCGCCGGACGAGGTTGGAGCCGATGAAGCCGGCGCCGCCGGTAACGAGCTGGAGGCCGCGCAGATCCATGCTCAATGCCCCAGGGAGCTGGAGAACTGCGGCAGCGCCAGCGGCCAAATCCGGAACCAGACGGTGTAGTCGTCCTCGCCATCCGACCCCTGCTCGGGCCGGATGCGCACGCCCAGGCCGATGCCAAGGCAGCGCGTGCGGTGGATGACGTAGTAGGAATGTTCTTCGAGGTTGGACTCCTCCAGATCCATGCGGGCGTAGACCCGGCCGGACCAGCGCGCTTCGGGAAAGACGACCAGATCGCCGGCGACGGCCTCGCGGGAATCGAGCTTGTAGCGATAGTCCAGGCCGAAGGTGAAAACGTCTTGCTGGCGCACTTCGACCTGGGTGCTGAAGGAATCGAGTTCGTTGGTCTGCGCGTCGTAGACGCCGTCGAAATCCCACGACAGCCACGACCACGGGCGCAGCTCGTTCTTGAAGCCGAGGAAACGGAACGCGTCCTCGTCCTCGTCGGGATCGAGCTGCAAGGTGGTGAAGACGTCGGCGAAAACCAGGTTGTGGGTGCCGCCGCCGCGGCGGGTCTGGAGGTAGTTGCGCAGGCCCAGGCGCAGGTCGTTGCGCTCGTCGAGTTTGTCGATGGAATCGAACTGCCAGAGGTCTTCGGGCAAAACGTTGGGTTCGAAGCGCAGGGTGTAGTCGGCGTAGGGCTCGAACACGTGGCGCAGGTCTTCGTCCTCCTCGATGCCGGTGGGGCCGTCGTAGAGGTCGCCGAAGGCCTTGAAGGAGGACTCGGCGCCGACTTCCGGCAGGCTGCGCCAGACGGCGTCGCCGTCGGCGAGCAGCCGCGTGACCTCGTTGGTGGTGCCGACGGGTTGGCCCAGCTCGTTGGTGACGGCGACGACGTTGGTGACGGTCGCGCTCTCGCGGGTCTTGGAATAGTAGGTGCCGCGGTAGCCCGCGCGCGGGATCAGGCTGAGAAAACCGAAGTGGCGCGTGGGCCAGTAGGCCACGTGCCTGGTGTCGAACCGGAAGACGTTGTAGCGCTCTTCGTCGGAGCCGTCGGGGTAGACCTTGCCGAGATAGCCGAAGGTGTTCTCGCTTTCGTAGAAGAACGGCGTCTGGAAAATCCGCTGGCGGTTGACGTCGAGGAACACCTCGGGCAGGCGGTCGACGTTGCCGTAGAAATCGTTGAGGCGCATGTTCATCAGCACGCCGGCGGTGTAGCGGTCGCCGCGGTGGGACAGCGTGAGGCGGTTTTCGGGCTGGACGTTGCGCTGGTATTCGTCGTCGAAGAAGTCGTACAGCATCCAGGGGTCGCTGACGTAGTTCAGCTCGGAGATCAGGTAGTCGCGGTCGGTCAGGTTGTGGACGTCGTCGAGGTGCAGCCAGTAGCGGTTCTGGTCGATCAGGTCTTCGCGCTCCGCCTGCTGCTGGTCGTCGCGCCAGGGCTTCTGGTCGTTGGCGTAGTAAAGGCGCGCCTGGCCGGCGAAGTCGCGGCCGTCGGGATCCTGCCAGATCACGTCCTGGCCGACGGCGACGCCGCGCTTTTCGCGCACGTCGAAATGCGTGCGGGACTTGAAGACGTCGTTGACCGGATAGTTGTAGGCCATCAGCAGGAAGGCGCCCATGTCGGAGCTCATGCCGGGAGTGAACTCGAAGTTGGCCAGTTCCTCGACGTCGGCCCCGAGATAGGGCACCCAGAAGAACGGGACGGGCCCGAGCTGGAAGCGGACGTTCTTGGCGCGCAGGTAGCGGTTGTCTTCGAGGGTGGCCGAGCTGGCGCGGATGGAATATTCGGGATCGTCGGGCTCGCAGGTGGTCAGCATGACGCCGTCGAGCTCCATGAGGTTGAGCGAGAGGCGGCGCGCGCCGTCGGCCGCGACGTGGTACGGCGGCACGTAGGCCGCGAACGCCCCGAAATCCCCCTGCCCCGTCTTGAAGTTGTAGGTCGCCTTTTCGCCCTGCCAGACGTTGCCTTGGTACTCGATGCGGAGGTTGCCGCGGGCGGCGACGGTTTCGGCGGAGGTGTCCACCTCGGCGTAGTCGGCGGCGACCGAATCGGTGCCGCGGGACACCTTGACGTTGCCCTTGGCGATGACGAGGCGGCGGGCGGCGTCGTAGGACAGATCGTCGGCCTGGACGTCGAGCACGCCGCCGAACGGGTTGGCCGGAGCCTGGAGGGTGGCGATTCCGCCGCGCGGCGCGGCCGCGGGCGCGGCGGCCGGGGCCGGGGCGACGGGCGCAGGTTTCGCGGCGGCGGGCGCGGCAACGGCTTTCGCCGGCGGGGCGTCGTGCCAAACGGGTTCGTTGGCTTCGGAGCGGGGGGCCCCGGCCATGGGCCGCGAGGGCGCGACGGTCTGCTGGGCCCAGGCCGCCGCGGCCCAGAACGCGCACCCCGCCGCCAACCGAATCGTCGTCGAAAACTTCATGCCGAATCCTTCCGTCGCAAGCCATCCATGGCGGGGCAATCTAGCAACCGCGCGCGGGGCGCGCCAAGCGCAAACTCCGCGACGGACAAAAGGGCCTGAGCCTTCCCCGCGGCCTGATCCCCATCACCGTCTGGTTTCAGATCGTAATCGCAATCTTGATCGTAATCCTGCTCGCAATCTGAATCGCGGTTTTTCCGCTATCCGGCTAGGCCCCTCGCCAAAATCGAAGCCAGAGGGGGCTTGGGGTTGCGAGCGGAATTGCGAGCGGGATCACGAACGAGATTGCGAAGAGGGTCAAGAGCAAGATTACGAGTATGATTACGAGACGAGGACTGGATCCAAATTCATTCCGCGCCGCGCTCGAGGGCGCGGGCCTGGGCGAGGCGCCGGGCGGGCGTGGGCGTTTTGCGCAGCAGGACCACCTGCCAGAACGGTTCGTCCAGCGCGCAGGGCTCGCGCTCGAAGCGGTAGCGCAGGCAGGCTTCGAGGGCTTCGCGGCCGCCGGCGTGGCGCAGGGCGAAGCGGTCGGCGCGCAGTTCGCCGCGGCGCGCGGCGGCATTGGTCGCCACGCCCGCCAGCGCCGCCAGCCCGAACAGCGCCACGACCCAGAACGGCAGCGCTTCCGGCGCGGTCGCGCCGGACAGGCCGCGCGCGCGCGCCGCCCAGTCCACGAGCCGCGCCGCGCCGTAAAAGACGCCGCCGGTCAGCGCCACCTGCAGCGCGATCAGGCCCAGCGCCGCGCCGCGCCGGTGCCACGCCGCGTGGCGCGCGGCGAGAAAAACCCGCTCGCGGCGCCCCAGGCCCCGCCACGCCGCAGCCGAATACACCGCGCGGCGGCGCCGGCCCCAGCCCGTCAGGCGCACGTCGTCGAGATCCTCCTGGTGCTCGAAATCCCACCACGCGGCGCCGGCGATCTCGAGTCCGGCGATCTCCCCCACCCGGCGCAGCTCGCGTTCCAGCTCCGGATCGTCGGCCGGCACCGGCGGGCGCACGCGCGGCAGCAGCCACGAGGGTCCCCACTCGCCCAGGCCCGGCACCAAAAGCGCGTAGGCGCCGGTGGCCGCCAGCCAGCCCCAGACCGGATAGAGCCGCATCAGCATGTAAAGCCCCGTGAACGCCGCCGCCATCAAGCCCGTTTCGACCAGCAGCGTGACGACATAGCCCCGCAGCCACGCGCCGAATTCGGCGTGCAGGCGCCCGCCGTGGCGCTCGAGGGTGAAATCCGCCAGCACGGCCAGCGGAAAAAGCGCGACTTCGTAGCCGAACGTGGCCAGCGCCGCCACGCCCGCGCAGACCAGCGGCCAGGCGAAGGGATGCGGAAACCAGTTGCGCAGGCCGGCGGCGAGCTCCCGCGACCATCCCGATGTCCAGAAAACGGCGGCCAGCGCGAAGAGCAGCCCGAAGCGCAGCAGGAACAGGAGCGCCTGGCCGCGGCCATAGGCGCGCGCCTGGGCCTCCCGCCGTTCGTCGAACGCCGCCGGCATCGCGCGCGGCTCCGTCAGGCCAGGTCGCCGAGGTTCAGCGTTTCCAGCAGGCGCGAGAGGTCTTCGTTGTCGAAGAACTCGATCACGATGCGGCCCATCTCGCGCTTGCCGTCGGGCAGCGCGCGGGCGGGCGTCAGGGACACCTTCGTGCCGAGCTCCTGCTGCATGCGGTCGGCCAGGAACTTGAGCTGGCGCGCGCTCTTTTCGTCGCCCGCCGCGGCGCTTTTCGCGGGTTCCGCGGCTTTCTTGCCGGCTTTCGGGCGGCCGAGATCGGCCACGAGTTTTTCCAGCGCGCGCACGGAGAGGCCCTGCGCGATCGCGCGCGCGGCCAGCAAGTCGCGGTCGGCCGCCGCGGCGCCCAGCAGCACCTTGGCGTGGCCGGCGGTGAGCGCGCCCTCGGAGAGCGCCCGCTTGACGGCGTCGGACAGATCCAGCAGGCGCAGGGCGTTGGCCACCGTGGCGCGGGCCTTGCCGATGCGCTTGGCCACTTCTTCCTGCGTGAGGCCAGCCTCGCGCATCAGGTCGCGATAGCCCTCGGCCTCTTCGATCAGATCCAGATCGGCGCGCTGCAGATTCTCGATCAGCGCCATCTCGCGCGCCTCGAGGTCGCTCACCTCGTGCAGCAGCGCCGGGATTTCCGGCAGCCCCGCCAGCTGCGCCGCGCGGAAGCGCCGCTCGCCGGCGATCAGGTGGAAGATTTCGCCGGCCCGCCGCAGCCACACCGGCTCCAGCACGCCCTTTTCGCGGATGGAATCGGCCAGTTCCTTCAAGGCCTCTTCGGCGAAGCGGCGCCGCGGCTGCCACGGGCCCTTCTGGATCTTGTGGACGGGCACGAGGTGCACGGCGCCCTTGGCCTTCGTCCCCGGCTCCGCCGGCGCGGCCGCCTTGGCCGCCGGCGCGGCGGCGGCGGGTTTCGGCGCCGGCGCGGTCCCGGGGCGCGTCGCCCCGCCTTTGATCAGCGCGTCCAGTCCCCGGCCCAGGCCCTTGTGTTTCGGTGTGGTTGACATGATGGGTGGTTCTACCCCAAACGGCCGCGCCGCGCAATAATTCTGAATTGCCGAACCCGTGGCCGCTCCGTATGCTTCCCCGCCATGAACTCGATCAAATTCCTGTTTTGCGCCGCGGCGCTGGCCGCCGCCGCCGCTTCCGCCCAAACCCCCGTGCGCGTCACGGCCGACAACGTCAACCTGCGGGCCAAGGCCCAGCTGACCGCCGAAGTCGTCGCCCAGGCCGCCTACGACGAGCGCCTGGCCGCCTACGAAATCGGCGACGAATGGGTCGAAGTGGCCGCGCCGGAACAGGCCGACCTGTGGGTCACCAAGAGCTACGTCCAGCAGCCCGCCAACACCATCGGCGCCAACCGCGTGAACGTCCGCGCCGGCCCCGGCATCAACTACAACGTCGTCTGCACGCTCGCGCTGGGCGAAAAGGTCGAACCGCGCGGCGAGGAAGTCGCCGAATGGCTCAAGATCGCACCGCCGGCGGCCGCCCGGCTCTGGATCAGCCGCGACTACGTCGAAATCGTGCCCGCCGCAGCGCCCGAGGCCGAAAAAGCGGCCAAAATCGGCTCCAAAAAGACCCAAAAAGCCGAAAAAGAGGCCGAAATCGCCGAAAAAGAGGCCCAAAAGGCCGAAAAGGCCGAAAAATCGGGTAAAAAAGGCAAAACCAAGGATTCCGGGCCGGCGGAACCCGCGATGGCGCCCGAAACGCTCGCGCCGCCGCCCGCGGACCTGCCCACGCCCATCGTGGCGCCTTCGGTGCCGGAAAAAGACGTCGTCGTGCGCGAAATCCCGGTGCCGCCGCCGGCGGATCTCAAGTTGATCCCGCTGGAAGGCCAGGGCCGGCTGGTGGAAGTGTCGGGCGAGCTGCGCGCGGCGCCGTTGATCAACGAAGCGCCGACGCGCTACCGCGTCGTGCGCTGGCTGGACAACCGCTGGCAGATCCTCTGCCACGTCTACGGCGAAGCCAGCAAGTTCCGCAGCCTGCAAGGCAAGCCGGTGCTCGTCAAAGGCCGGCAGTACTGGATCCAGGGCGCGGCCGCGCCCGTCCTCGTGCCCGACCAGGTGCAGGAACTCTCCGCGGTCGAATGACCCGCCCCGCAAAGTTTTTACGTTCTACGTAAAACTCACGAACCGCGGTTCATGACGCGGTAGCAGGCCACGATGCCGTGGCGCACCAGCCAGTGGATCGCCGCCTGCGGCGAGAAGCGGCCGGCGTCGGCGGCGGCCGCGCGCCATTCTTCCGCGAACTGGCGTTCGTAGTGCGTGCCGCTGATCGAGCCCGGATGCCACTGGAAGTCCGCCAGCGGTTCGCCCGCGATCCGCACGCCTCCGCCCTGCCGCCACAGGCGCAGCGTCAGGTCGTAGTCCCACGCCGCCTTGAAATCCGTCCGCAGCCCCCCCGCCGCTTCCAGCGCCGACCGCCGGAACCACGACGCCGGCTGGGAGACGTAGTTGATGCACTGGATCAGGAAGCGGCTCGAAAACGGGAAGCACGCGTTCTTCACGAACGTCGGGAACCCGCGGATTTCGCCGCCGGCCTCGTCCACGATCCGGCATTTGCCGAAGAAAAACGCGGCGCGCGGATGCGCCTTGGCCGCGGCGATGGCCTTGGCCAGCGCGCCGGGACGGTAGACGTCGTCGGCGTTGAGCCAGCCCACCAGCTCCCCCGTCGCGCGCGCAAAACCCTTGTTCAGGGCGTCGGCCGGGCCGGCGTCCTTTTCGCTGACGAGGGCGGCGAGCCGGTCGCGGCGCGCTTCGGCGATCTTCACGGAATCGTCGGTGCTGCCGCCGTCGAGGAAGATGTACTCCAGTTCGTCGCCGGGCGCGAGTTCCTGCGCGAGGACGCTGTCCATGCACCGCGCCAGCCAGCGGCCACCGTTGTAGTTGGGCGTCAGGACGGTGATCTTCATATCGCCGCCTCCGTCACCGGCACCACGACCGGCGCCTGCGGGATCATCTCGATGGTCTTCCATTTGCCGCGCTTGAAGCGCAGCCAGAAGCCCGCGGCCAGCAGGAACACGAACAGCGTCATCCAGATCCACGCCGCCATCAGGCCGGCATCCAGCCACAGCAGCAGGACGAGCTCGCCCGGCATCCACACCAGCCAGGTCGCCAGCGCGGAATAGACCAGCACGAAGCGGGTGTCGCCCGCGCCCTTCAGCGCGCCGCCGATGATGAGATTGATGGCGTCCAGCAGGCCCCACAGCGCCATCATCGCCAGCAGCCAGCGGCCCTTGCCGAGCACCTCGCCCAGCGCCACCATGCCCGGCGCGTCGCCGGTGAACAGCGCGAAATACGGCTGCGGGAACGCCACGAACGTGAGCGCGACAAGCCCCATGTAGGCCGCGCCGATCTTCAGCGCGGTGAGCCCGGCGCGTTCCGCCGTGGCGGCCTGCCGCGCGCCCTGGTACTGCCCCACCAGGATCGTCGCCGCCATGCCCATGCCCAGCAGCGGCATGAAGGCCACGTTGTTGATGCTGAAGGCGATGTTGCTGGCCGCCATGTCCGCCGGCGGCAGCCGTCCCAGCAGCACCACGAAGAACGTGAAGGCGCCCACGTCCTGCAGCGAATTGATCGAGGCCGGCACGCCGTAGCGCAGCAGCGGCTTCATCAGCCGCCACTCCAGCCGCTGGTTGCTCCACGTGCCGTATTCGTCGCGGAAGCGCTTGCGGAAATAGAGCGCGAACAGGATCGCCAGCCCGAGCGCCGACGAAACCACCGTCGCCGTCGCCGCGCCCGCGATGCCCCACGCCGGAAAGCCCCAGTGGCCGAAGATCAGCGCGTAGTCGAGCGCGATGTTGGCCAAATTCGAGACGATGTGCGCCACCATCGGCGTGCGCGTGTCGCCCCGGCCCGAGAAGAAGCCCGAGACCGCGTTGCCCATGGACCAGAAGCCGCAGCCGACCATCAGGATGCCCAGGTAGATCTTTTCCGCCGCCAGCACGTCCGCCGGGTGGTCCGCCGCGGTCAGCAGCCAGAAGCCGAACGGGATCAGCGCGAGCCCCACCGGCCAGGTCAGCAGGCCGATCCACAGCCCCTGCGCCGTGGCGCGGCCGCACTCGCGCTTCTGCCCCGCGCCGTGGTACTGCGCCACGAACGTGCCCGCGTAGCCCGCCAGCGCCTGGAAGAACATCGTCAGCGTCAGCGCCAGGATCCCCGCCGGGAACGCCGCGCGCAGCGAGACCGAGCCGTGGTGCGCCAGGAAGATCCGGTCGCAGAACTGCATCAGCGTGAACGAGGCCATCGTCACGATGATCGGCGACGCCACGCGCACCATCTCGCGGTACCCGCCGGGGCTCGGCGGCGGCTTCAGGCTGGTCCATTTGCGGAGCATGGTTGAAACGGCTTTCTCCAAAAGATCCGGCGTTCAGGTCCAGGCGCGCCTCGGCGCCCACGACCCGCAACGCCCGGGAGACTTATTCCTGTTTTTGATGGGTCTCCCAGAACATGCGCGGCGCAACGATCTTGATGCCTTTGAAGCTTTTCAGCGAGAGAAGATCGTGGTCCCCGGTCACGACGACGTCGGCCCCGCCGCTCAGCGCCACGCCCAGAACCATGAGGTCGTCCGGATCCCGGCAAGCGGAGGATGCGATCGTTGCCGGCTCCACGACCTGGGCGTTGTTCTCCAAGTACTTCACGTATTCGGCGACGATGGCCCGGGGAATCCGCAGCTTGCGGCGCAACTTGTCTTCGATTTCAGCCAAGATCCCGCGGCAGAGGACGATCCGATGCCGCTCGATGCACAGCTCCAGAACGGCATCGCAGAGCCCGCGGGTGGCGGCCGCCGCGATGGCCACGTTGGCATCGAGGACAACCCTCATCGCAGGGCCTTGAACACGTCTTCATCGGTCAGCAGTCCTTGCGCTTCTGCAAACGGGAGGATTTTCCGGCGCAGCGAACGGAACCGTTCGATCGCGACGTAGCGGCGCAGCGACTCCCGGACGATCTCGCTGACGCCGCGATTTTCATCGCGGCTGATCGCATCGATCTCCGTCTTCAGTTCCTCGGGCAAACGAATGGTCAGCGTGGTCATGTCGAATCTCCTGTACGACAATGTAGTACACCTCTCCCGGCGCGTCAACCGTCCATCGGCCGTTGGCCCGGGCGGCTTGCCGGCCGGGCGCCCTCAGCGGGCGTCCGTCTCCTTTTCGCCGTGGCTGGAGCGGTAGCGCAGGACCAGCGGCACGCCGGCCAGGTCGAACGCCGCGCGGATCTTCGCCGCCAGGTAGGCCTGGTGGGTCGGCGTGCTCAGCTTGGGATCGTTCACAAACAGCGTCACGCGCGGCGGGTTCTGGCCCGTCTGCGTCGCGTAGTAGAACTTGAGCTGCTTGCCCTTGGAAAACGGCGGCTGCGAGCGCGCGAAGGCGTCGCGCACCACGCGGTTCAGCACGCCCGTGGGCATCTTGGTCTGCAACCGCGCGGCCACCGCGTCGATGACCTCGAAGCTGCGGCGGATCTGGTGGCCATTCTTCGCGGAGACGAACACGATCGGGATGTCGCCCAGGAAAAACAGCTCCTTGCGCATGTGCTCTTCGTAGTCCGCCGCCTTGACCGCCGTGTCCTTGGCCAGATCCCACTTGTTCACCAGCACGACGCAGGCCTTGTGGTGCTCGCGGACCAGCGCGGCGATCTTCTTTTCCTGCGTGCCGGGGCCGGCTTCCGCGTCCAGCACCAGCACGACGATGTCCGCCTCGCCGATGCATTCCTCGGCGCGGAACAGGCTGAACTTCTCGACCGACTCGTGCACCTTGCCCTGCTTGCGCATGCCGGCGGTGTCCACCAGCCAGTAGTGCCGCTCCGCGCCGTCCGCCGCCTTCAGCGTGAACGGCACGTCGATCAGGTCGCGCGTGGTGCCCGGCACCGGCGAGACGATCACGCGGTTGCGGCCCGTCAGCCGGTTGATGTACGACGACTTGCCCACGTTGGGCCGGCCGACGACGGCCACCTTCATGCGCGGCGGCTCCGGTTCGCCGGATTCCGGCGGCAGATGCTTCAGCGCGGCCTCCATCAGCGCCTCGACGCCGCGGGCGTGCGCGGCCGACACCGGAAAGACCGGATAGCCCAGCTCGGCGAAATCGCCGGTCTGGCCATCCTGCTCCGGCAGGTCGGCCTTGTTGGCGGCCACCACCACCGGCCGGCCCGCCTTGCGCAGCAGCCGCGCGACCTCGCGGTCCAGCGGCTGCAAGCCGGCCGTCAGGTCCACGACCAGGATCACCGCCGCCGAATCCTCGATGGCCGCCTGCACCTGGTCGGCCGTCGCCTGCAGGATCTCGTCGCCGCTGCGGGCGCGGTCCATCAGCGACAGCCCGCCGGTGTCCACCACGCGGAACTTCTGGCCCAGCCACTCCGCGGCCGCCATCAGGCGGTCGCGGGTGACGCCTTCTTCCGAATGGACGATCGCCAGCCGGCGGCGCACGAGGCGGTTGAAGAGCGCGGACTTGCCCACGTTGGGCCGGCCCACGATCGCCACGATGCGCTCGGATGGAGGGGCATTGCTCATCGCAGGCCTTTTTACCGGAAATCCCGATATCCAACACCCAATATCCAATGTCCAAGGAGAATCCTGGCCGGATCCTCGCTTGTTCGGTTGGATATTGGTTATTGGATATTGGATATTCTTCTTTAGTACTGGAAGAAGCTCTTGCCGATGAATTCGCGGATGACGCTGGTCGGCGGCACGCGGTCCGTCGGGATGACCATGAAGTTCGACAGGAACTGCTGGATGCGCACGGCTTCGGCGTATTCCGGCATGGACGGCTTGATTTCCGCCAGCAGGGGTTCCGCGTACGGCCGCAGCACGGCGAGTTCGTAGTCCAGCGCCGAGTTGAAGGCCACGTCGGCTTCCTTCTGGAACGGGAAGATCCAGGTCTTCTCGCCGCGGCGCACCTTGGGCCACATCTGCAGCGTCTTGAGCGCGCTGTGGCTGCGGAAGTTGTTGTCCCGCACCATGCGCCGGATCAGGCGGTTGTCCGTCGTGGAGATCCGGTTGTTGCTGTCGATGTTCAGCTGCGTCAGCGCGCTGATGTAGATCTTGAACTTGTGCTCCGCCGGCACGCTGGCCGTCAGGCGCGGGTTCAGCCCGTGGATGCCTTCCAGCACGATCACGTCGTCGGGACCGATGTGCATGAACTCGCCGCGGAATTCCCGCTGGCCGGTGTGGAAGTTGTAGTACGGCAGTTCCACCCGCTTGCCTTCGTCCAGCGCGGTCAGCTGCTCGTCGATCAGCGCCAGGTTCAGCGCCTCCAGGTGCTCGTAGTCCACCTCGCCCTTCTCGTCCAGCGGGGTTTTGCCGCGCTCGACGAAGTAGTTGTCCAGCGAGATCGGCTTGGCGTTGAGGCCGCTGGCCTTCAGCTGCAGCGACAGGCGCTTGGAGAACGTCGTCTTGCCCGACGAGGACGGCCCGGCGATCAGGATCCACTTCACGTGGCCCTTGCGCTGGGCGATCTGCTCGGCCAGCAGCGCGATGCGCTTCTCCTGGTAGGCCTCGTTGACGTCGATGAAGTCGTCGATCTTCTTCTTGGCGATGCGCTCGTTGAGATCGCCCACCGTGCGCACGCGCACGATCCGGCCCCAGTCCTTGTGGCCCTTGAAGACGTCGTAGATGTAGTGCGCGGGCTCGAACGGCGGGAAGACGTTCGGATCCATGCGGTCCGGCCCCATGACGACGAAGCCTTCCTTGTAGGCGATCAGCTGGTAGTTGCCCAGCGCGGCCGCGTTGTTCGCCAGCGGCTGGTTCGCCAGGTCCATGTAGTCGCCGCACTTGTAGACGCTGACCTTGGAGCTGTTCTTGTAGCGCAGCAGGTTCAGCTTGTCCGTCGCGCCCGCCTTCTCGAAGTGCGCGATGGCCTCGTCGTAGGTCACCTTGATGCGGTCGATCGCCGCCTTCTGGTCGAACAGCTGGCGCAGCGCGCCGTCCAGCTTCGCGAGCTGGTCCTTCGACACGCCGGCCTCTTCGCCCAGGCGGAAGCTGCAATACAGCCCCTTGGACAGCGAGTGCTCCACCGCGAAATCGCAGCCCGGGAACAGCTCGTGCGCCGTCTTGGCCAGCAGGAAGGCGATCGTGTGCCGATACACCCGCTGCCCGTACGAATCCCGGTAGCCCAGGACCTTCACCGTGCTGTCCGTCTCGATCCGGTATTCCACCGAAACGAATTCGTTGTTCACCAGCGCGCCCAGGGCCGGGAAATCGACTCCCGCCTTCGTCGCCGGATACTTCGCCAGAATCTCGCTCAGCGTGATTCCGGCTTCCACGTCCTGTTCGGGCCCATGCTCGAACTTCACCTTAACCAACCGATTGGTCATGCTTCTCTCCTATTATTTGAATCGGACACTTTACCCGTGCGAAGGAAGCCGAGGCAAGCTATATTGCCCTGCATGAGTGAATCGTTCCAACCCGCCCTCGCCGACTACCTGCGCGACGAGTCCCGCCGCGTCGGCCGCGCCGACCGCATCGCGTTCCCCCGCACCGAGGCCGAGGTGGTCGCCGCCCTCGCCGAAGCCCGCGAACAGAAGCTGCCCGTCACGACCCAGGGCGCCCGCACCGGCGTGACCGGCGGGGCCGTCCCCGAAGGCGGCCTCGTCCTCAACCTCGCGCACATGGACAAGATCCTTTCCGCCGAAAACGGCGAGCTGCGCGTCCAGCCCGGCGCCACCCTCGCCGCCATCCGCGCCGCCGTCCCGCCCGGTTTCTACTTCGCGCCCGATCCCACCGAACCGTCCGCCTCCATCGGCGGCATGATTTCCTGCAATTCCTCCGGCGCCCTTTCCTTCCTCCACGGACCCACCCGCAACCACGTCCTCGGCCTGCGCGTCGCGCTCTTCAACGGCGACGTCGTCGATCTGCGCCGCGGACGCGACCAAACCGCCGGCCTGCGCTTCCAGCTCGGCTCCGTTGCGGGCGAACTCCCCCCGTTGCGCCGTCCCGCCGTCAAGAACGCCGCCGGCTACTTCGTCGATCCCGACATGGACCTCGTCGATCTCTTCGTCGGCGCCGAAGGCACCCTCGGCGTCGTGACCGAAGCCACGCTGCGCCTGCTGCCTGCCCCCGGCGCCGTCTGGGGCCTCATGGCCTTCCTGCCCTCCACCGCCGCCGTCGTCGGGTTCGTCGATGCGCTGCGCCAGGGGGCAGGAGACAGGGGACAGGAGACAGCGGCCCTCGCGGCGCTCGAATACTTCGACGCCCGCTGCCTCGCGTTCCTCAACGAGCACGCCGACGAACTGGCTTCCAAGGGCATCGCTGTGCCCAATCTTCCCGACGGTTCCGCCTGCGTCTATGCCGAGTGGCACGCCTCCGACGCCGCCGCGGCCGAGGCCGCCGTGATGGCCGCCGCCGAACGCCTCCCCGAATTCGGCGCCGATCCCGACGCCTGCATCCTCGCCGACAATCCCCACGACCTGGAAAAGCTCAAGCTCTTCCGCCACTCCGCGCCCGAGATGGTCAATTCCGCCATCGACGAACGCCGCAAGATCCATCCCGGCCTCGTCAAGCTCGGCACCGACATGTCCGTGCCCGACGCCCGCCTCGCCGACGTCCTCGCGCTCTACGAAACCGATCTCGCGGCCACCGACCTCGAATACCTGATCTTCGGCCACATCGGCGCCAACCATCTCCACGTGAACATCCTGCCGCGGCATCCGGCCGACTACGACGCCGGCCGCGCCCTCTACGCCCGCTGGGCCGCGCAGGTCATCGCCTGGGGCGGCTCCATCTCCGCCGAACACGGCATCGGCAAGCTCAAGCGCGACCTCTTCCGCCAGATGGCCGGCGACGCCGCCCTCGCCCAGATGCGCGCCCTGAAAAAATGCTTCGACCCCGCCGGCCTGCTTAACCCCGGCACCCTCCTGTGACCCAAGCCCTCAAAACCCCAGCAGGAAAACAGGAAATTTTCAGGAACACAGGATTAATCCCCGGCCCATCATCCCCTCCTGTTTTCTGCCCATTTCCTGTTTTCCTGCTAAAACTCTTCCTGCTTTTCTTCCCATCCTGTAAATCCTGAAAAATCCTGTGAATCCTGTCTAAAATGTCCGCCGCCAAAACCAAACTCGAACGCTGGGAACACCGGCTCAAGCAGATCTTCGACGAGATCGACGCCGAGCTCGAAGCCGAAGGCGCCTGCAAGAAATTCAAGCGCCATCCCAACCGCCCGCCCGCCGGCGCCACCTCCAACCGCGAAGACGACGGCCTCTTCGACCTCGGCGCGGCCTTCACCGTCGGCATCGGCTCGCAGCACGGCCCGGGCTACGTCGTCCAGGCCCGCATCGCCACCCTCGACAGCGTCCCCGCCGAAAAGCAGGAGCAATTCGAGACGGAAGTGATCCGCCGCTTGAAAAAGAAACTCCCCGCCGCCTTCCCCGGCGTGAAGCTGTTCGTCGACCGCGACGGCCCCGTCTACAAAATCCACGGCGACTTGTCGCTGGGGAGCCTCTGAGACCCCATTCGATTGGCCGCCTTTCCGGATTTACTGTAGCCGGCCCC
>DAOTNL010000040.1:0-15914 GCA_035450765.1 Kiritimatiellia bacterium | reverse complement strand
CCGAGCCGTCGGGGTTGAAAAAGCGCATCCGGAAATCGGCGGCGGAAGAGGGCTGGATCAGCAAGAGGCCATCGGACCCGATCCCGCGCCGGCGGTCGCAAAGCCCTGCGCGGAAAGCGGGTTCGTTGGCCGGAAAGCCGCCGGAACGATCATCCACGAGGATGAAATCGTTGCCGGCGCCGTGCATTTTCCAGAACGGAATGGCCATGGGCATCACCTTGCCACTTGGCCGGCCGGAAGGCAAGGGCGGGGCTTGTTCTTGCATGGGGGGACGGGATTTGGATAATGGGGGCCAGTTGAATCAGAAACGAGTGCACCCATGCGCATTGTGATCATCGGCGGCGGCCAAACGGGCGCCCATTTGGCGGAAAAGTTCTGCGAGGACGAACACGACGTGGTCGTGATCGACTCCTCGGCGGACGCTTTGGCGGACGTGAATGCCCATTTGGACCTGATGACGGTCCACGGCAACGGGGCCGATCCGGCGACTCTGGAAGAGGCGGATCTCGAACGGGCGGATATGGTTGTGGCGGTAACGGACCGCGACGACACGAACATCCTGGCTTGCATTTTCGCCCGGGCCCGGGGGGTGGGGCGCACGGTGGCGCGGGTGTCGTCCTCGGCTTATCTGACGAGCCGGCACATCGATTTCAAGCGGCTGGGGGTGGATCTGCTGGTCAACCAGTACGACGAGTACGCCCGGGACCTCTACAACGTGCTGCGGTTGCCGGGATCCATCGAGGTGGCGGACCTGCTGGACGACCGGGTCATGGTCGTGGGCATGTCGATCCACATGGACAGCCCGCTGCTGGGCACCACGCTGAAGCGGTTCGCGGGCAAAGAGTGGCTGCGGAAGATCCGCTTCACGGCGGTGGTGCGCGGCGACGAGGTCATGACGCCGCACGGCGACACGACGTTCCTGGTGGGCGACGACGTCTATTTCGCGGGCGAGCCGGACGCCATCGCCGAATTCATGCAGTGGGCCTGGCCGGAGTACAAGCGGTTCCAGCGGGTCGTGATCGCGGGCGGCGGGGAACTGGGCCTGCAGCTGGCGCGGATGCTGGAGCACACGCGCATGCAGATCGTGCTGATCGAACAGGACGAAAAACGCGCGGATTTCTGTTCGGCGCAGCTCAACCGCACGCTGGTGATCAAGGGCGACGCGCTCGACCAGGAGACGCTGGCGGGCATTGGCGGGGCCGAGGACATGGCCTACGTGGCGGCGACGGGCAGCGACGAGCACAACATCATCGGCTGCCTCGTGGCCGAGAAGTACGGCGCGCGCTTCACGGCGGCGCAGGTGGGCAAGAAGGAATACATCGGCATCGTCAACCAGCTGCGGCTGCTGGACCGGATCGTCGATCCGCGCCTGGCGATGGTCAATTCCATCCTCCATTTCGTGCGCGGCAAGAACGTGCAGGCCGCGGCGATCCTGGCGCGCCTGCCGGGCGAACTGATCGAGATGAAACTGTCGCCGAAGCACAAGTGGGTCGGCAAGGCGATCCAGGACCTGAAGATTCCCGACGGCGTCATCGTCGCGGCGATGCTGCGTTCCGGCCAGATCAAGACGGCCACGGGCGATCTGGAACTGGCGGCGGGCGACCGCGTGGTGGTCTATTGCCTGCCCGACGCGGTGGAACGGATGGAGCCGCTGTTCGCGTCCTGAGGCCGCCATGAATTTCAAGCCCGTCTTCCACGTGATCGCCTGGCTGCTGGGGGTGGTGGCCCTGCTGATGGGCGGCTGCGGCCTGGTGTCCTGGCTGCACGGCGAGCCGGCCGCGGCCTGGACGGCGCTGGCCTATTCCGCGGCGGGCACGCTGGCGGTGGCCGCGGTCCTGGGGGCGCTGACGCGCAACGACCAGGAACTCTCCCGCCGGGACGGCCTGGGCGTGGTGACGTTCGGCTGGCTGTGCGCGGGGCTGGCGGGCGCGGCGCCGTTCGTGCTGTCCGGCGTCATCGCGTCGCCGGTCGCCGCGGCGTTCGAGGCGATCTCGGGCATGACGACCACGGGCGCGTCGGTGATTCCCGTGCTGGAAGGCGTGCCCAAGGGCATCCTGCTGTGGCGGGCGCTCACGCAGCTCATCGGCGGCATGGGCGTGCTGATCCTCGTGGTGGCGATCTTGCCGTTCGTGGGGGCCGGCGGCATGCAGCTCTACCGCGCCGAAATGCCGGGGCCGTCCAAGGACCGCATCGAGCCGCGCGTGGCCTCGACCGCGAAGATGCTGTGGGGCGTCTACGTCCTGCTGGTCGTTTTGCTGGTCGTGCTGCTGCGGCTGGGCGGCCTGGGCTGGTTCGATGCCGTCTGCCATTCCTTCACCGCCATGGCCACCGGCGGCTTTTCCACCCGGACGGCCAGCATCGCGGCGTTCGGCAGCGTCTACGTCGAAACCGTGCTCACGGTCTTCATGCTGCTGGCCGGCATCAATTTCGCCCTGCACTACCGCTTGCTGCGCGGAGAAGGTTCCGCCTGGTGGAAGGACGGCGAGCTGCGGTTTTTCCTCGGCGCGTTCGCGTTGTTCGCCGCGGTCGGCACGCTGGTGCTCCACGGCGCGCGGTCCGCGGCGGGCCTGGGCTGGGGCGGGGCCTTCCGCGAGGTGGCTTTCACCTGCGCGAGCCTGATGACCACGACCGGTTTCGCCACGGGCGACTACGATCGCTGGCCGGTTTTGCTCAAGCCGCTTTTGGTCCTGCTGATGCTGTTGGGCGGCTGCGCGGGCTCCACCGCCGGCGGCATCAAGGTCGGCCGCATCCAGGTCATGCTCAAGGCCGTCGTGCGCGAAATCCGCCTGTTCATGCAGCCGCAGGCGGTCATTCCGGTCAAGGCCGGGCGCAAGCCGCTGGAAGACGACGTGCTGCTGTCGATCCTGGGCTTCGTGCTGCTCTATCTGTTCGTGCTGCTGCTCGGCGTCCTGGCGCTGGTTCCGTTCGTGCCGGACTGCCGCACGGCGTTTTCCGCGGTCGTGGCGTGCCTCAGCAACGTCGGACCGGGGTTCGCCGGCGTGGGGCCGACCCAGAACTACGCCGGCATTCCCGATGCGGGCAAGGCGATCCTGACGGCCTTGATGCTCGTCGGGCGCCTGGAACTCTACACGGTGCTGGCGATTTTCATGCCGGCGTTCTGGAGAAAGTGATGGCGCGGCCGCCGCTGTTTCCCGCGCTGGGCGCGGAATCCCCGCTGGCGGCCGTGCAGTTCCGCCAGACGCTGGCGCTGGGGCTCGTGCCGCTGGGCTTGGCGCTGCTGCTGCTGGCGGCGGTGGCGCCGGATCGGCCGCCGGCGGGCCTGTGGCTCGGCGCGGGGGCGGTGCCGGCCGGGATGGCGACGCTCGGAATCCTGTGGCGGCGGGCGGGGCGCAACCGCCTGTACGGCTATTCGACCGCCCACTTCCTCGTCCGCTACCTGTTCGTCATCTTGTGCCCGGCGCTGCTGTGGTTCGCGTTCGGCGCCACGGTGCTCGAACTGGCCGGCGCGTTGCCGCCGGTCCTGTTCGGCCTGCTGGTGGCGATCTATCCGGCCGGCCGCATCCTCCACGCGCGGGTCGGGCCGGATCCGCAGGCGGCGCCCCGGCTCGAAATGGCCTATATCCTCTGCCAGCAGCTCGAAATGGTCCTGCTGGTCTTCTCGCTGGCAGGGTTGCTGACGGGCGCCGTCGTCGAAGCCAACCGGGACTATCCGACCGATCCGTTCCCCTTGCTGGTGGCGATCTGGCTGCTGGCGCTGTTGGGCCTGCTGGCCGGCGCGGTCATGGGCTTCGCCCACTGGGCGCAGCTCTTCCGGCGCCGCTCGCCGCCGCAGCCGCTCGACGACCCCCCGCCGCCCCCGCCGGACCCGGACCGGATCGTCCGGTTCGGATCGGACCGGTTCTGACCGCGCCGGATTTGTTTGCGCGCGGCGCGGCGCTCGCGTAAAGTCCCGGCTCGTCGAATTTCCGGAAAAAAGGAACGAAACCATGAAGATGCGGACACATACGTGCGGACAGCTGCGCCCCTCCGATGCGGGCGCGAAGGTGGAATTGTGCGGCTGGGTGGACAGCGTGCGCGACCACGGCGGCTTGATTTTCCTCGACCTGCGCGACCGCTACGGCGTCACGCAGTGCGTGTTCGATCCGCAGGATTCCCAGGCGGCCTGGGACGCCGCGCAGGCCTGCCGCGGCGAATACGTGGTGCAGATCGCCGGCGAAGTGCGGGCGCGGCCGGCCGACATGGTCAACGAGCGCATCGCCACCGGCGGCATCGAAGTGCGCGGCACCGCCATCGCCGTGCTGAACAAGGCCCACACCCCGCCGTTCCCGCTGGACGACCGCAGCGCGGAGCACGTCAGCGAAGACCTGCGCCTCGAATTCCGCTATCTCGACCTGCGCCGCGCCGCCATGCAGCAGGCGCTCTTCCTGCGCCACCGCCTGATCCAGACGGCCCGGAACTACTTCGACGAAAACCAGTTCATGGAGATCGAGACGCCGATCCTCACCAAGAGCACGCCCGAAGGCGCGCGCGACTACCTCGTGCCCAGCCGCGTCTCGCCCGGCATGTTCTACGCCCTGCCGCAGGCCCCGCAGCAGTACAAGCAGCTGCTCATGATGTCCGGCATGGACCGCTACGTGCAGATCGCCCGCTGCTTCCGCGACGAGGATCTGCGCGCCGACCGCCAGCCCGAATTCACCCAGATCGACATCGAAATGTCCTTCGTCACCGCCGAAGACGTCATCGAAATCGTCGATGGCCTGATCGTGCGCCTGATGAAGGCCGCGAACCTGCCGGCGCCGGAACTGCCGCTGCCGCGCATGACCTACCGCGAAGCCATGGACCGCTTCGGCAGCGACAAGCCCGACCTGCGCTTCGGCATGGAAATCGTGGATCTCGCGAGCGTCTTCAAGGGCACCCAGTTCAAGGTGTTCGCGCGCGCGCTCGAAAGCGGCGGCGTGGTCAAGGCCATCAACGCCAAGGGCCTCGCCCATGCGCCCATCAAGATGGTGGAAGAGGATTGGACCGGGCTCGCCAAGGAAGGCGGCCTCGGCGGCCTGGCCTACATCCGCGTGCAGGCAGACGGCACCTGGAAGTCGCCCATCGTGAAGTTCTTCACCGACGCCGAAAAGGTCGGCCTCGAAACCGCGCTGAACATCCAGCCCGGCGACCTCGTGCTGTTCGGCGCCGACAAGGCCGAGAAGGTCCTGCCGGTCCTCGGCCGCATCCGCCTGCTGGCCGGCGCGCACGCCGGCGCCATCCCGCAGGACGTCTACAAGTTCACGTGGGTGGTCGATTTCCCGCTGTTCGAGCGCACCGACGAAGGCACGCTCGCCAGCGTGCACCATCCGTTTACCTCGCCGAAGCCCGAAGACGTGCCCTTGCTGGATACCGCGCCCGAACAGGTGCGCGCGCAGGCCTACGACATCGTGCTCAACGGCACCGAGCTCGGCGGCGGCAGCATCCGGATCCACGACCCGGCCTTCCAGGCCCGCATGTTCCAGATCCTCGGCCTGCCCGAGTCGGAAATCAAATCGCGCTTCAGCCACCTCATCCGCGCGCTGGAATACGGCACGCCGCCCCACGGCGGCCTCGCCATCGGCGCCGACCGCCTCGTCATGCTGCTGGCCGGCCGCCACAGCATCCGCGACGTCATCGCGTTCCCGAAGACGCAGAAGGCCATGGACCTGATGATGAACGCGCCGTCCACCGTGGACGACAAGCAGCTGCGCGACATCCACATCAAGCTGGCCGTGGCGCCCAAGGCCGAGGTTTGAAATCTGAATGTCCAATAACCAATATCCAATGTCCAAATTCCAAGTAAACAGCCCGGCTGTTCCATTGGGGATTGGATATTGGGCGTTGGACATTGGACATTGAGATCGAAGGCTTTGAACTCTCCCGGCCAACTTGCGCTCCGCAACATCCGCTTCTCCTACGAATCGGCCGCCTGGTCGCTTGAAATCCCCGCGCTCGCTTTCGGCGCCGAACCGCTTTGCGGCATCGTGGGGCCCAACGGCTCCGGCAAAAGCACGCTGCTGAAGCTCGCCGCGGGCCTGCTCGCGCCGGGGGAGGGCGCGGCGGAACTCGCTGGCCGCTCCGTGGCGCGGATGCGCCGCGCGGATCTCGCGCGCCGCCTCGGCTATCTGCCGCAGGAATGCCCCGCGCTGTTCGACTACGCCGTCGAACAGGTCGTCGCCATGGGGCGGCACGCGCACGGCGGCACGTTGGACCTGCCCGATGCCGCCGACCGCGACGCCGTCGCGCGCGCCTTGGCCGACGTCGGCCTGGAAGCCCTGCGCCAGCGCCCGCTGTCGCATCTGTCCGGCGGCGAACGCCGCCGCGCGTGGCTGGCCTCCGCGCTGGCCCAGGAACCGGAAATTTTGCTGCTCGACGAGCCCACGCAGGCGCTCGATCTGCATCAGGCCGCCGCCGTGATGGAAATTTTGGCGCGTCGCGCCGCCAACGGCCTGCGCGTCGTCGCCGTCATGCACGATCTAAACCTCGCCGGCCTGTTTTGCGACCGTTTGGTGCTCATCCAGAGCGGAAAAATCGCCGCGGATGGCCCGCCAGCCGAAATTTTGACCGAAAACCGCCTCTTGGCGGCCTACGGCGACAAAATCGAGGTCCTGCGGCGTCCCGAAACCCCAAATCCGATCGTTTTGGCCAGAAAATGACCCAAAACCGTCCTTTTTTAGCCTTTTTGGCCGTTTTCACGGTGTTTTTAGCCGTTTTTCCGTGGATCGGGGCCGAAAAACTGAGTTTTCGGCAGGTTTTCGGGTTCGTCGTCGGCGATTGGACCGCCGACGGCATGATTTTCTTCCAGATCCGCCTGCCGCGCGTCCTGCTGGGGTTGCTGGCGGGCGGGGCGCTGGCGATGGCCGGCGCGGCGCTGCAGGTGATTTTCCGCAATCCGCTGGCCGAACCGTGGACGCTGGGCATCGCCGGCGGGGCAAGTCTCGGCGCGTTCTTGGCGCGGGTTTGTCCGTTCCTGTGGTTCGCGCTGGGGCCGCTGAATACGTCGCAGGCCTTGGCGCTGCTCGGGGCGGCCGGCGCGCTGGGGTTGGTGCTGTCGCTGGCGCGGCGCTCGGCGGCCGGCGCGCAGACGCTCTTGCTGGCGGGCGTGACGCTCGGCGTCGTCTGCGGCGGCGCCATCATGGTGATCAGCGGCTTCATTTCGCCGTGGAAACTCGCCGAATTCCACCGCTGGCTGCTGGGCGGGCTCGATGCGGCGGACTGGGCGTCCGTCGGCGCCTTGGCGGCGCTGGCCGTGCCGGGCGTCGCGCTCCTGCTGGTCCAGGCGCGGAACCTCAATCCGCTGGGGCTCGGCGAAGACATGGCGGCGGGGCAGGGCGTGGACGTCGCGCGCGTGCGCCGCTGGACGGCCGTCGGCGCGGGACTCGCCTCCGCCGGCGTGGCGGCCGTGGCCGGGCCCATCGGTTTCGTCGGCTTGCTCGCGCCGCACGCCGTGCGCAAGATCGTCGGACCCGACGCGCGCCTCGTCCTGCCGTGCTCGTTCCTGTTCGGCGGCGCGCTGCTGGCCGCGTGCGACGCCCTCGGCCGCTGGGCCGCCGCGCCCCTCGAAGTGCCCGTCGGCGCCCTGACCGCCGTCCTCGGCGGCCCGCTTTTCCTGGCCCTGCTGGCCCGCCGGCGCTGAAGCCCGAAAACGCTTGTTTGCGCCATCCCGCGCTGGCATCCTGATGCCCATGAACCCGTTCGAGCATTTCATCCTGACGCGTTTCAACGTGCCGCTGGAAGCGGAGTTGCCCGCCGGAGAAAAAGCCGCTCCGCACCGCGGGATCGATCCCGGCTGGCTGACGCGCCGGTTCGATTTGTTCGAGCGCGTGTGCCTGCCGTCGCTCCAGCGCCAGACCCAGGGCGCCTTCCAGTGGCTGGTGTTCCTGGATTGGGCCACGCCGGTCGCCTTCAAGGAGCGCATGGCCGCGCTGACCGTCCGCTACGAATTCCTGCGGCCGGTCTACTGTTCGGGATTCGACGAGGAAATCGCCCTCGCCGAAATCCGCCGCCGCGAAGAACCCGGCAAGATCCGCATCACCACGCGGCTCGACAACGACGACGCGCTGCATCCGCGGATGGTCGAGCTGGTGCAGGAAACGGCGCAGCTGCAGCTGGGCGGCCAGGATCTGGCCAAAGGCTTCTTCATCAGCTTCCCGATCGGCTGCTGCGAGAAAAAAGGCGATTTCTACGTCCGGAGCGAGCCCGACAACGCCTTCCAGAGCTTCGTGTCGGCTCCGGAATGCGCCCAGACCGTGATGGGCGCGCCGAAGACCCTGCCGCGGGTGCTCAAAAAAGCGCGTCCGATGTGGTGCCAGGTGATCCACGACGACAACGTGACCGTCGCGCTCAGCGGCGTCTACTGGCCGTGGGGCGGCAGCAGCGAATTCGCCCCCGGCATCACCAACGGCTTCCGCCGCGACGTCTGGTGGCAGTGCGCCGAAGTCGTCCGCAGCGCGGCGAAGTATTTCCTGAAGCGCTGAAGCCTCAGCGCACGGGGGCGAGGGCGGCGGCGGGGAGCCAGCCGCGCGTTTCGCCGAGTTCGACCTCGACCCAGGTCCCGCGGTTTTCCCGCATGCGGACGAGCGCGCCTTCGGGCACCGCGAGCAGCGGCGTGGCCGTTTCCAGCGGGCTGGACAGCACCTTTTGGCCGGCGAGCATCACGACGCCTTCGGGAGTTCGATCCAAATCGCGGTGCAGCGCCAGCCCGGCAAGCGCCAACAGCAGCAGCGCGGCCAGGACGGCCGCCGCGGGGCGCGCCGCGAAGCGCAGCCGCGGCCAGGCGATCCAGACCGCCAGCGCGCCCGCCAGCAACCAGAAGCAAGCGGCCCCGAATCCGAGCCATTCCGCGCGGCTGAAATCCAGCAGCAGCGCCGCCAGCGGCTTGCGCGCGGGCAGTTCGATGCCCGCGGACTGCGCCGCGAACCCGAGATTGGCGCGGATATCCGGATCGCGCGGCGCGCGGCGCTGCGCTTCGCGATAGGCCAAAATGGCCTTTCCGAGATTTCCGTTCCGATAGTACGCATTGCCGAGATTGAACAGCGTCTCGGGCTGGTTCTGGCCTTCGGCGACCAGCGCTTCCCAGCCGGCGATCGCGTCCGGCAGCCGGTTCTCGTCGTAGGCCTTCGCCGCGTCGGCGAACGTCCGCTCGAAGCGCGCTTCGCCTTCCGGCGCGGCCAGCGCCGTCGCCGCCAGAATGAAAAAGGCGGCGATCCAGCCCATCCTGATTCCTGACCCCTGACCCCTGACCCCTCTCATAGCTTCACCCTTTCCGCCTTCCGGAGCAGGGAGGCCACGGTGGAAATCCAGGTTTCCAGATCCGCGCGGGCCAGTTCGGCCGCCGACGCATAGCGGATCCGGTCGGAGAGCGCGAAGAACTCCTGCCATTTCGCGAGGGCGGCTTCGTCGGTTTTCGCCGCGCGGAGTTTTTCGAGGATGAGCGGGGCGTCCGCGGCGCCCGGCGGCAGATTGAGGCGGTGGCCGAAATAGTCCGCGGCCGCGGCGGCCAGCGCGCCGAACACGGCGGCCGGCGCGGCGGATTCCTTCAGCGCGGCCTCGGCCTTGCGCAGGTTGGCGCGCGCGATGCGCGGGGCCTTCTGGCGGCGGGCGAGGGCGACGTCCGTCGCGAGGCGGTTGCGCCGCCGCGTGGCGAAGAACAAGCCGGCCAGCGCCAGCGGCGCGGCGGCGTGGACGGCGACCAGCAGGGGCACGTGCGCGGCGAGTCCGCCGCCGTTGCGCCAGCGGGCCGGCGCGGGCTTGAGATAGACGATGTCCGTGCCCAGCACGAGCGAGCCGCCGCCCGCGGCGGTCCCTCCGGGCACCTGGAGCAGCAGGGCGCCGGCGCCGTTGGCGGACGGATGCACCGTCAGCGGGAACGGTCCGGCCGATACGGTGCGGTACTGCGCGGCCGCCGGATCGAAGAAGGAAAATTCCAGCGCCGGCAGCTCTTTCATGGCGTCCGAACGCGGGATGACGACCTGCTCGAAGGTCTTGGACCCGCTTTCGGCGGCCGGATCGGGCACGTCGCCGACCTGGCGCGCCTCGTAGGCCTTGAACAGATCGGCGTCGCGGTACGACGGCGGCAGCGCGGCGGAAACGTTGCCCGTCCCTTGCAGGCGCAGCGTCACGGTGATCGGCTCGCCGACCTTCAGCTCGCGCGGGCGGACGTCCATGGCGAACTCGAACCGGCCGACGGCGCCGGCATAGCCGGCCGGGCGGCCTTCGACGGGAATCGAGCGGACGACCAGGTTCGCCGGCGGTACCGGGAGGGTGACGGGCGTGGCGACCGGCCCGCCGAACGGATCGAAGAAACCGAAGGGGTCGCGCCGCTGCTGGCGCTGGTTGGGATCGATCACGCCGACGCGCAGGGCGGGCCGGACGTCGAACGCGCCGGCGGTCAGCGCGCGCGCCTTGGCCCGGAACCGGCGCAGGTTGTAGAACTGGCCGCCGACTTCTTCGCGGACCATCTGGAGTTCCTCGAATTGGCCGATCACGAACCCGGATTCGGGGAAGCCGCCGAGCAAATTGACTTCGCGGGTCAGTTCGACGCCGGGGAGGAAATAGATGCCCAGGACGATGTCGAAGACCTGGTGGACGTAGGGCGGGTCGGAAGGCAACGTGAGCCGCGCGAAGAGCATCTCGTTGGTCGCCGCGGCGTTCCCGTTCGGCGCGCGGACCTCGAGGGCTACCTCGGGAATCTGGATTTGCTCGCCGTTGTACTCGAGCGTGTAGGGCCCGATGGCGAACCGGCCGGGCCTCTGGGCGAAGAGGTTGTAGGTCAAGCTGACCTGCGAACCGCCGGTGCCGAACTGCATCTGCTGGCCGGTGCCGGTGATCTGGAGGCCCGGAATCTGGGGAAAATCGACGTTGGGGGCGCTGCGCACGCCGTGGAAGGTGAGGGTGGCCTGCGCGGTCTCGCCGAGATTCAGCAACCGCGGCTGGACGTCGAACGACACGTCCAGCGCGCGCGCGGAAAGCGCGAACGCGAAAAACAGGACCCCTGCCACCTTGCGTGGCAGGTGAACGAGGTTCGTCTTCGGCGAACGGCCATGATCAACCTGATTCACCCGCGGCACAAGGCCGCGGGGGTCTGGAATCCAATTGAAAAGCATGGTTCGTACTCTAGCGGGGCGGAGCGCATCTACCAGTCTTTTTCGACAGGGACGGGACGCCCGAAGAAGGGATGGAGCCGATCGCGCTGGGACTGTTCCTGCGCTTTCATCGCATCGAGCATCATCGCGGCCTCTTCGGGCGTCATTTCTTCGGATGGTTTGTCTGCTTGGATCTGCTCCTCCTCCTGTTGTTGCTTGTCTTCGGGTTGATTTTCAGGCTGCGGCTGTTGCTGCGCCTGCCGTTGCTGTTGTTGTTGCTGCTGTTTCTGGTCCTGTTGCTCCTCCTGTTTTTGCTGGTTTTGCTTTTGTTGGTCCTGGTTCTGTTGATCTTGATTCTGCTGGTCCTGCTGCTGTTGCTGCTGCTTCTGCTGTTGGATCTGCTGCTGCTTCAGGACGGCGAGTTCGTAGTTGGCCTTGGCGTCGAGATCCTTGGGATCGAGCGCGATGGCGTTTTCGTACATCTGGATGGCTTCGCCGATGGACGCCTCGGCGCCGGCCAATTCCTGCGTGGACATCGCCGGCAGCGGCATCGCCGGCGCGGCGGCCGCGCCCGGACCGCCGACCTGGTGGAACAGCGCGTTGCCGCGGTTGTAGTAGGCCCGCGCTTGGAGGCGCAGGTCGGACCCCGACGAGGCGCGCGCGAAGGAATCGGCCGCGGCCTTCAAATCGCCGCCCGCATAGGCCGCCAGTCCCGCGTTGTAGTAGGCCGCGGCCGGATCGAGCTTCGCGGCCGGCGCGGCGGCGGCGGCTTCGAGGAACGCATTGCTCGCGGCGGGCCAGTTGCTGGCGGCGAACGCCTGCAAGCCCGCGTCGAACGAAGCCCGCGCGTTGGCCTGTTCGGCCTTTGCTCCCGCTGCGCTCAATCCAATCAAGAGGCAGGACATCAAAATATAGGACCGACCCCTCCGCGGCTGTTCACTTGAACATTGGATATTGGACATTGGATATTGGATATTGAATCTCTTCATGCGCCGCCCTCCGCATGATTCCTCCGCCGGTCGCCCAGCAGCGCTTCCCACGCCAGCAGCAGCAGCGCGGCCACGATGGGCCAGACGAAGCGTTCTTCGTAGATTTTCGCCGTGCGGTTTTCACGCTCGGAACGCTTGAGGTTGGCGATGCTTTCGTTGAAGACGCGTTCGAGGCCGGTGTCGCCCGGGGCGGAACGGACGTAGGTGCCGCCCGTGCCCAGCGCCAGCTTCTGGAGCACGTCTTCCTTCAGCGCGGTTTTGACGATCTGGCCCTGGCGGTCCTTGAAGTACCCGCCTTGGCCGTCGCCGGCGGGCACCATTTCGCCTTCGAGGGTGCCGATGCCGATGGCGTAGACGCGGATGCCTTTTTCCTTCAGCTCGGGCAGGAGCGCGAGCGGGTCGCCGACGTGGTCTTCGCCGTCGGTGACGAGCAGGATCACGCGGTCGGCGGCGCTTTCGGCGGGGAAGGCGGCGACGGCGGTGCGCAGAGCCTGTTCGATGGCGGTGCCGCCCTTGGGAATGATGCCGGAGTACACGTCGTCGAGCGTCATCGCGAAGGCGGCGTAGTCGATGGTGAGCGGGCACTGGAGGATGGAGGATCCGGCGAAGGGCACGAGCCCGATGCGGTCGCCGCGCAGGTTGCGCAGCAGGTCGCGGACGCCCCACTTGGCCTGCTGGAGGCGCGTGGGCTTGATGTCGGTGGCCATCATCGAACGCGAAGTGTCGAGCGCGACGACGATATCGAGCCCCTTGCGGCGGACTTCCTCCCAATGGAAACCCCATTGCGGGCGGGCGAGGGCGACGACCAGCAGCGCGAGCGCCAGCACGCGCAGCGCGAGCCGCTTTTTGGCGCGCGCGGGATTCCAGGCCGGGGCGAGAACGCCCAGCAGGGCCGGATCGACGAGCTGCGCCAGCGCGGCGCGCCGGCGGCGCAGCAGCGCGAACAGCGCCCAGGCCAGCGGGATCGCCAGCGGCAGCCAGACCAGAAGCTGGACGTTGCCCCACTTCACGGCAGCCTCCCGAGGCGGGTGAAGCCCAGCAGGGTTTCAAAAGCCAAACACAGCAGGCCGAGGACCAGGAACGGCGCGAATTTCTCCTCGTAGCGGGTGTACTGGTCGAGTTCGATCTTCGTCTTTTCCATCTCGTCGATGGCCTTGTAGGTCTCTTCCAGGCTCTTGAGGTCCGTGGCGCGGAAATATTTTGCCTTGGTGATTTCGGCGATCTTCTTGAGCGCGGCTTCGTCGATTTCGTTGCCGCCCTGCATGAAACCGAAGATGCCGGAGGCGCGGGGCTGGTCGGAGCCGGCGCCGACGGTGTAGACCTTGATGCCGAGGGCGGCGGCGGCCTGCGCGGCGTCCGGCGGCGTCAACCGGCCGGCGTTGTTGATGCCGTCGGTCAGCAGGATCACGACCTTCGATTTGGCCTTGGAATCGCGCAGGCGGTTCACGCCGGAAGCGATGGCGTCGCCGATGGCCGTGGCGTCCTCGAGCATGCCGGTCTGCAGGCGGTCCATCTGGAGCATGAGCCAGGCGTGGTCGGTGGTCAGCGGCGCGATGGTGTAGGGCATGGCGGCGAAGGCGACGATGCCGAGGCGGTCGTCGGGCCGCGCCTGGATGAACTGCGCGAGCACGGACTTGGCGGCGTCGAGGCGGTCCATGCGCCGCGTCGCGGTGGAAAAGTCGTCCGCGCGCATGGACGTCGAGGTGTCCACGACCAGCACGATGTCGACGCCTTCGGTTTCCACGCGCGACTCGCTCATGCCCTTTTGCGGGCGGGCGGCGGCGGCGACCAGGAAGACGAGGCCGGCGGCGAACAGCGCGGGCGGCAGCCAGCGCAGCGCCAGCCACGGCGACGCCGGCAGGCCCAGCAGCGCCGCGCCGTCGGAGAACGCCAGCGGCGCCTGCCGCCGGCGGGCGTAGCGCAGCCAGACCAGCGCCGGCACCAGCAGCAGGAGCAGCAGGAAAATGGGATGACGGAAAACGATCACGGTCCGCCTCCCAATCGACCCCCATGGCCTTGCGCCATGGGTGAACGAGGTTGGTTCTCAGGCGGAGCGCCGGTCGGCGTACCGACCTGATTCACCCGCCCCGCAAGGGGGCGGGGGTCTGAAAACCGCGGATCCAGTTGTCCCGCAACCGGGCGGGGAGATGAAACCGCCGGCATCGTTTCATGGACGAGGCGTTCGGCGGATTCCAGGGCGTTGCGCATGTCGGCTGGCCCCGGCGCGTGGCGCGCGAATTTCACGAGATCGCTCTGCTCGAGGAAGCCCGCGACGAGGTCGCGGTGGGCGTCGGAGAGCTTCCTGGAGGTCAGGGCGTCGCGGATGAATTCCTCGGTGGTGCGTTCGGGCGCGCGCAGGCCGAAGCGGCCTTCGAGATAGCGGCGGACGATGCCGGAGAGCGCAACGTAGAACGGCTCGATCTTCAGGGCCTCGATCCAGCCTTTGGCGCGGAGGTCGGCCAAGGCGTTCAGGGCGATTTCGTGCGGGGGGACGGGCGGCGC
This sequence comes from Kiritimatiellia bacterium, assembly GCA_035450765.1. GTDB lineage: Bacteria > Verrucomicrobiota > Kiritimatiellia > CAIQIC01 > Lenti-01 > Lenti-01. The sequence goes on along the minus strand of DAOTNL010000040.1, from coordinate 1,360 downwards.
CGGGTGCAGGATCGTGCGCGGCGTGGTCAGGACCTTGCGCAGCGCGAGGAACGCGGCGGCCAGGACGGCCAGCAGGCCCAGCGCGATCCAGAGCCACCGCGACGGCGGCGCCGGCCAGTGCGCCAGGCCGCCCTTCGCGGGCCGGATCTCCTGCTCGCCGGGCTTCAGCGCGGAGACGACTTCCAGCGACAGAAACGGGTAGGCGCTCGTGACGACGCCTTGCGGCGTGGACAGCAGGATCTTCGCGTTTTCGCCGACGACGTGGTTGGTGACCGTCAGCGAGGTGAGGCGGATTTTCTGGACGGTGCGGCGCAGGCCGTTGGTGAAGGTTTCGGTTTCGGTCTTCGCGTCGCGGACGACGACGTCCTTGCCCTTGGCGGGATTGGGAAACCCGACGGTGGTGCCGTCGCGGTGCAGGGCGGTCAGCGTCACCTCGACCGGATCGCCGATGCGGATCTGGTTGGTGGACATCGCCGCGGAAACGGAAACGTCCTGCCCGGCGGGCAGTTCCGGCGGCGGCGGGGCGGGCCGGGAGCAGCCGACCAGCGCGGCCGCCGCCAGCGCCGGGAGGGTTTTACGTAGAACGTAAAAACTTTGCGGCGTTTTTACGTAGAACGTAAAAACTTTCGCGGATTTTTCCATGGCACGTAAAACCGTCATCGGCGTTTTTCCCGGGTGCGGAAGAAGCGGACGAGTTCGCGGTCGTAGCGTTCGCCGGCGTTGAGTTCGATGGCGTCGGACCGGGCGCGGGAGAGCTGTCGCAGGAGGGTTTGGCGGCGCTCGGTCTGGCGGGCGAGAAGGGCGCGGCGGGTCGGCGCGTGGGAGGTGTCCACGACGATGCGCCGGCCGGTTTCGGCGTCCTCGAAATCCACGAGGCCGACGGCCGGCAGGGCGCTTTCGCGCTTGTCGCCGATCACGAGGCTGACGAGGTCGTGGCGCCGGGCGGTGACGCGCAGCAGGTGCTCGCAGGACGGCGCGATGAAGTCGGAAATCAGGAACGCGACGGACCGGCGGCGGACGACCTGGTTGAGGTAGCGCAGGGCGGGTTCGAGGTCGGTTTTGGGAGAAGACGGCTTGGCGTTGAGGATTTCCGAGACGACGCGCAGGACGTGGGTGGCGCCCTTGGCCGGCGGCACGTGCTTCTCGACCCGGTCGGAAAACAAAATCAATCCCACGCGGTCGTGGTTGGCGATGGCGGAGAAGGCGAGGACGGCGGCGACTTCGGCGGCGAGGTCGCGCTTGAGCTGCGCCGTGGACCCGAAGCGGTTGGAGGCCGACACGTCCACGAGGAGCATGACGGTCAGTTCGCGCTCTTCGGTGAACTTCTTGACGTGCGGGGAGCCGGTGCGGGCGGTGACGT
>DAOTNL010000039.1:0-16032 GCA_035450765.1 Kiritimatiellia bacterium | reverse complement strand
GGCGATGCGGACGTGGACGGTCTGGCCGGGGGTCGTGGCGCCCTTCACGAACACGACGAGGCCGCCGACCTTGGCGACGCCTTCGGTTTCGGGATTCTTGTTGGACGGCTCGACGATCGTCGCCTCGATCACCGCGCCGGGCACGACATGCGGGGCGGAGTCGCCCGCGCGGGGCGCGAAGGCCGGGCGCGGCGCGCGCGCCGGGCGGTTCGGTTCGATGACGGGCAGGGGGCCGGTGCCGGCGGGCTTGCCGGTGGGCTCGGCGAAGGCGATGCGCTCCTTGCGGTCGACGATGCGCACGTTGACGCGCTCGCCGACGGTCGTGGCGCCCTTGACGGCGACGACCAGGCCGCCGACCTTGGCGATGCCTTCCAGGCCGGGATTCTTTTCGGATTCCTCGGCGATCACGACGTCCAGTTCGGCGCCCGCGACGACCGGATCGCCGGCGGGAGGCGCGAAGGCGGCGCGCGGGGCGCGCGCCGGGCGGCTCGATTCGATGACGGGCAGGGGGCCGGTGCCGGCGGGCTTGCCGGTGGGCTCGGCGAAAGCTAGCTTTTCGCGGCGCTCCGTGATGCGCACGTTGACGCGCTCGCCGATCGTCGTCGCGCCGTTGACGAAAACGACCAGGCCGCCGACCTTGGCGACGCCTTCCGTTTCGGGATTCTTGGAAGAGGCCTCGGAAACGACGACGTCCAGTTCGGCGCCGACGACGACCGGGTCGCCGGCCGCCGGCGCAAAGGTCGGCCGCGGCGCCTTCGGGGGCAGGGCGACCTGGGAGACCACCTTGACGAGCACGGCGTCGACGACGCGTTCGCGCACGCGGGTGACGTCCACGATGGCGATTTGGCCGCGGCGGGCGTCGGGGATGAACGTGGCCAGGCCGCCGATCTTGGCGATGCCGGAGGACCGGTCGTCGCTTTCGTCGTCCACGAACACCTGGTAGCGGTAGCCCAGCCGGGGCACGAGGCCGTAGCCCGCCGCGCCGGTGGCGTCGATGACCTCGCCGGTGTTGATGGCGGCGGCGCCGGCGGCGTCCGCGCCGACGACCACGGTGACGACGGCTTTGTTCTTGGCCCGGGTGGCGAAAATGACCGCGACCACGAGCACGATGCCCACCAAAGGCAGCAGGATCAGGAACAAGGTGCGCAAGGAACTGACGGATTTGTCGGTGGATTCGCTCATGGCGGGGACGGGCTCCTTCGGTAGGGTTGTAAATGAAAGAAGATAGGGGCCGTCGCGGGCTTCGGCAAGGAAAACCGCGCCGCGCCGCGGCCGCGAAGAGCGCAGTTGAGAAACCGGCCGCCGGGGTGTATGGTTCCTGCGATTCCGCCCAAAGCGTTTTACCTCGTGGATTGCGCTGCGTTTGCGGGATCGGCCTCCTGAAATGGGGGCCGGAAAGCCAGGTTGGACCATGTTGCTGGAAGAAAAGAAAGATTGGGCGCGGTCGCGCATCGTTCCGGAGGAAATCGACCGGTATCTGGGCGCGGGCGGGGGCGATTTCGTTCCCGACGCCGAGATCCACCGCCTGCTGGCGGAGACCGGCGAGCCGCCGGCGGCGCAGGTGCGGGAGATCGTCGCCAAGGCCTTGGCCGTCCAGACGCTGTCGCTGGCGGAGCTGGCGACGCTGCTGCGCGTGCGCGATCCGGAGTTGTGGGCCGAAATGCGCGCGGCGGCGGGCGCCGTCAAGCACCGGGTCTACGACAACCGCATCGTGACCTTCGCGCCGCTCTACCTCGGCAGCAAGTGCGTGAACGACTGCGCCTACTGCGGCCTGCGCCGCTCGAATCCCGCCGTGGAGCGCCGCGTGCTGGACATGGCCGGGGTCCGCGCCGAGACCGAGGCGCTGGCCGGCAAGCTGGGCCACAAGCGCCTGATCGTCGTCTACGGCGAGCATCCGGACACGGACGTGGACTACATCGCCGAGAGCATCCGCGCCGTCTATTCCGTGAAAGTCCCGGCGCGCCGGGGCTTCGGCCAGATCCGCCGCGTGAACGTCAACGCCGCGCCGATGCGCGTGGCCGAACTCAAAACCTTGAAGCAATGCGGACTGGGCACGTTCCAGGTGTTCCAGGAAACCTACGACCGGCGCGCCTACGCCCAGCTGCATCCCGCGGGCACGGTCAAAAGCGATTTCCGCTGGCGCCTGACGGCCATGCACCGCGCGCAGGAAGCGGGCATCGACGACAACGGCATCGGCGCGCTCTACGGCCTCTCCGACTGGCGCTTCGAGCTGCTGGGCCAGCAGGCGCACGCGCTGGAAATGGAGCGGTTCTGCGGCATCGGCCCGCACACGCTGTCGTTCCCGCGCCTCGAACCCGCCGTCAACACCCCCTTCGTGGAAAAGCCGAAGTGGCGCGTGAGCGACGACGACTTCGAGCGCCTCGTCGTCCTGGCGCGGCTGGCGGTGCCGTACGCCGGCCTGATCATCACCGCGCGCGAAACGCCGGAAATGCGCCGGCGCCTGCTGCCGCTGGGCGTGACGCAGATGGATGCCGCCTCCAACGTCGGCGTGGGCGCCTACGCCGACGGGCAGGAAAAGCAGAAAGGCGAGCGCCAGCAGTTCCTGCTGGGCGACCCGCGCGGCCTCGACGAGTGCATCCGCGAGTGGGCCGCCGCCGGCTGCATCACCAGCTTCTGCACCGCGGGCTACCGCTGCGGCCGCACCGGCAAGTGCATCATGGACCTCCTGCGCAGCGGCGCCGAAGGCAAGTTCTGCAAGCTCAACGCCATCCTGACCTTCAAGGAATGGCTCGACGACTTCGCCACGCCCGAAACCCAGGCCGTCGGCGAAGCGCTGCTGCAAAAGGAACTCGACGAAACGCGCCGCACCCAGCCGCAGGCCTGGCCGGCGTTCGAGGCGACCTACCGGCGCATCGTCGCCGGCGCGCGCGATCTCTACTTCTAGGATGGACAGCCGCGGGCGCCCGGTGCAGGATAATCCGCTTGTGAGGAACCGACCGTGACCATTCGATTGTCGCCCAACCACCGGCTCAAGCCCCTGTTCGAGCGCAACCACGTCGCGTGGCTGAGCGAAGAGGCCGCCGAGCACCAGGACATCCGCCCGCTGCGCATCGGCATCCTCAACATCATGCCGCACGCGGAGGACTACGAGTTCAACCTCCTCGCGCCGATGGGCCGCAGCATCCTCCAGATCGTGCCCATCTGGATCCGGCTGCGCACGCACGACTACAAGAGTTCCGACCACGCCCACCTCGACAAGCACTACGTGCCCTACGACTGGGCGCAGTCGGTGGCCTCCCTCGACGGCCTGATCGTGACCGGCGCGCCGGTCGAGGAACTGCCGTGGGAAACCGTGACCTACTGGAAGGAACTCTGCGGCATCATCGACGTCGCGCGGGCGTCCGGCACCTGCCTCCTCGGCATCTGCTGGGGCGGGCTGGCGCTGGCGAAGTACCTCGGCATCGAGAAGAAAATGTACCCGCAGAAGGTGTTCGGGGTCTATCCCACGCGCAACCTCGTGCCGGGCCATCCCATCACCGGCGGGCTCGACGACGTGTTTCCGTGCCCGCAAAGCCGGCATTCCGGCATCGACGACGCCGTGCTCGAGGCCGCCGAAAAAGAAGGCAAAGTCCGCCTGCTCGCGCACGCGGAAAAGGGCGGCTACACGATCTTCGAGACCCCCGACCACCAGATCGTCATGCACCTGGGCCACCAGGAATACAATTCCTCGCGCCTGCTGGCCGAAGCGAAGCGCGACCTGCTGAAGAAGCGCCCCGACGTCGGCCCGCTGGAAAACCTCGACGCGAAGAATCCCGTCAACACCTGGCGGGCGAACCGCAACGAGTTCTTCAATTCGTGGATCAAATACGTCTATCTGACCACGCCCTACGCCAAGGCGCAGACGCCGGCCGCGCGGACCAACGAGATCGTCGTGGCCGATCGCGCCGAGGACGCCCAATGAACGTCGCGGTCATCGGCGACGGGGGGTGGGGCACGGCGCTGGCGCTGACGCTGGCCCGCCACGGCCACGCGCCGCGCGTCTGGGGGCCGGACGCGGACTATCTGGCCGAGGTGCGCGCCGCCCGTTGCAACCGCAAGTTCCTGCCCGGCGTCGAACTGCCCGAGGCCATCGGGTGGACCGCCGATCCGGCCGAAGCGCTCGCCGGCGCCGAAGCCGTCGTCCTGGTCGTGCCGTCGAAATACGTGCGCGCCACGCTCGAACGGTTCGCCGGCGCCTACCGCGCCGCCGGCGCGCCCCCGGTCGTCAGCGCCACCAAGGGCTTCGATGAAAGCACCCTCGAACGCATGACGGAAATCCTGGCCGAACTGTGGCGCGCGGAGCATCCGGCGGCGCTCTCCGGCCCGAGCATCGCGCCCGAAACCGCGCGCGGCGTGCCCACGGCCGTCACGATCGCCTGCGCCGACGAAGCGCGCGCGCGGCGCTTCCAGGAGCTGTTCACCGGCGACGCCTTCCGCGCCTACACGAGCGACGACGTGCGCGGCGTCGAGCTCGGCGGCGCCCTCAAGAACGTCATCGCCCTCGCGGCCGGCATCTGCGACGGCCTGGGTTTCGGCAACAACGCCAAGGCGGCGCTGATCACGCGCGGCCTGGCCGAGATGACCCGCCTGGGCGTCGCCCTCGGCGCGCATCCCCAGACCTTCTACGGCCTGAGCGGCATCGGCGACCTGATGGTGACCTGCATGAGCCCGCAGAGCCGCAACCGCACCGTCGGCGAGCGTCTCGGCCGCGGCGAGCGCGTCGCGGACATCCTCGGCGGCATGGTCCAGGTGGCCGAAGGCGTCTGCACCTGCGGCCCGGCGCTGGCGCTCGCGCGCCAGGCCGGCGTGGCCGCGCCCGTCATGGAGCAGGTGGACGCCATCCTGCACGCCGGGAAAAAGCCCAAGGACGCCGTCGTCGAACTGATGCGCCGCGATCCGCGCGCGGAGCGCGACTAGGAGCCCGCGATGGCCGCCGCCGGAAAAACGACCCTCTTGCTCGTGGACGACCACGCCATCGTGCGCCAAGGTTTGGCCGCGCTGCTCGCGCGCGAAGCCGATTTCGCCGTTGCCGGCGAGGCGGGCACCTACGAAGACGGTCTCGCCGCCCTGGCCGCGCTCGCGCCGGACGGCGTCGTGCTCGATCTGTCCCTGCGCGACCGCAGCGGTCTCGACTGGATCCGCGAGGCGCGGGCCAAAGGCTACGCCGGAAAGATCCTCGTCCTCTCCATGCACGACGAAGCCGTCTACGCCGAAAAGGCGCTGCGCGCCGGCGCGCAGGGCTACGTCATGAAGGACCAGGCCGAGGAAACCCTCGTCGCCGCCCTGCGGCAGGTGCGGGCGGGCGGGACCTACCTGAGCCCCGCTGCGGAAAAACTGCTGGCGGCCCCGGCCGCCGCGGCCGAGAAGGACGCCGCCGGCGTCCCCGGTTTGACCGCCCGCGAAACCGAGATCCTCTACGCCATCGGCGGCGGCCTCACCACGCGCGACATCGCCGAGAAATTCGGCCTGAGCGGCCGCACCGTCGACGTGCACCGCGCCAACATCAAGCGCAAGCTCGGCTGCGCTTCCCTGGCCGAAGTGCTGGTGCGCGCCCTCGACTACAAGCGCGCGCAGGACGCCGCCCTCCAGCCCCCCGCGCCCTAGCCGCAAAGTTTTTACGTTCTACGTAAAACGGCGCGAAAGTTTTTACGTTCTACGTAAAGTTTCGCCCGGGGCGGACAAAACGTCGCAGGGCGGTGCGCGATTTTGTCGCAAGCGGGGGGCGGCGCAGACCGGGGAAGAAGACGTTTCGGGGCGTTTTCATGGGGTTTTGCGGGGTCTTGGATGAATTTGGCATGGGGTCTGCTCATGCGAAAAATCATGGCCCGGCATGGGCTGGAGTCATCCAAGAAAAGGAATGCGCGCATGATCAAGGTGGAGCATCTGGTCAAGAAGTTCGGATTGCGGACGGCCGTGGACGACGTGTCGTTCGAGGTGGGCAAGGGCACGGTGCTGGGGGTGCTGGGGCCGAACGGGGCGGGCAAGACGACGACGATCCGGATGATCGCGGGGTACTTGCCGCCGACGGCGGGGACGGTGACGGTGAACGGGATCGACGTGGGGGCCGACCCGGTGGCGGCGCAGAAGCAGATCGGCTACATGCCGGAGAACACGCCGCTCTACGACGAAATGACGGTGGCGGGCTTCCTGGGCTTCCTGGCCGAGCTGCGCGGGTTTTCCGGGAAGGAGCGCGACCGCCGGGTGGACGCGATCCTCGAGAAGTGCATGCTCGCGAAGGTGCGCCACCAGACGATCGACACGCTGTCGAAAGGCTACCGCCGGCGGACGTCGCTGGCGCAGGCCCTGCTGCACGATCCGGCCGTGCTGCTCCTCGACGAGCCGACGGAAGGCCTGGACCCGAACCAGAAGCAGGTCGTCCGCGAGATGATCCACGCGATGGCGCAGGAGAAGATCATCCTGCTTTCGACCCATGTGCTCGAAGAGGTCGAGGCGCTGTGCTCGCGGGCGGTCATCATCAGCGAGGGCCGGCTGAAGGCGGACAGCGCCCCGGCGGACCTGAAGAAGCGCAGCGCCAGCTACAACGCGCTGACGGTGGAACTGCTGGCGCCGCGCGCGGAGGCGCTGCAGGCGTTCGGGCAGATCCCCGACGTGGAACGGGTGGAGTTCGTGGCGGGCGACGACCGCAAGCAGGTGCTGCGGCTCGTGCCGCGCGACAAGCAATCGCTGTCGGTCGGGGCGGTGGAAACCGCCGCGCGGCACAAGTGGATGGTGACGGAGATGCGGTCCGATCCGGGCCGCCTCGACGAAGTGTTCCGCCAGATCACGACGACGGCGGACGTGGGCCGGCAATCCGCCTAGGACGAAAGGAGACGAATCCATGGAATTCTGCGCACATGCCCGGGCCATCGCGAAGCGCGAATGGAGCGCCTATTTCCATTCGCCGGTGGCGTACGTGTTCATCGTGATTTTCCTGGCGCTGGCCGGGTTCTTCACGTTTTCGGTGGGGGGCTTCTACGAAGCGGGGCAGGCGGACCTGCGCGGCTTCTTCTTCTGGCATCCCTGGCTGTACCTGATTTTGGTGCCGGCGGTGGCGATGCGCCTGTGGGCGGAGGAGCGGCGGCAGGGCACGCTGGAACTGCTGTTCACCTCCGCGACGACGCCGATGCAGGCCATCGCCGGGAAAATGGCGGCGGCGTGGGGCTTCCTGGCCTTGGCGCTGGCGCTGACGTTCCCGGTGCCGCTGACGGCGGCGTGGCTGGGCCAGCCGGACTGGGGCGTGGTGGTGTCGGGCTACCTCGCGAGCCTGCTGCTGGCGGGGGCCTATCTGGCGCTGGGGATGTTCACGTCCGCCCTGACGCGCAACCAGGTGGTGAGCTTCGTCCTCGCGGTGGTGGGCGGGCTGTTCCTGATCCTGGCGGGGTTCCAGCCGGTGACGGAACTGCTGGCGCGCTGGGCCCCGGCGTGGCTGGTGGACGGCGTGGCCGCGTTCGGCTTCATGCCGCACTACGAGGCCATGCAGCGCGGCGTGCTCGACCTGCGCGACTTCCTGTATTTCGGCAGCGCGACGGGCTTCCTGCTGTTCCTGACGCAACTGGTGCTGGCGAACCGGACGGGACGCTAGGCGCGGGTCCTTTTCCAACGAGGTGAGCGAATGAAAAAGACGACGTCGAAACTCTTCGCCGGGGCGGCCGGCGGCCTGGCGGTGCTGGGAATCCTGATCGCGGCGAACGCGCTGGTGGCGCCGGTGCGCCTGCGCAAGGACCTGACGGCGGAGCGGCTCTACACGCTGGCGCCGGGCACGGTCCGGATGCTGCGGGAACTGGAACGGCCGGTGACGCTGAAGTTGTACTACAGCAAGGGCCATCCGAACCTGCCGCCCGCGCTGAAGAACTACGTGCAGCGCACGCAGGACTTCCTGCGCGACCTCGCCGCGCGCAGCGGCGGCAAGGTGACGCTGGAAACATACGATCCGCAGCCGGACTCGGACGCGGAGGAATGGGCGCAGCGCTACGGCCTGGTGCCGCAGGCGACCGGCGGGATCGGCATGCCGCCCGACTTCTACCTGGGCCTGGTGGCGGTGGCGGGCACGAAGGAAGCCGCGATCCCGTTCCTCGATCCCTCGGCCGAGCCGCAGATGGAATACCTGGTGGCGCGGCTGGTGCAGGAAACGACCCAGGCGCGGCGCCCGCGCATCGGCATCCTCAGCACCCTGCCGGTGCTGGCGGAGCCGGCTTCGCCGTTCGCTCCGGCGCGCAAGGAAGACTGGCTGTTCGCGACCGAGCTGAAGAAATCCTACGACGTGGTGCCGGTGGAACCGGAGGCGGAAACGATCCCGGACGACGTCGACGCGCTCGTGGTGGTGCATCCGCGCAGCCTGTCCGAGCGCACGCTCTTCGCGCTGGACCAGTTCGTGCTGAAGGGCGGCCGGCTGCTGGCGTTCGAGGATCCGATGGCGCTCGTCGGCGAGCGGGAAATGGACGAGCAACCCGGCCGGCCGCAGCTGTCGTCCGATCTCAACCGGCTCACGAAGGCGTGGGGCGTCGAGATGTCGCCGGCGCAGGTCGTGGTGGATCTGGCCGCGGCGACGCCGATCAACGTCGGCGACGGCCGCGCGGAGCGGCTGCCGGCGTGGCTGTCGCTGCGGGGCGCGGCGAACCTCGACCGCGACGAGATCGCGACCGGTTCGCTCGAAACCCTGATGCTGCCCTTCGCGGGCGCGCTCGTCGGGACGCCGGCGGACGGGCTCGAAATGAAGACGCTGGTCAAGGCCTCGGGCGACGCGGCGACGCTCAACGCGTACCTGGCGCGCAATCCGACGGGCGGGAATCCCCGCGACGGAAAGCCCGCGCCGAACGCGGCGCTGGCGGTGCGCCTGGCCGGCAAGTTCAAGACCGCGTTCCCCGACGGGCAGCCCAAGATCGAAGGCGCTACCAACGACACCGCCGCCGCGACGAACGCGTGGCTTAAGGAGAGCGCGAAGGACGGCGCGGTGGTGCTCGTGGCCGATGCGGACCTGCTCGCGAACGACTACTCGGCGCGCGCAATCAATTTCTTCGGCCGGACGCTCTACCAGCCGTTCAACGACAACCTGAACTTCGTGCTGAACCTCGTCGAGCAGCTTTCGGGCAATCCGGCGCTGATCGGGCTGCGCGGGCGCGGGACGTTCAACCGGCCCTTCGACCGCGTGCTGGCCATGGAAAAGGCCGCGCAGGAACGCTGGCAGGAGGAAGAAGAGAAGCTGCAGCAGAAACTGGCGGAAACCCAGCGGCGGCTCAACGAGCTGCAGGCCGCCAAGAGCGAGGACCAGCAGCTGGTGCTCAGCGCCGCGCAGAAAGCCGAACTGGAGAAGTTCCGCCAGGAGCGGTTCGAGACCCAGCGGCAGCTCAAGGAAGTCCGCAAGAACCTGCGCAGCAGCATCGAGAACCTCGGGCTGGCGCTGAAGGTGCTCAACATGGCGGCAGTGCCGCTGCTGGTGGCGGCGTTCGGCATCGGCCTGGGCTGGCGCCGCCGCCGGCAGTCCGCCGCTTGATCGGGAAAGGAGAACGACCATGTCCAAGAAAACGCTGTGGGTTTTGGCGATCGTGCTGGCGGCGCTGTGCGCCGCGGTCTGGTGGAACGGGAAGCGCGCGGCGCCGGCGGCGGCGTCCGCCGCGGGCGGGCGGCTGCTGCCCGGCGCGGATCTGGCGACGGTGCGGGCCGTCGCGCTCGAAACGGCGGCAGCCACGACGCGCCTCGCGCAGGCGGACGGCGTCTGGTGCGTGGCCGAGAAGGATGACTATCCCGTCGATCTCCGCCGGCTGCGCAATCTGATCCAGGCGCTGGACGACGCGGACGACGCGCAGGTCGTCGATACGGGCGCGGACCGCCTGGCGGAGTTCGGCTTGGCCGCGGAGGGCGAGGAAGCGCCGCTGCGGATCGCGCTGGAACTCGCCGCGGGTACGACCACGGTGAGCCTCGGCAAAACGCGCGCGCCGCGCCGCGGCGAGGAGTTCTGGGGACCGCCGGCCGGCCGCTACGCGCGGGTGGACCAAGGTCCGGTCCTGCTGCTGAAGGACGACGTGCCCGGCGCCGACGCCGATCCCGCGCAGTGGTGGGACCGCGCGCTGCTGGAAATCGAACCCGAAGCCGTCCGCAAGGTTGAGGTCGCGGGCGAAGGCGAATCCGTCGCCGTCGAGCGCGGCACGAACGGCACGTTCGCGCTGGTGGGCGCGGCCGAAGGCGAGGAAGTGGACGCTTCCGCCGCCGAACGGTTGTTCGGCGCGCTGCGCAACCTGCGTGCGGACGAAATCCTGAAGCCGGAGGAAAGCGAAGGGATGTTCGGCGCCGCCGCGACTTACGCGGCGGAAACGGCCGGCGCGACCTACCGGATCGAAATCGGTTCGGCGCAGGCCGACCGCGGCAACGGCCGCCCCGTGCGGATCGAAGCGACGGGCGACGTGCCCGCCGCGACGGCGAAGAAGCTGGCCGGCCGGGCCTTCCTCGTGCCGCCGTACCTGGCCGACGCGCTGGTCGCGAAGCGCGAGGCGCTGGTGCGCAAGGCGGAGGCCGCACCCGCGGAATCCGCGCCGGAAAGCGCGACGGCCATGGCCGCCGAGCCGCCGGCGGAAGAGCCCGGGGCCGAAGGCGTGCCGGCCGTCGAAGAAGAAGCCGCCCCGTTGCCCGAGCCGCCGCCGATTCCGGATGAAGAGGTTCCGGCGGCGGAAACGCCGAAGAAGAAGCGCAGCCGCAAAACGGCCGACTGACCGAAACAAGCCTGATTCACCCACGGGGCGAGCCCGTGGGGGTCTTAGGCCGGCTGTTTCTTGGCGTAGCGCTTGCCGGAGCCCATCAGGACGGCGAGGGGAGCGAGGGCGGGGATGTGGGCGAGGGCGATCTGGATGGCGGCGGCGAGGGGAACGGCCAGCAGCGCGCCGGTGATGCCCCACAGCCAGCCCCAGAACACCAGGAACAGCAGGATCACGACGGGAGAGAGATTGAGCCGGTCGCCGAACACTTTCGGCGCGATGATGTTTCCCAGGGTCATTTGGATGGCCAGCAGGACGAGCGCCACGCCGACGACGGGCCAAAGCGCGGGGTAGTGCTGGACGAGGGCCATGACGACCGGCGGAATGCTGGCGACGATGGAACCGACCGTGGGGATGAAGTTGAGCACGAAGGCGAGCAGGCCCCAGGTGAAGGCGAATTCGATGCCCAGCCAGGCCAGGGCGCCCCAGACGAGCAGGCCGGTGGCCAGCGAAATGACGAACAGCGAGCCGAGGTAGACGCCGATCTGCGCGGAAATGGCGTTGGAAACGCCGATGATGACGTCGGCGCGGTCGGGCAGCGCGGCGCGCAGCTTGTCGTTCGCGAACGGCTTGGCCAGCAGCATGAAGACGAGGAAGATCATCACCAGGACCGCGTTGGAAATGAACGTGATGAAGAAGCGCGACGTTTTCAGCACGAACGGCCCGAGCTGGGCGGTCCAGTTGGCCTCGTTGAGGACGTTGGCGGGGATGTCGAGCTCGCTGCCGAAGTGGGCGTAGAGCGCGGCGATTTTGGCTTCGTAGGCGGGAAAGGCCTTGGCGAAGGCCAGCAGGCGCTGCTGGATCACGAGGCCGACGCCCCAGGACGCGAGCAGCAGCAGGGCGACGACGCAGCCGACCGCCAGCGGCGCCGGGAAGCGCAGGCGGCGCACGAGGAAGTTCACGGCCGGCGCGAGCAGGTAGCTCAGCAGCCACGCGATCAGCAACGGCAGCACGACGCCTTGCGCGGCCTTGAGCACGGCGCCGACCGCGATGACGGCGAGGATGCCGAGCGACAGCGCGGTGGCGTTGATCCGGTGCGGACGAAGCGAAGCGGCGGCGGACGGATTCATGGCGTTCTCCTAGGGGATGGAACGGGCGGCGAAGGCCCAGGTCAGATAGAGATCGATGCAGGCGGGTCCGCAGAACATCCACAGGACGGCGGCGAGCGCGATGTGCGGGCCGTAGGGGATCTTGCTTTGCAGCTCTTTTTTGCCGAGCGCGATCAGGGCGAAGCCGAGCAAGGTGCCGGAGAGCGAGGACACGAAGACGGCGAAGAGGACGGCCTGCCAGCCGAGGCAGGCGCCGACGGCGCCGAGCAGCTTCACGTCGCCGAAGCCCATGGCCTCGCGCTTGAGGACGAGGCGGCCGACGGTGGCGACGGTCCACAGGATGCCGTAGCCGAGGGCAAGCCCGAGCGCGGACTGGATCAGCGCCGGCAGGCGTTCGCCGCGGCCTTGCAGTTCCGGAAACGCGAACGAGAGAACGAGGCCGGCGACCATGCCGCCGAGGGTGACGCGGTCCGGCAAAATGAGATGGTCGAAGTCCACGAACGTGCCGAGGATCAAGGCGGCGGTGAAGAAAATATAGACCGGGGTGAAGAGCGACCAGCCGTGGACGAACCAGAGGCCGGCGAACAGCGCGCCGGTGAGCAGTTCGACGACGAAATAGCGCGGGGAAATGGGGGCTCGGCAGTGGCGGCACTTGCCGCCGAGCAGGATCCACGACAGCAGCGGCAGGTTGTCCCACGGCGCGATCGGGTGGTTGCAGGCGGGGCAGTGCGAACCGGGCCAGACGATGGATTCGTCGCGCGGGATGCGCCAGATGCAGACGTTGAGGAAGCTGCCGATGCAGAGTCCGGCCAGGAACACGAAAACCGAGACGGCGGCGAAGGCTTCTGGCGGAAACGGCATCACGGGCGCTTGGCTTTCAGGGCTTTTTCGAGCGCGGCGCGCATGGCGGGGACGGGCGGCTGGCGGCCCGTCCATTGGCGGAAGGCGCGGACGCCTTGATGCAGAAGCATACCGAGGCCGTTGGACGTGCGCGCGCCGGCGGCTTGCGCGGTCGCGAGCAGCGGCGTGACGGCGGGATTGTAGATGAGGTCGAAGACGAGCTGGCCCTTGCGGAAGGATTCGGCCGGCAGCAGCGACGGATCGCCGGGCTTCATGCCGACGGGCGTGGCCTGGATGATCAGGTCGCAGTCGCGCGCGGCGGCGCGGGCGCGGTCGAGGGAGACGCCGGCGACGGGCAGGCCCGGCGCGGTCTGGCGCAGGGCGAGGAGCAGGCGGCGGCGCGCGGGGAGGTGGACGTCGGCGACGAGGATTTCCGCGGCGCCCTGCATGGCGCAGGTCAGGGCGAGGGCGCGGCCGGCGCCGCCGCAACCCAGCACGAGCACGCGCCGGCCGCGCGGGGTGGCGCGGAACGACTCTTTCAGCGCGTCGAGGAAGCCCGGCGCGTCGGTGTTGTCGCCGTAGAGCGTGCCGTCGGGGCGGAAGACGACCGTGTTGACGGAATGCAGCAGTTGCGCGGTGTCCGAAAGTTTGCCTTTGGCGGCCAGGAAGCGGTAGGCGGCTTCCTTGTGGGGAATGGTGACGTTGGCGCCGCCGCAGCCCTGCGCGCGCAGGGTTTCGAGCGTGCGGGGCACGTCGCCGGGAACGACGTCCAGCAGGGCGTAGTTCGCGCGCAGGCCGAGGGCCTTGAACGCGGCGTTGTGCATGAAGGGCGAGAGCGAATGGCCGACGGGATGGCCGAGGAGGAAAAACGGCGTGGGCGCGGCTTTTTTCATGGCGCGGAAAGATTGGCGCATTTTTTCGGCGAGGGGAAGCAGATTCAACTTGATTCGCCCGTGGCTCAAGGCCACGGGAGGCTCACGGGCCGGAGAATTGGGCCAGGAACGACCGGGCGGCTTCGTTGGCGGGGTCCACGGCCAAGACTTCGCGGGCCGTCTGGGCCGCCGCGTCCCAGCGCTGAGCTTCGGCGTGCGACTCGAACGCCAGGCCTTTCCAGCGCAGAAAATCGTTTGGGCTCGCCGGCTGGAAGCCTTGCATGGCGTCGGCCGCCAGATCAGGCCGGCCGTTGAACGCGCACAGCCGCGAAATCTGGAGCGGTATGCCGAGGTCGTGCGGCCGCAGTTCCAGGCAACGGCGCAACTTGGCGAGCTGGGAGGAGAAGTCCGGGTCGGTGCCGCCCCATCTGGCTTCTTCGAAAAGGCGCGCGAATTCGAACAGCGCTTCGGCCTCGGCGCGGCAAGCGTCCATTTCCGGGCGGCGGGCGGGATCGGCCTGCGCGGCGGCCTGCGCGTACCAGGCGGCATCGAACGGAAGCACTTCGGCGAGCGAGACGCGGGCCAGTTCGGCCAAATAGCCCGCCGAGGCGAGGTAATCCCGGACTTGGCCCGCATCGGGTCCGGCCAGCTGGAGCGCGAGGGCTTCGGCCAGGCGCTGTTCGCCGAACGGCGTGAGATGCAGGCCGTCGGGCTGGTAGATGCGGACGTCGGGGCCGAATTCGCCGGCCTGGCGGCGGGTTTCCAGATCGTCCACCACCGTGCTGGCATCGAAGAGATCGAGGCCCTTCCGCGCGGCGACCTCGCGCTGGATGCCGGCGGTTTCCGCGTGTTCGCGCTCCTGCCAGGCGCGGTCGTCCGCGACGCCGTAGCGCGCGGAATAATAGACGGCCATGGCGGGACCGAGCGCGGGCGGAGGCTCGCGGCGCCACGGCGGGCGCGTGAAGAGCAGACCGGGCAAGCCATGCTCCGCGCAGAGGTCGGCGAAGCGCTCGAGGTTGGCGCGGAAGCGTTCCGGCGGCACGCGGGGTTCGGGATTCCGGAAGCGGTCGATCAGCCAGCCGATGGCCTGGAGCAGCCGCGCGCGGCGCAGCGGCTGCGTCCAGCGGGGCGGCGGACCGGCGCGGTTCGCGGCGGCGTCTTTCTGATCGTCGCGGAAGCCGTCTTCCTGGATTTGGACGTCGTTCCAGCCGTGGTAGAGGCAGACGAGATCCGGCTGGAGACCGAACACGAGGCGCGCGAGGACGATCAGGCTCTGGTGCGTGGAGTAGGAGGAACAAGCCGCGTTGAGCGCCTCGTAGCGGTTTGTGCCGCAGGCGGCGTTGAGGATGGCAACGGTGCGTTCGGGGTACGGCCGGTAGCCGCCCTGGGTGGTGGAGCCGCCCAGGAAGGCGATGCGGATCTTGCCGGGCTCCTTGCGGTCCGGCAGTTCGGGGAGGCGGAAACCGCGGCGGTCCGTGTAGGGGGTGTTGGGCGCGGCCAACCAGACGTAGCCCGGCGGCGCCAGCGCCGTGGGGATGAAGAATTCGTAGGTGCCTTGGAAGCCCGCGACCGTCGGCACCCAGAGCGTCGGTTGCCGCGGGGCGTAGGCGAATCCGCCGAGGCGCAGCGCGGTTTCCGCGCCGCCCAGCGCCAGCGCGGCCGCGCACGCCGCGAAGGCGATTTTCTTGCCGAGCGGCAGCGGGCGGGCGGAGTTCACGACGGCAGCAGGATGACGACGAATTCGCCCTTGAGCGAATGGGCGGCGTAGTGGGCGCGGAGTTCGGCGGGGGTGCCGGCGAGGGTTTCCTCGAACTTCTTGGTGAGTTCGCGGGCGATGAACAGCCGGCGCGCGGGACCGAGCTCCTGTTCGACCTCGTCGAGGAGCTTGAGGATGCGGTGGGTGGATTCGTAGAAGACGACCGGCGCCGGAAACGCGGCGAGTTCCAACAGGCGGCGGCGCCGCGCGGCGGTTTTGTGGTCGAGGAAACCTTCGAAGAGGAAGCCGCGGCTCTCGACGGATCCGCACAGGGCGACGGCGGCGGAGAGCGCGCAGGGACCGGGGATCACGGTGACGTAGAGGCCCGCGGCGCGGACGGCGTCGGCGGCGCGGGCGCCGGGATCGGAGATGCCGGGCATGCCGGCGTCGGTGACCAGCGCGAGGGCTTCGCCGGCGCGGATGCGGCGGAGGATTTCCTCTTCGCGGGCGCGCTCGTTGAACTTGTGGCAGGAAATCAGCGGCGTGCGGATGCCGTGGCGGTCGAGCAGCAGGCGCGTGCGGCGCGTGTCTTCAGCGAGGATATGCGTGGCGGAGCGCAGGATGCGCAGGGCGCGCAGGGTGACGTCTTCGAGGTTGCCGATGGGCGTGCCGACGAGGTAGAGGCCGGGCGCGAGGGGCGGAGACGGAACCGCCCCCGGCGGTTCGGGCGCGGGGGCGGCGGCGAAATCGGCCATGGCCGGTCCGCTATTCGTTGTCCTTCTCCACGAGGCGGATCGTGCGCGGCTTGGCCGCGTTCCTGAGCAGCTGGT
>DAOTNL010000038.1:0-16643 GCA_035450765.1 Kiritimatiellia bacterium | reverse complement strand
CGCGGCGGTCGAGGACGCGGCGGAGGGCGCCCCAGATCTTCTCGTAGCCGGTGCAGCGGCAGAGGTTGCCGTCCATGTATTCGCGGACGATGTCGTCGGGATAGACGTCCTCGGCCTGCATGAGGGCTTCGGCGCTCATGATCATGCCGGGGATGCAGAAGCCGCACTGGACGGCGGCGCCGTCGATGAGCTCCTGCTGGAACTCGGAGGGCTTTTCGTGCGTGCCGACGCTCTCGATGGTGCGGACGTCGCGGTTCTCGGCCTGCATGGCGAAGAGCAGGCAGGAGTAGATGGCCCGGCCGTCCATCAGGACGGTGCAGGCGCCGCAGGTGCCTTGGCCGCAGCCGTACTTGGTGCCCTTGTAGCCTTCGCGGCGAAGCAGATCGAGGAGCTTCTCGTCGGGGCGGGTGATGAAGGTCTTGAGTTCGCCGTTGAGGGTGAACGTGACGGTGTGGGGATGCTTGATCATTATTCGGTCCTCCCGCGGGCGAAGGTGGCGGCCCGCTCCAATGCGTCGAACAGGGTGACTTCGGCCAGATGCCGGGAATATTCGGGGCTCATGCCTTCGCGGCCGCGCCAGGGGGCGTCCTGGCCGGCCTTGGCGGCGGCCTCCTTGAACACCGCGCCGACGGCCTCGCGGCCGACGAGGGCGGCCTCGACGGACGGCAGGCGGCGGGGGAAGGGGATGGCGGAGCCGGCGGCGATGCGCGCGGACTTGATGGTTGCGCCGTCGAGCTCGAGGAACGCGGCCGCGGTGACGAGGGCGAAGGAGGCCTGGGTGCGGACGACCTTGATGGAGCCGAACCCGTGGTGGGCCATCAGCGCGGGCACCTTCACGGACTTGAGGACGTTGCCGTCGAGGAAGCGCTTGGCGGGCTGGCTGGCGAAATATTCGTCGGCGGGGAGTTCTTCGTCCTGGCCGGAATAGATGACCATGCGGGCATCCATCGCCAGCAGCACGACGGGAAGGTCGGCCCACGGGAACACGCGGCAGATGTTGCCGCCGATGGTGGAGACGTTGCGGATCTGGTGGGTGGAGATGCGCCGGCAGATCTCGTGCAGGGCCCAGCGGGGGGCGCGGTAGCGCTGGATGTCGGCCAGCGGCGTCGTGGCGCCGATGTCGTAGAAGTCGCCGTCTTGTTTGATATAGGACAGCCCCAGCCGGGTGATGTCGACCGCGGTGACGGGAGTGTGGTCTTGCATGAAGTGGAGGGCGGTGCCGCCGGCCAGGATCATGCCTTTGCGGCCCAGTTCGCGCAGATTGTCGCGCGCGGCGGACAACGAGGCCGGGCGGATGAATTCGCACAGTTTCATAGAGAGCTCCTTGGATGGGGAATCAACAAGCGCGGGCAGTATAGGGGAGGCAAAGCGCGGCGGGAAAGCGAAAATTGCGGCCGGCGGAGGTGGAGCGGTTGACCAAATGAAGTGGAGGAGGGGGGCGCCCTCGTCGAGTGAATGCCCGCTGTCCGGTCTCCGGTTCGGTGCATGCGTGCACATATACACATATGTGTATAAGCAAAATATGGTTGGGAGTTTTCTTTCGGATGCGGGAGGCGTATCCTGCCGGCATGAATTGGACTTGGACATGCGGGGCATTGGCGGCGGCCTGGATCTTGGCGGGTTGCGCGCCGGCGCCGGAAAACCCGGCGGCGGCCGCAACGCCGGCCGGCGCGGCGCAAGCCCCGGTCGAGGTGTCGGGGGAACGGGCGCTGGAGGAAGTCCGCGCGTTTCTCGAAGTCGGTCCGCGCGACGCAGGCACCCCCGGCGCCGAGCGCGCTGCGACGTATCTGGTCGAACGGCTGCGCGCGCTGGGCGTGGCGGCCGAAATCCAGGAATTCCGCGAGCCGTCGCCGCTGGGGCCGGAGACCGTTTTCCGCAACGTGCTCGGGCGGATCCCCGGCCGCACCGACCGGATCGTCCTGCTCGGCTCGCACTACGACACCAAGACCGGCATTCCGGATTTCGTCGGCGCGAACGATTCGGGCTCCAGCACCGGCCTGCTGCTGGAACTGGCGCGGGCCTTCGCCGCCGCCGGGACGCCGGAACTGGAAATCCGCTTCGCGTTCTTCGACGGCGAGGAATGCCGGGTGGAATACGGGCCCGCGGACGGCTTCCACGGCAGCCGCCATCTGGCCCGGACGATGGAGGCGGACGGCAGCCTGTCCAACGTCGCCGCCATGATCCTGCTGGACATGGTGGGCGATCGCGACCTGACGCTCACGGTCCCGCGCAACAGCACGCCGGGACTGGTCTCCCTGGCGTTCGCGGCCGCGCGGGCCGAGGGCGTGCGCGAGCGGTTCCAGCTCTATCCCTACAATATCGGCGACGACCACGTGGCGTTTTTCGGGCGGGGCGTGCCGGCCATCGACCTGATCGATTTCGCGTACGGCAGCGCGCCGGGCCTGAACGACTATTGGCACACGCCGGCGGATACGCTCGACAAGCTGTCGGCCGAAAGCCTGGACCTCGTCGGGCGCGTGGTCGCGCGCATGGTGGCCGAACTGTCCGCGCTGCGCGGAAAATGAACCGAGCCGCGGATTTTTCCTCGACAGGCGGCGGCCGCGGAGTCCAGCATCCGCAGGCGTGAAAGAAGGAGAGTCGACGATGTTCAATCCACAAGCCGAAGCGATGCCGGTCAAGGAATTGCGCAAGCTGCAGGGCGAGCGCCTGAAGGCCTTGGTGGCGCGGGCCTACGAAAACGTGCCGTTCTATCGCGCGAAATTCGACGCCCAGGGCGTGAAACCCGGCGATATCCGCGGCATCGAGGACGTCGCCAAGCTGCCGTTCACGCTCAAGCCGGAATTCCGCGAGCAGTATCCGTTCGGGATGTTCGCCGCGCCCATGAAAGACATCGTGCGCATCCACGCCAGCTCGGGCACGACCGGCAAGCCCACGGTGGTGGGCTACACGAAGAACGACGTCGACAACTGGGCGGAATGCGCGGCGCGCTCGCTGGCCTGCGGCGGGGCGACGGCGCACGACGTGGTGCAGATCGCCTACGGCTATGGCCTGTTCACGGGCGGGCTGGGCATGCACTACGGCGCCGAGCGCCTGGGCGCCGCGGCGCTGCCGATGTCGTCGGGCAACACCGAAAAGCAGATCATGCTGATGAAGGATTTCGGCGTGACGGTCCTGTGCTGCACGCCGAGCTACGCGCTGCAGATCGCGGAAGTGGCCGCGCAAATGGGCGAAGATCTCTTGAAGCTGCCGCTCAAGAGCGGGCACTTCGGCGCCGAGCCGTGGACGGAAGCGATGCGCAAGCGCATCGAGGAACTTTTCCCGCTGAAGGCGCTGGACATCTACGGGCTCTCCGAGGTCGCCGGGCCGGGCGTCGCCAACGAATGCCTCGAGCAGCACGGCCTGCACGTGTTCGAGGACCATTTCTATCCGGAAATCATCGACCCGGAAACGGGCGACCCGCTGCCGGACGGCCAGAAAGGCGAACTGGTCTTCACCTGCCTGACGAAGGAAGGCGTGCCGCTCATCCGCTACCGGACGCGCGACATCACGATGATCCTCGACGAAGGCCCGTGCCCGTGCGGGCGCACGAGCCGGAAGATCGCGCGGTTGATGGGCCGGACCGACGACATGCTCATCATCCGCGGCATCAACGTCTTCCCGTCGCAGGTGGAAGACGTGCTGGTGCGGATCGAGGGCGTGCATCCGCAGTACCTGATCGTGGTGGACCGGCAGGGGAACCTGGACACGATGGAGATCAAGGTGGAAGTGACCGAAGCGCTCTTCAGCGACGAGGTGAAGAAGCTGGAAGCGCTGCGCGACAAGATCCACCACCAGATCAAGACGATGCTGAACGTCAGCGCGAAGATCACGCTGGTGGAACCCAACACGATCGAGCGCACGCTGGGCAAGGCCAAGCGCGTGCTGGACCGGCGGAAACTGACCTAGGAACAAAGGAGCGGAACCATGAAAGTGCGGCAAATCTCGATCTTCCTGGAAAACCGGTCGGGCCGGCTGGCGAGCGTGCTGAAGGAGGTCGGCCGCGCCGGCGTCAACATCCGGGCGCTGTCGCTGGCGGACACGAGCGACTTCGGCATCCTGCGGCTGATCGTGGACGACGTGGACAAGGGCGTGCAGGCGCTGAAAAGCACGGGCCACACGGTGTCGCTGACCGAAGTGCTGGCGGTGGAAGTTCCGGACCGGCCGGGTGGGCTGGCGGGCATCCTCGACGCGCTGTCGGCGGCGGGCCTGAACGTCGAATACATGTACGCGTTCGTCTGCCGCGCCACCGACAAGGCCGTGGTCGTCTTCCGCTTCGAGGACGTCGATGCGGCCATCGCCGCGCTGAAAAAGGCCGGCATCTCGATCCTGCCGGCCGAGACGGTGTATTCGCTGTAGAAAGCGGCGGCTGATTTCGTCCAGGCGCTTCCGCCCCGCAGGGGCCGGGGGCGCTTTTTTTATTCACGGGGTCCGGTAGATCTCGGCGCGCCGGGCGCGGGCAAGCAGGGCGATTTCGCGGGCTTCGCCGGCGCCGGCCGCGCGGAGCTCGCGCGCGGCGGCCACGACGGCGGCGTTCCGGACCGCCGTTTCGGCGGGGGTCAGCGCGAGCATCTGCCAATCGCCGCCTGGCGGCGGGATGGGCCACTGGTCGGGGTGGTAGCCGAGCAGGCGGGCGGGGGCGGGGGCCGGCGCGTAGATCCGATCCGGCGCGAAATCGCCGAGGTCTTGCCGGGAAGCGCAGATCCGAACGTCTGCCCCGGCGGAGCGGGCGCGCTGGACCAGGCCCAGCGTTTCGGCCGGCGGGCCATTTTCGAGGTCCGGAATCACGAGAGCGATGCGCTCGCCGGCGGCAAAAGGCGCGATTTCCGGCAGGTCGGGCCGCGGCGCCGGCCGCGGGACGGGTACCAGCCAGGCGGCCGCGGCCAGCAGGGCCAGGCCGGCGGTTCCCAAGACGAGGCGGCGCGGATTCATGGGGAAATCCTAAAGAAACCCGGTCGCCGGGGCAAGTGGCGCTTGTCCGAACGCAGCGGGACAGGCATAATCGGCCCCCAAAGAAAAAGGAACAACCTGGGAGACATGGCCATGGCCAACGAAACACATGAATCGGTGATCGGGTCCGACGTCGAAATCATCGGCACGATCAAGAGCAGCGGCACCGTTCGCCTCGACGGCAAGCTGGAAGGCGAGCTGCTGTGCGGCGGCAACGCCATCCTCGGCAAGAGCGCGCAGGTGAAGGGCAACGTGACGGCGACGTCCGTGTCCATCGAAGGCAAGATCAACGGCAACATCCTTGCCAAGGACAAGATCGAGATGAAGGCCACGGCGACGGTCAACGGCGACATCAAGGCGCGCCGGCTGTCGGTCGAAGACGGCGTCACCTTCGTGGGCCGCTCGGAAGTCAATCCGAACAGCCAGCCGGTGCCGGCGCCGCAGCCGGGCGTTCCGCAGCGGTAAGGATCCCGTTTCCTTCGCAGGCGCCGGACCGGACCCGCACGCGCGGGACGGTCGAGCGGCCTTGGACGGAAGGGGCCGGACGTGGCGGACAAGAAAACCAAAGTGATGGACGGCTTTGCCGTCGTGCGCGGGCTTGCCCAGGCGAAGCACGACGGTACGCTGCCTGCGCCGGGTTCCCGCAAGCCGGCGGAGGATCTGTCGTCGCATCCGCCGCCGCCCGCCCTGCCGAAGGACAGTCCGCACATCGTCAAGACGATCCAGCCCACGAAGCGGACGATCCGCTGCTTCAAATGCGGCTACGAATTCCAGCTCGCGGGCACGACGAAGACGATCTACTGCTCGAAATGCCGCGAGAAGATCGACATGGGCGACTACGTGATCGACCGCCCGTGGTCCGAGGAAATCAAGACCGGCGGCAGCGTCATCGTGCGGCCGACCGGCCGCCTGGAGAACGTGCGCATCTGGGCCGGCAACGTGATCCTCGAAGGCGACATGGACGAGAATTCGTCCATCGAGTGCACGCAATGGCTCGAACTGGGGGCCGCCGCGAAGCCGCATCCGCGGCAACTTACGATGCGCAACCTGCGCGTGGCGGCCGGGGCGGAAATGGTTTTCAAGTACAAGCTCCAGGTGCACCATCTGGAATTGCTGGGCACGCTGGAGGCGGACGTGGAGGCGACCGGACTGGTCTCCATCCGCGCCGGCGGGCATCTGAAGGGGACGGTGCGCGGGGCGCACCTGCAGGTGGAGGAGGGCGGCGGACTATCCGCCCGCGCGTTCATTTGGCCGCAGGGCAATCCGGCGGTGCATGGGGACGGTTGAGCGGCCCATGGGCGGTCACGTCCACGTGGCGGGGGTGGCGGGGGTCGGCATGAGCGCGCTGGCGCAGGCGCTGCGCTGGACACACGGCCGCGTGACGGGGTCCGATCGCTTTTTCGACCAAGGGCAGGAGTTGCCGATCTTCGGCGCGCTGCGCGCGGCGGGCATCGAATTGACCAAACAGGACGGCTCGGCCGTGGACGCCCATACGGAAGCCGTGGTCTACAGCACGGCGATCGAGGCGGACAATCCGGAATTCCTCGCGGCGAAAAAGGCCGGCGTGCCGTTGCGGCACCGCGCGGAAATGCTCGCCGAGCTCGCGCGCGGAAAAACGGTGCTGGCCGTGGCCGGCACGGCCGGCAAGACCACGACGACGGGCATGCTGGGCTGGACGCTGGAACAGCTCGGCGCCGATCCGACGGTCGTCAACGGCGGCGCGCTGGTGGACTGGGCCGACGCGCGGCACGTCGGCAACGTGCGCCGCGGCGGCGCAAGCGCCCCGTGGGTGCTGGAAGTGGACGAAAGCGACCGGTCGCTGCTGAATTTCCGCCCGGAATGGTCGATCCTGACGAACGTTTCGCAGGACCACTTCGCCCTGGCGGAAGTGCAGGAGCTGTTCCGCGCCTACGCGTCGCAGGTGCGGACGGGCATCGTCTGCGGCGCAGGCGTGGCGGCGGTTTTGGGGAAACAGAAGGCTCAACTCATCGAGCTCTCCGGCACGCCCGAGCGCACCGCGGCCGGTTTCGCGGTGGCTTGGCGCGGGCTCAAACTGGTGGTGCCGCAGCCGGGGGCGCACAACGCGCTGAACGCGCTGGCGGCGGCGGAACTGTGCGCGCAGCTGGGCTATGCGCCCGAGCGGATCGCGGCGGCGCTGGCGCGTTTCGGGGGCATCCAGCGGCGGCTGGAGCGCGTGGACGCCGGCGGCGGGGTGCGCGTGGTGGACGACTACGGGCACAATCCGGCCAAGCTGGCCGCGGCGTGGACCGCCGTGGCCGCGCCCGGCAACCGCGTGCTGGGCGTCTGGCGGCCGCACGGCTATGGGCCGCTGCGGGCGATGCTGGATCCGCTCGCGGACGCCTTCGCGTCCGTCTGCCGCCCGCAGGACAAGCTGTGGCTTTTGCCCGTGTACGATGCGGGCGGCACGACCGATCGGTCGATCCAGTCCGATGCGTTGGCCGCGAAGCTCCGGGTGCGCGGCGTGGCCGCGGAGCTGGCGGCGAACTACGACGACCTGGGCGCGGCGCTGGCCGGCGCGGCGCGTGCGGGCGACGTGATCCTCACGATGGGCGCGCGCGATCCGCGGTTGCCCGCGTTCGCGCGCGAAATGGCGGCGAAAACGGCGGACCGGTGAAAGGCCAACCATGAACGCGGCGACGCAAGACGAATCCACGATTTTCGAACTGAAGCCGGCCTATCGGGCGCGGCTGGGGCTGTTGGTCTGGGGCGTGCTGCTGCTGCCGGTCGTCGGACTCGGGCTGTTCCTCCTGGCGCGGGCGTGGTATCTGGTGGCCTCCACGCGCTATCGCCTGACGACCCAGCGGCTGTTCGCGGAAACGGGGCTGATCGCGAAGAACCTGGAAGAAGTCGAGCTGTTCCGGGTGAAAGACGTCACGCTGCGCCAAGGCGTGCTCGACCGGCTGCTGGGGGTGGGGACGGTGACGGTGCTGTCGACCGACGACACGGCCCCGGAACTGGAACTGGCCGGGATCCGCGATCCGCTGGCCGCGAAAGAGGCGCTCCGCACCGCCTTCCGGGCGGCGCGCCAGCGCGAAGGCCTGCGGACCGGCGAATTCATCGCCTCGTAGCGCCTTCTTCTTGCTTCGGTCCTTGTCCGCCGAGGGGCGTGCGGTCCGGAATTCCGGGAATCGAAATCCCCGCCGGGGCCGTCGCGGAGGCTCGGCCGCGTCGATGGCCCGGATTTTTCCGGGTTTCCGAAAATGCTTAAAATCCCGAGAATACTCCGCATAAACCCTCTCACATATTATAATAACCGAGACGGCTGGACGGTTCTTCCCCGACGGGCGACTTGACGGCCCGTCCGGTATTCTGTATTGCGTAATACATGATGCGGAGTAGCTCATGATCGACGGCTGGATCACGCAATTGCGCAAGGGGGTGCTGGAGTACTGCGTGCTGCTGGCGCTGCGGCGGGGGGAAAGCTACGGCTACGAACTCGTCCAGGCGCTCCAGCGCAGCGAGGACCTCGCCGTTTCCGAAAGCACGGTCTATCCCATCCTCGCGCGGCTGCGCCAGGAAGGCTTTCTCAAGTCGCGCGACGTGCCCTCGGCCGCGGGACCCCCGCGCCGCTATTTCTCGCTGACGCCGCGCGGCAAGGTGCGCCTCGCGGAAATGAACGCCTATTGGCCGATGTTGACGAACGCTTTGGAACAATTGAAGTCCGACAAGGAAAAGGAATCCGGATCATGAAGTGGAGCGGGGCGGCGGAACGGCGCGTCGAGGGATACCTCGCCGCGGTGGAAATGCATTTGGCGCACAAGCCGGCGGCCGTGCGCAAGGACGTGGTGGGCGGGCTGCGCAACCAGATCGCGGAAGCGCTGGACCGGCTGGAAACCGCCGGCGGCGAAATCGGCCTCGAGGTCGTCGAGCGCGTCCTGGCGGAGATGGATGCGCCGGAGACCTTCGCCGAGGCCGCGGCCGAAGTCGCCGCGGAGGCGGCCGTCGCCATTGCGCCCAAGTCGGCGCGCGGGGGATCGTCGCGCTGGTTCTGGCTGGGCGTGGCGTTCCTGTTCGTCAATGCCTACGGCGTGTGGAAAACGACGCGCCCGGAACCGCCGTCCGCGCCGCCGGCGGAAATCCCGCCGGCGGTCGCGGAACCGGCCAGGGTTTTCGACCGGGTCCTGCGCCTGCGGAGCGTGGAACAGGTGGACGTTTCGGCGGACCGCGAAGTGACGCTGCGGCTCGCGTTCAGCGACGATCCGGACCGCAGCCAGCTCACGCGCTTTTTCCGCCTGGCGGCGCCCGGCCAGGGCGAGGTGAAGTATTGGCTGATGGGCGCGGCCGGCAGCGGCGCCGTCATGATCGAAACGGAACCGGTTCTGGCGGACAACCTGGAATACGTGCTCGAGCCGGGGCTGCCCTCGGCCACCGGCTCGAAACCCGAAGACCAGCCCCGTCGCGGAACGCTGGCCATGACGATGAACCTCGCGCTGCGCGGGGTGGAAGCGGAAACGCCGTCGTTCGATGCCCCGGAACTATGGGCGGATTTCACCGCGTTTCCGGACGCCAACGGGGTGAAAGACTTCGTCGCGGTGGCGCCGGCGACGGACTTCACGGTCGAGGCCGTGGACGAGTGGCGGCGCAGCGGACTGGTATTGCGCGGCAAGTTCAAGCCGGGCGAAATCTACGAGGTCACCTTCAAGAAAGGTCTGCCGGCGGCGAACGGCTCGAGTCTGCCGCAGGAGATCCGCCGCACGGTGCAATTCCCCTTGCCGAAACCGGCGATCCGCTTCGATGCGCCGGGGCGATATCTGTCGCCGCGCGGCGCGCTGTCCGTGCCGGTGGCGGCGGTGAATTTGGATAAGTACGTCGCGCGGCTGCGGCCGGTTTACGCGAACAATCTCGTGGAATTGGCCCGCCGCGAGTCGCAATGGTATTACTACGGTTCCCTGACGGCGGATCTGGACGGGCCGACGAAAGTCGCCACGAACCGCCTGGCGCCGGCGGGGAATGGCGGACCCGCCCAGGGCGCGGTGGATCTGCGCGCGCTGCTGGGCGGAGAGCCGCGCGGCGCGTACCATTTGGACGTCGCCGGCGAAAAAGGCGCCGGCGACGGCCGGCTGATCGTGGTGACCGACCTGGGCATCGCGGCGCGGACGTTCGCTGGCGGCGCCTTGGTTTGGGTGAATTCCCTGCGGACGGCGCAGCCCGCCGCGGGCGCGGCGGTTTCGGTTTACGCGCGCAACAACCAGGTGCTGGCGCGCGGCACGGCCGACGGGCAGGGCCTCGCGCGCCTGGAATGGGAGCCGGGCGAAGGCGCGGAGCCGTTCGTGGTCGTGGCGGAATTGGACGGCGACTTGTCCTACGTCGATCTGGCGCGCACCGGCGTGGACCAGGGCGAAGGGCTGGGCGGCCGGCCGTATCTGGAACCGGGCCAGCTCGAAGCGGCGGTCTTCAGCGAGCGCGGCGTCTATCGGCCCGGGGAAAAGATCTTCGTGCAGGCGCTGGTGCGCGACGACCGCCGGCAGGCGCCGGAGCCGTTCCCCGCGCTCCTGCGGGTGCGGCGGCCGGACGGGCGGGTTTTCCGCGACGTGCCGGTCGTGCTGGACGAATATGGCTCCGCGACGGCGGAAATCGAGATGCCGGAGTATCTGCCGACGGGGCGCTATGCTCTCGAACTGGCGTTGCCGGGCACCTTCACCGTGTTGGGCGCGACGTCCGTCGCGCTCGAGGATTTCGTCCCGCCGCAGATTCGCGTGGCCGTCAAGCCGCCGGAGGGCCGCGGCCGGGCCGGCGACGTGCTGGCGTTCGGCGTGGATGCGGCGCACCTGTTCGGCCGGCCGGCGGCCGGCCTGAAGGCGGCCGGCGCGGCCACCTTCAAGCCCGCGCCGTTCGCGCCGACCAATTGGCCGGGCTGGCGCTTCGGCGACGACGAAAAGACGTTCGCGCCCGTCTACCAGCCGCTCGGCGCGCGGATCCTGGATGAAAACGGCCACGCCGAATTCGAGGCGGAGAGCCGCGCCGCTTGGCGTCCGCCGGCGGCGCTGCAAATGGTGCAACAGGTCACCGTGATGGAAGTCGGCGGCCGGTCGGTGACGGCCTACGGGTCGGCGCTGCTCGATCCGTATCCGTTCTACGTCGGTCTCAAACCCGCTTGGGACGGCGCGGTGCGCGCCGGCGAAACCCAGCGCGTGGCGGTGGTCGAAGTCCTGCCGGATGGCGCACCCGCGGCGGGAGGCAAGCCGCTGGTGCTGACTCTCTCGCGGGTGACCTGGAACTCCGTGCTGCGGCGCAATTCCAACGGCCGCTACGAATGGAAATCCGAACGGCAGGTCGTGGACGTCCGCCAAGACACGCTGGCGGCGGGCGGCGCGGCGCAGGACTGGGCCTTCGCGGTGGATGGCGCGGGCGACTACCTGTTGGTCGCGGCCGATCCGGCGT
Source organism: Kiritimatiellia bacterium (assembly GCA_035450765.1). GTDB lineage: Bacteria > Verrucomicrobiota > Kiritimatiellia > CAIQIC01 > Lenti-01 > Lenti-01. The sequence goes on along the minus strand of DAOTNL010000038.1, from coordinate 5,294 downwards.
CGGGCGCCTCGACGCGGATCGCGTTCCACGCCGGCTCGGCGGATCCGGAATGGCTGGCGTGGAGCCGCGAGAAGCCCGGCCGCGTCGAGCTGGCCTGGGACAAGGAGAAATACCGCCCCGGCGAGACGGCGCGCCTGCAGGTGCGCGCGCCGTTCGCGGGGCCCGCGCTGCTGACGGTGGAAACCGACCGCGTGCGCGAAGCGCGCCGGGTCACGCTGGAAAAGAACACCGCGGAATTCGAAATACCCGTGACGGCGGACTACGCGCCCAACGCGTATTGCTCGCTGACCCTGATCCGGCCGGCGGAAGCGGAAGCCGTCTGGAGCGCGCATCGGGCCATCGGGGCCATCGTGTTGCCGGTGGAACGACCCGGCAGCCGTCTGCTAGTGGCCGTGGAAGCGCCGGCCATCGCGCGGCCGCAGGCGGCGCTGGACGCCGTCGTGACCGTGCGCGACGAAACGGGCCAGCCCGCGCGGGGCGCGGTGACGGTGATGGCCGTGGACGAAGCGATCTGCATGCTGACGGCGTTCGCGACGCCCGATCCCGATCGGGTTTTCGCGGCGCAGCGCGCGCTGGGCGTGGCGCCCTTCGATCTCTATGCCGAACTGATGCCAGTGACGGACGAGCAGACCGAAACCGTGCCGGCGGCCGGCGGCGACGGCGACGCCGCCCTGCGGCGGCGGCTGAATCCGATCAAGGCCAACCGCTTCAAGCCGGTGGCGCTGTGGCGGGCGGCCGTGCCGCTCGACACGAACGGACAGGCCAGGGTCAAAATGGATTTGCCCGAGTTCAACGGCGAGTTGCGCCTGATGGCGGTGGCCTACGGCGCCGCGCAGGCGGGCGCGACGTCGATGCCCGTGAAAGTGAAGCGCGATCTCGTCGTGCAGCCCGCGCTGCCGCGCTTCCTGGCCATCGGCGACCGCTGCGAGGCGGCGGTCGCGCTCTACAACGAAGGCGCGGCGCCGGTCGCCGCCAAGGTGCGCGCAACCTGCGGCGGGCCGCTGCGGGCCGAAACGCCTGAACAAATCGTCGAGATTCCGGCCGGCGGTTCGGCGACCGCGGCGTTGCCGTTGACGGCGGGGCCGGGGCCGGGCAAGGCGCTGTGCACGCTCGAAATCGAGGCCGGCGCGGATTCCTTCCGCGACACGATCGAGCTGGCGGTCCGGCCGGCGGCGGGCACCCGCGTGGCGGCGATTTCCCGCGTGCTGGCGGCCGGCGAAAGCGCGACGCTGGAGCCGCCGGCGGGTTGGCTGCCGGAGTCGCTGGCGCTCTCGGGCGTTTTGTCGGCGCTGCCTTCGGCGCAGCTGGGCCAGGCGCTGGATTACGTCGTGCATTATCCGCATGGCTGCCTGGAGCAGACCGTGTCGGGCGCGTTCCCGCTGCTTTATGCGGGCGAATGGGCGCCGCGCCTGTTGCCGGGCAGCCGGGCCATCGGCGACGTGGCGGCGTTCGTACCGGCGGCGATCCGGCGCGTGATTTCCATGCAGCAGGAAAACGGCGGTTTCGCCCTGTGGCCGTTCCAGCGCGGCACGGCGGAGGACGCTTCGATTTATGCCGTCCATTTCCTCGTGGAAGCGAAAGCGGCGGGCTTCGACGTGCCGGCCGACCGTCTCGAAGCCGCGCTGGGCTGGGTGCGCGGGCGCCTCGACCGGACGATGTCGCCGAATGCGACGGAAGGCGAATGGATCCTCGACATGCAGGCGCGGGCCTACCTGTGCCACGTGCTGGCGCTGGCGGGTCGGCCGGACGCGGGCTGGAACGCGCGGCTGCGCGAGCAATCCGCCCGGCTGAACTTCGCCGCGCGGGCGCACGCGGCCTCGGCGCTGCTGCTGGCCGGCGAGCCGCGGCGGGCGCTGCCGCTGCTGGAATCGCTGGACGTGCCGGTGGCGCGGCCGCGCGTGCCGGGCCGGCTGCTGGACGGCGACGTGCGCGACGCCGCGCTGCTGCTGTCCGCCTGGCTCGACGTGGAGCCCGAGAATCCCGCCGTGCCGCGGTTGGCGCAATATCTGCGCGACCGGCAGCAAGACGGCCACTGGGGCAACACGCAGGACGACGCCCTTGCGCTGCTGGCGTTCGGCAAGCTGGCCAGGCACCTGCCCGACGAGGAGCAACCCTTCGCCGGAAAACTGGAATTGCCCAACGGCGAAACCCGCGCGTTTGCGGGCACGAACGACGTGGCGTGGTCGCTGGACTCCGGCGCGGGCGGCGCGATCACGGTGCGCAACGACGGGCCGGGCAAGCTCTACCTGGGCGCGCGCTTCGAAGGCGTCTCCGCCGAGCCGGAACCCGAGCGCGCGGACGGCATCGCCATCCGCCGCGAATTCCTGGACCAGGCCGGCAACTTCATCGATGCCCGGGAACTGCCGCAGGGCGAACTGGTCGTCGTGCGGCTGAAGATCGACACAAAGGGCCGGCGGCTCGACCAGCTCGCGATCGAAGACCTGCTGCCGGCGGGCTGGGAGATCGAGAATCAGAATCTGGCGACCTCGCAGCAGTTCGGCTGGCTGCGCGAGAAGAACGAAGGCGATTTGCACCGCGAGGCGCGCGACGACCGGATGCTGATCTTCACCGGGCCGATCCAGGGCGAAGCGGCGTTCCACTACGCCGTGCGGGCGACGACGCCGGGCACCTATGTGCTGCCGTCGCCGACGGTGTCGGGCATGTACGAACCGGAAATCCGCGGCGTGGGCGTCGGCGGGCAGGTGCGCGTCGTGCCGTGAAGAACCGGCTTCCAGCCTGGGCGAAACGGGCGACGCTGGCCGGCATCGCCGCCGTCGCCGCGTTCGCCGCGGCGGTGCGCTGGGCGCCGTTCCCGGAGGCCAAGCTGGCGCGGCTGGATTCGGCGGCGGTGCTGGCGGACCGCCACGGCGAACCGCTGCGCGTGAAGCTGGCGGCGGGCGGTTTCGATTGCCGGCCGGGCTACGTGCCGGCGCCAAACGCCTGGATCGCGCAGGCGCTGGTGGCGGCGGAAGACCGCCGGTTCTGGGAGCATCCGGGCGTGGACGTGCGGGCGCTGGCGCGGGCCGTCGCGCAGAACCTGTTTTCGGGTCGCCGCGTCTCGGGCGCTTCGACGATCACCACGCAGGTGATCCGCTTGGCGGAGCCGCGGCGGCGGACGCTGGCGACGAAAGCCGTCGAAGCCTTCCGCGCGCTGCAGCTCGAGCGGCGGTTGGACAAGCGCGCGATTTTGGCGCAGTACCTCGACCGCGCGCCGTTCGGCGGCAACCTCGTGGGCATCGAAGCGGCGGCGCGGCGCTACTTCGGCAAAGGCGCGGCGGACCTGAGCCTGGCGGAAGCGGCGCTGCTGGCCGGCGTGCCGCAGGCGCCGTCGCGCCTGCGGCCCGACCGGCATCCGGAAGCAGCCAAGAAGCGCCAGGCCTACGTGCTGGAGCGGATGGAGGCCTGCGGTTTCATCACGGCGCGGCAGCGCGCCGAGGCCTGGGCCCAGCCGCTGACCGCGCGTCCGGGAAAATATCCGTTCCGCGCGCCGCATTTCTGCGATCTCGTCGGCGTGCCGGCGCGGCTCGCGCCGGACGCAACGGTGCGCACGACGCTTGACGGCGATCTGCAGCGACGGGCGGAAGACGTTCTGCGGCGGCATCTGGCGAACGGTCCGGCGTCCGGCGGCGCGGTGGTGGTGCTGGAGGTGAAGACCGGCGCGGTGCGCGCGCTGGCGGGTTCGCCGGACTATTTCGCCGAGCGGAACGCCGGCCAGGTCAACGGCGCCGTCGCGCGGCGCGCCGCGGGCTCGACGCTCAAACCCTTTGCCTATGCGTTGGCGTTCGACCGCGGGCTGGCCGTGCCCGCGACGGTGATCCCCGACGTGCCGCTGCGGTTCCGCGATCTCGATCCGCGCAATTTCTCCGCGGATTGCCGCGGACTGGTCAGCGTGCGCGACGCCCTCGTGGCGTCGCTCAATTTGCCGGCGATCGAAATCGAGCGGCGCGTCGGCCAGGAGCGGCTCTGGGCGACGCTGCGCGCGCTGGGGCTTTCGACGATCGACCGGCCGGCGGCGCACTACGGCCTCGGCCTCGTGCTGGGCAACGCGGAGGTGCGCCTGCTGGATCTGGCGAACGCCTACGCCTGCCTCGCGCGCGGCGGGGCCTGGGCGCCCGTCCGGTTCGTGGAAACGGACAAGGCGCCGGCGACGAAGCCGATGTTTTCGCCCGAGGCCTGTTGGTTGGTCAGCGACGCGCTATCCGGCGACGAGCGCGCGCTGGACACGACGGGCCACGCGGCCGACGTGCGCCTGCCGCCGCTGGCGTGGAAGACCGGCACGTCGGCGGGATTGCGCGACGCATGGACGGTGGCGTGGAATCCGGAGATCGTGATCGGCATCTGGGTCGGCAATCCCGACGGTTCGCCGGCGGAAGGCTTGGTCGGGCGCGAAGTGGCCGTGCCGATCGCGTGGGACCTGTTCCGGCAGCTCTATCCGGACAACGCGGGGCCGCGGTTCGCGCGGCCGGCGGGGGTGGAACGGCGCGCGCTGTGCGCCGCCAGCGGCTGCGCGCCGGGTCCGCATTGCGCGCACCGGATCGAGGATTGGGCCATCGCGAAAGTGTCGCGGCGCGAAATCTGCCCGGTGCACCGCGCGGGGCCGGAGGACGCGTGGCCGGCGGCGGTGGCGTCGTTCCTGGCGCGGCGCGCGGCGCCCGCGCCGGACGAACCGGCCGCGGCCGTGCGCATTCTCGCGCCGGCGCGCGGGAGCACCTACCGCTGGCTGCCGGGTCTGGAAGCGGACGCCCAGCGGCTGGCGCTGGAAGCCGCCAGCGACCGCGCCGGCGAGACGATCCATTGGTTCGTGGACGACCGGCCCGTCGGCCGCACGCGCCCGGGCGAAAAGCTTTTTTGGCCGCTGGCGCGGGGTGCCCACCAGATCGCCTGCGGCACGGCGCGGGGTCTGGGCGACCGCGTCCAGATCGCCGTGGAATGACCCGCGCGAAAGTTTTACGTTCTACGTAAAACTTGTAGCGGGCGGACCGCGGAGCCGATAGATTGGGGCCACGACATGCGGGCATTGCCACCCATTTTCGCCGCGTGCGCGCTGCTGGCCGTAGCCGGAGCGCCGCCGGCCGCGCGGGCCGGCGAACCCTTCCTGATCCGCAACGACCAGCCCGTCGGGCGGCTCCACGGCGTGCCGGTCGGCGTGGACGCGGATCCGGCGGCGGCCCAGGCCGCGGCGGCCGCGGCCCGAGCGGCGGGCGTCCGCATCTTCACGATCGGCCTGGGCGGCGACGTGGACCTGCCCTTCCTCCAAGAGCTGGCCGGCGACCCCAGCCAGGCCTACGCCGCCC
>DAOTNL010000037.1:0-16975 GCA_035450765.1 Kiritimatiellia bacterium | reverse complement strand
TGCGCCCCCGGCGCATTTACTCCGCCAAAGGCGCATTTACTTTGTCCATTGACCGATTTCTTGCCTCGCCGAAGCCGACGTGCTACAACGCTCCCAACCAGAAAGGCGGGAACCATGGCGCTGACGATCAAGGTATTGGAAAACAAGCCGCGCGTGTTCGTGGTGACGCTGGCCGGGTCGCTGGACAGCACGACCTATCCCCAGTTGGAATCGAAACTCGCCTATCTGCTCACCGAGGGCGCAGCCAAGGTCGTCACGCTGGACGTGGCCGGCCTGGATTTCATCAGCAGCATGGGCATCCGTGTCGTTTTCAAGGCCCAGAAAGACCTAGCCCGCGCCGGCGGCTATCTGTGCCTCGCGCGCATCCCCGCCCCCATCCAGAAGGCCTTCGAGATCGTCGAAGCCCTGCCCTCGATGCAGATCTTCGCCAGCATCGAGGAGATGGACGCTTATCTGGCCAAAATGCAGGGGCTGTAGACCCCTGTTCCTCCCTAGCGGTCCCGCGGCGAGCCGAGCGGCTCGGTCGACAGGCCGATCGCGACGTGGCTGCGGGGAATCTGGCTTTCGATGCGGTGGCGCAGGCTGGCGGCCACGGCCTGGATTTCTCCCGCTTTCTTCTCCGGATCGAATTCCAGGAAGATGTCGACGTAGGCTTCCGCGCCGGCCCGGCGCGACCGGATGCCGTGCAGGAAACGATAGTCGTCGAAATGCCGCGCCAGTTCCCGCAGGATCAGGAGCTGGTCCGATTCCTCGAGCGTCCGATCGAGCAGGTCGCCCACGGAGGTCGAGAAGATGCCCAGCGCGGCCAGCAGGATCGAGCCGGCGATCACCAGCGACGCCGCCGGATCGACGTAGCGCACCCAGTCGTAGCGCGCCAAGACCAGGCTCAGCCCCAGCGACAGCAAAATGAAGACGTTGGCCGCCGCGCGCGTGAAATGCAGCCGGGCCTGCGCTTCCAGCAGCGGCGAGTTCTCCGCCCGCGCCGCGCGCCGGCTGCGCCGCGCCACGACGCCGTTGATCGCCGCGTAGACCGCCTGGGCCGCCAGGCTGATCTGGACGCCGATGCCGGCGACGTGCGCCGGATGCAGGAAGTTGCGGACGGCGTTGCCGACGATGATCAGCAGGCAGACGGCCATCAGCATGCCCACGATCAGGCTCGCCAGATTCTCCATCTTGCCCAGGCCGTAGTCGAAGCCTCCGCCCGGCCCGCGCGCCATCCGCCGGATCGCCCACCACGACAGGAACACCGCCGCGAATTCGAGGAACGTCTTGCAGAAATCCGCCAAGATCACCGCCGAGCGGGCCGCCAGCATGGCCGTCAGCGTGATCGCGACGTCCGCGAACCCCATGAGGACCGCCTGCCGGGCCGTCCGCTCCCGCGCCGACCCGCCTGCCACCGCTTGGGATGCCGCCTGATCCATGGTGCGCAGGATAGCCCGCCGGCCGGCATCCGCCAAGCGGGATCGATGCTTGTCGGCCGCCTGCCCGGTTGACCGGTCGCCCGCGGCCGGCGTATCCTGCCGCCATGGACTTTTCAGCCGAGATCGCCCGATTCGTCACCCGTGCCATCGGCGGCATCTACGTCGTCGACGAACAGACCCGCGAAATCGCCTTCGCCGACGCGTCCGTGGAACGCCTGTACGGCCCCGCATTGGTCGGCAAGCGCGCGGCCGACGTGTTTCCGTGGGAAGCCCGCAGCCACCACGCGCCGCTGTCGCGCGACGAGGCGACCGAATGGGAATGCGTCGATCGCGAACGCGGCATCTACTGGCGCCTGCACCACGGCCTGTTCGACAAGGACGGCCGCGTCTACAAGATCGGCCAGCTGACCGACACGACCGAGTTCATGCTCCTGAGCCAGGAAGTCACCGAATATTCCGTCCTGTCCGAAAAGGTGTCGGCGTTCCAGTCCGCCATGCTGGAAAAGATTTCCGCCTCCCATTCCGCCCTGCTGCCGGTCGTCGCCGGCTTCTTCAAGACGCCGCGGCTCTATTTCCTCTTGGCCCGCAACGGCCGGCTCGAAACCACGGCCTACGACGCCCGCGCCGCCGCCGAAACGCGCGCCAGCCAGCCCCTCGCCTCCGCGCACGACGCCGCGTTCGGCGCGCCGGGACGGGCCGAGATCGCGGCCGGCGACCTCCCGGAGCCGGTGCGCGCTCTGGTCGCCGCCGGCGGCGGCGACCCGCGCAACCGCTTCGTCCGGATCTGCGCCGGCACGTTCTCCGACCAGCGCTACGCCCTCTACCTCGAGCTGGACGAGCGCACCGACCGGAAGGCCCTCGACATCGCCATCCTCGCCGCGATCATCGCGCTGTGCGCGGAAAACAGCCTCCTGCGCGAGGAAATCATCTACGAGAGCGAGCACGACAAGCTCACCGGGCTCTACAACAAGGGCAAGTACCTCGCGCGGCTCAAGGACGAATATCCCCATCTCGACTCCGTTGCCATCTTCAACTTCGACGTCAACTACCTCAAACAGACCAACGACGTCCACGGCCACGAAGCCGGCGACCGCCTCCTCATGAAGGCCGCCGCCAGCATCCGCAAGGTCACGTCGGAAACCGTCCACGGCTACCGCCTCGGCGGCGACGAATACCTGATGATCGCCTGCAACGGCAAAGCCGCCGACGTCGAGCCGCTCAAGGCGCGCTGGGAAGAAGCGCTGGCGGACGTCAACCGGGAGGTGGCCGACGGCATTCCGTGCATCGTCGCCGTCGGCACCGCGTTCGCCGAGAAGCCCTACGACTTCGGCGAGCTGATGAAAATCGCCGATGCGCGCATGTACGAGGACAAGCGCCGCAAAAAGAAGCCCGGCGAGGAAATCCGCTGAACATTCCCGATATTTTTATCGGATTTTAACGGCCGGCGATTTGATTTTTCCGGATCTTGCCGTAGCCTGAAAGTGGAGCTCGGCGGAAGTGTTGGGATGGCCAGCCGCCCGAGGAAAGAGCGCGAAGGATGCGATGATGGGCTGGTCTCCGCTGAGCTCCCAATTGCGTTTTGGGATCGTCAAGCCTTCGAATGTATTTAACGGGCGCCGCCTCGACCGCGGCGCCTTTTTGCTTCAGATATTGGACGGTCCGCACCCGGCCCGACACCGACGCTTTCAGCAGCACCGATTCGCCTTGGTTGTCCTTGGCATTGACGTCCGCCCCCTGCTCCACCAGATATTTCACGACGTCCAGGTTCCGGACCGCCCGCATCAGCGGCGTCTCCCCGGCGTTGTTCCGCGCATTCACGTCCGCGCCTTTTTCCACGAGAACCCGGACCGTGGCCAACTGGCCGACCCAGCCGGCTTTCATCAGCGGCGTTTCGCCCAGATCGTCCCGGGCATTCGCGTCCGCGCCTTGCGCCAACAGATATCGGACGCTTTCCGGATCGGACACCATGTACATCAGCGGCGTCCGGCCGTAGGCGTCCCGGGCATCGACGTCCGTGCCCTTCAGCAGGAACGCCTTCACCGCGACCAGATCGCCCTTGTTCGCGGCCTTGTGGATCGTCATGCAGCCCGTCGAGCAGGCCAGCGCCGCCGCCAGAAGCCAAAACGGAATGGATTTGTTCATCGCGCGCCTGCTTTCCTTCGTTGCTCTTTCCCTTGGGCCTAGGCTCCCAAATCGCCCGGCCCCCGGTCAAGAAGGCATTCCGGCCCCGCCCCGGCATTGATTTTTGCCCGGTTTTCCGGCACGGTTCCGGCGTGACCATTCTCCGACATTTCCACGGTTGGACGACGCCTGCGCTGCCCGCCGCCGTGGAGATCCTGACGCGGGGCTGGACGGGAAAGGGCCCGCTGGACCTGCGCGGCGCCCTGGTCGTGGTGCCGACGCGCCACGCGGGCCGCCGCCTGCGCGCAGAACTGGCCCGGGCCGCCGCCGCCCGCGGAACCGCCGCACTCGCCGGCGCCATCGTCACGCCGGAGCACCTGGTGCCCGCGCCGCCCGAAGCGGCCGACGACGCGCTGGTCCTGGCCCTGCTGGCCAAACGGCTGGTCGCGCAGCGCGACCAGCTCGGCGCCCTGTTTCCCGCGCAGGACCTCGAATGGGATTTTCCGTTCGCGCTGGGTCTCGCCGCGCAACTGCAGGACGTCCGCCGGCAACTGGCCGAGGCTGACCGCGCGGCCATCGATCTGCTGCCGCTGGTGCCCGACGAGGAACGCGCGCGCTGGACGGCGATCGCCCAGCTCGAAAAGGGATTGCTGCAAGACATCGCCCGCCTGGGGCGAAAAGATCCGCTCGCCGCCCGCCGGGAAGCGGCGCGGCAGCCGCCGGAAACCTCTTGCACCCGCGTGATCGCGCTGTTCGTGCCCGATTTCTCCGCGCTGGCGATCCGCCGTCTGCAGGCGCTCTCCGCGACGTGTCCGGTCGATCTGCACGTCCTGGCCCCCGAATCGGAAGCGGACCGCTTCGACGACTGGGGCCGACCGCGCCCGGAGCGCTGGGAAAACGAACCGTTGCCGCTGGACGAACGCCGGATCCACGTCTTCGAGCAGGCGCCGGACGAGACCGACGCCTTGGCGGCAATGGTCGCCGAAGCGGAACACGCCGGCCGCGCCTTGACGGTCTGCACGCCGGACCCCGTCAACGCCCAGGCCTTGGCCCGGCGGCTGCAGATCGACGGCCGGGCGCTTTTTCTTCCCAATGGCGTGCCGCTGGCTCAAACCGCGCCCGGACGGCTGCTGGCCGCCTGGCTCGCGCTCCGGCGCCGGCGCGACTACGCCGCGGCCGCCGCCTTTCTGCGGCATCCCGACGCGCAGGATTGGCTCGGCATCCGGCTCGGCCGCGACGATGCCCGCGAACTGCTCTCGCAGCTCGACCGCTGCCAGGCGGAACACCTGCCGACGACCTTCGACGAACTGCGTCGCTTCGCCCGGCCGGATCCGGAGCATTCGCTGCTGGCGAACGCCCTGAACGAACTGGAACGAGGTTTCACCGAACCGCTCTCCGCCTTCCTGGCAGATCTCTACGACGCCCGCCGGCCGGCGGACGGCGCTCCGCCCGATCCGTTGTTCGCGGAGGCGACGCAAGGGCTGGCCGATCTCGTGCGGGCGACGGAAGCATCCGCGCGCGCGCTCAGGCTGGAGCCGGACGAAACCCTCGAGCTGCTGCAAGCGGCGCTGGCCCGCGAATCGGTTTTCCCCAGGCCGACCGCCGCGCGGGAAGCCATCGGCTGGCTGGAAACGCAGTGGGAAACCGCGCCGGCAACGCTGCTGGCGGACATGCGCGAAGGCATCGTGCCCGAAACGCGCCTCGGCGATGCCTTCCTGCCCGACGCCTTGCGCGCGCGGGCGGGCCTGGCGAGCAACCGCGACGGCTTGGCGCGCGATCTTTTCCTGGCGCGCGCGTTGCTGGAATCGCGCCCGGCCGGCGGCGTGCGGTTCCTGTACAGCCGCCGCGCGGCCAACCAGGAGCCGCAACTGCCTTCGCGCCTGCTGCTGGCCTGCCCCGACGCCGAACTGCCCGCGCGCGTGGAATTCCTTTTCGACCGGCCCGCCCTGCGCGCGCCGCGCCCCGCCGCGCCGCCGCGGCCCGTCCTGACCATCCGCCCGCCGGTTTGCCGGCCCGAGTGGATTCCCGCTTCCCTGTCGGCGACCGCTTTCAAGGCCTACCTCGCCTGCCCGTTCCGGTTCTATCTCGGGCACGTCCTCGGCATGCGCGCGGAAGACGACGGCGCGCGCGAGCTGGACCCCATGGGTTTCGGCAACCTCGCCCACGATGCCCTGAGCCTGTTGAAGAAGCATCCCGCGCTCGACGACGAGGGTGCCCTCCAGGGCCTGCTCCTCGGCGAACTCGACCGGCTCGCGAACGTGCGCTACGGCGCGCATCCGCCGCTGGCCGTCCTCGTGCAGCTCGATTCCCTGCGGCAGCGCCTGCGCGCCGCGGCCGGCGTCCACGCCGCCACCGTGCGCGCGGGCTGGCGCATCGTCGCCGCCGAGGAAAAATTCGAGGCGGAGCTCGACGGAATGCTCGTGAAGGCGCGCATCGACCGCATCGACCGCCATCTGGAAAGCGGCGCGATCCGCATCCTCGACTACAAGACCACCGACTCCGGCGCGACGCCCGCCGAAACCCATTACCGGCCCCGCAACCGGGAATGGATCGATCTCCAGCTGCCGCTCTACCGCCACGTCTACGAGCAGTTCCATCCGGGCGCCGCCGTTTCCGTCGGCTATTTCAATCTGCCCAAGGCGGCCGCCGAAACCGCCATCCACGAGCTGGATTTCGCGGGCAAGAACGGCGAAGACCTTTATCCCTCCGCGCTCGCGGCCGCGCGCGCGGTCGTCGCCGCCATCCGGGCCGGCACGTTCTGGCCGCCGGCCGACTTGCCGCCCGACCGGGACGATTTCGCCCTGCTGTTCGCGGGCAAACCGCCGCTCATCGCGGAGCCGGCCAAATGAGCGCGCCGGCCCCCATCCGCAACGCGGCCTTGGCCGCCTCCGCCGGCACGGGCAAGACCTTCGCCCTCAGCAGCCGCTATCTGGCCCTGCTCGCCGCCGGCGCCGATCCCGCCGCCATCGTCGCCCTCACCTTCACCCGCAAGGCCGCCGGCGAAATCCTCGCGCGCATCCTGACCCGCCTTGCCCGCGCCGCCGCTTCCGAAGAGGGGAATCGCGGCTTGAGCCGGGAACTCGCCGCGGCGCAACTCGCCGGCTTCGCCGATCCCGCCGCGGCGCAGGCCGCGCTCCGCCGCCTCGTCCAAGCCCTGCCCCGGCTGCGCATCGGCACGCTCGACTCCTTCTTCCTCCAGATCCTCCGGCCGTTCCGCCTCGAAGCCGGAATCGGCGCCGAACTGGCGATCGCGCCGCAAACCGACGATCCCGAGGAAAACCTCATCCTCCAGAGCCTGCTCGAACGCGCCGCGCTCTCCGCCGAAGAGCGCCGCGAGCTGATGGAGACCTTCAAGCTCGCCACGTTCGGCGAGGAAAAGAAAAGCGTGTACGGCTCCATCGCGCGCCTCGTCCAGAACCAATACGAACTCTACCAGCGCGCGCCGGACCGGTCCGCCTGGGGCGATCCCGCCCGCATCTGGGAAGACGGCGCGGCCCTGCTCGGGCCGCCCGCGGCTCCCGACTGGTCCGCCGTCTTCGCCGCCCTCGACGCGCAGGCCGGCGCGTTGCGCACGGCCGGCGACCGGAAGGCGTGGGACAAATTCGCGGCCATGCTCCGCGGCGTGGAAAACGGCGGCGACTACGAATTCGGCGCCAAGCTGAACGACCGCCTCTACGCCGCCTACGTCGCGCCCGGCGGCGACCGCGCGTCCATCCCGTTCGGCCGCGGCGCGATCGCCCTGCGTCCCGAAACGCAGGCCGCGCTGGCCGCCGCGTTCGCGTACATCCGCCACGCGGCCCTCGCCCGGCAGATCGTCCGCACGCAGGGGCTCTACCGCTTGCTCGCCGCCTACGGCCGCGAACACCGCGCGCACGTCGCCCGCACCGGGCAGCTGTCCTTCAACGACATCGCCCAGCTGCTCGCGCCCGCCTCCGGCCCGATCCCCGCCCGCCGCCGCGCCCTGCTGGAAAGCCGCCTCGACGCCCGCTACCTCCACTGGCTCCTCGACGAATTCCAGGACACCTCCCTCGTCCAGTGGGCCGTCATCGAAAACCTGCTCGATGAAGTCGTCCAGAATCCCGACGGCGACCGCACGCTGTTCTACGTCGGCGACGTCAAGCAGGCCATCTACGAATGGCGCAGCGGCGATCCGCGCCTCTTCCGGCGCATTCTCGCCAAGTACAACCGGCCGGGCCGTCCGCCCGCCATCGAAGAAGCCGCGCCGCTGGTCCGCTCCTGGCGCTCCAGCCCCGTCGTGCTCGACGCCGTCAACGCCGTCTTCGGCCGCCTGCCCGCCCTGCCGCTTCCGGACGACGAAGAACTCGCGGCCGATTGGCGGGCCATCGCCGCGCGCTGGGCCGCCGAGTGGCAACCCCACGCCGCCGCCCCGAAAAACGAAACCCTGGCCGGCCACGTCGCGCTCCACGTGTTGCCGCGGCCGAAACCGGACGAAGAGGGTCCGACGCCCATCGCCCGCGCGGCCGACCTCGTCGCCGAACTCCGGCGGAGCATTCCCGATTTCGACCGCCGCTCCATCGCGCTCCTCGCGCGCGGCAACGCCGACGGCCTCGCCCTGCTCGACGCCCTGGCGGAGCGGGGCATCCGCGCGGTCTGGGCCGGCAATTCCCCGCTGCTCGACAACGCGCTCATCCCGGCCATTCTCTCCTACGCCAAGCTCACGGAGCATCCCGGCGACGGCTTCGCCCGGCGCCACGTCGAAATGTCGCCGCTGGCGGGGCGGGTGTCGCTCGCGCCGGCCGCGCTCGCCGCCCAGGCCCGCCTGATCCGCGAGCAGGGCTATTCCGGCTTTGCGGCGCGGCTCGCCGCCGCGCTGGATCTCTCCGCGGCGCCGTTCGAGCAAAACCGGCTGCGCACCCTCGTCGCCGTCGCCGCCGAATTCGACCGCCAGCCCGGCGGCAACGCCCTCCAGTTCGTTGCCTGCGTCCAGGCCCAGGAAATCCCGGCCGAGGAAACCGGATCCAACGTCCAGATCCTCACCATGCACAAGGCCAAGGGCCTCGAATTCGACGTCGTCGTTCTCCCCGCCCTCGGCGACAAAGGCATCACGTCCATGGGCAAGCCGGCGCTCCTCGTCCGCGAGCGGGACGGCCACGACCCCATCCCGCCCGTGGACTGGATTCTGTCGGCGCCCGAAACGGACGTCATCGATGCCGAACCCCCGCTCGCCGCGCAACGGACCGCCCACCGCCACGGCAAGGCGCTCGAAGAACTGCGGCTGCTCTACGTCGCCATGACCCGCGCCAAGCGCGCGCTCCACCTGATCACCGTCGCCCCCGCCGCGAGTTCGACGACGCTGCGCCTCGACAACGTCCTGCAGAACGCCCTCGCGCCCGGCGCTTCCCCCGATCCCGCGCAACCCGTCTGGGAGAGAGGTTCGGCCGATTGGTGGAAACAGGAAACCGGCGGCGGGCAGCCGGCGGCGTCGCCGGGCCCGTCGCTGCGGTTCGGCGACCTGCCCTCCGCGCCCGCCGAAAAGCCGCTGGAAGCGCGCGTCGCCTCGCGGGAACATGCCGGCGGCGCCGGCGCGGACGGCCGCGCGTTCCGGCCCGAAGGCGCCGAAGCCCGCGATCTCGGCACGCGCGCGCATGCCTTGTTCGAACGGATCGCCTGGCTGGCGCCCGGCGAAATCCCGGAATTTCCGGACGCCGCGCCGGCCGACGTCCGGCTCGTCGCGGATGCCCTGAAAAACCCGCGCCTCCACGCGCTGTTCGAGAAACCCGCCGGCGACGTGGAGCTGATGCGGGAGCAGGCGTTCGAAGCGGTGCTGGACGGCCGTTGGCTATCCGGCAAGATCGACCGCCTGCACCTCGAAAGAGGCGCCGCGGGCAAGCCCATCCGCGCGCGGGTGCTCGACTTCAAGACCGACCGCGCGCCGGATCCCGAACGCCACCGCGCGCAGATGGAAGACTACCGCCAGGCCGTTTCCATGCTCTTCGCCCTGCCGCCCGCGCAGATCGCCTGCACGCTGCTGTTCGCGCGCACCGGCGACGCGGTCGAGGTCTGACCACTTCTATTCTTCGGCGAATTCGACGCCGTGGCGTTCGAGCATGGCGCCTTCGGCCAAGGCCAGCGCGGCGAGCTGCCGGTTGTAGTCCATCAGCGCCTGGACGGCGTCGTTGCGCGCGCTGGTCAGGTCGCGCTGGAGCTGCAAGACGACGAAACTGGTGCTTTTGCCGCTTTCAAGCTTCCGCTGTTCGGCTTCCAGGGCCTGCCGGGCGTAATCGCGGGCCTCCCGCGTGGCCTGGACCTTTTCATAGCCCGTCCGCACGGCGGCGGCGGCATTCTCGACTTCCACCAGGGCTTTCTCTTCCAACTGGCGCAAGGCCAGCTTCTGTTTGTCCTCGTTGGCGCGGCTCTGCGCATAGCGGGTTTTCGCGGCGCGGTTGCCCAGCGGAAACGTCAGCGCCACGCCGGCGCTCCAGAACGGCTCGTCCGCGGCCGCCATCCGGTCGTAGACGTCGCCGGTCGATGATTCGTCGCTGGCGGCCACGCCGTAGCTGCCGACCAGATCGAGCGACGGCAGGGTCTGGTTTTTCTGGTAGGCCACGGCGATGCCCTGCCGTTCCAGCGCCAGGCGCGCCTGCCGCAGGTCGGGACGCCGCTCCAGCGCCCGCTCGCCGCTGGCGGCGGCATCCGTCGCGACGGGTTCGGCCACCAGTTCGCCGATCGGGGCCAACTCCACGGCGCGCACGCTCCGGTGGTCGGCGTACAGCAGGGTCTTGAGCTGGTTCTGGGCCTCGGCGTAGGCGCGCTGCGCGGAACTGAGGGCCGCGCGCGCGGCGGCGGCCTGGCTTTCGGCCTGCTTTTCGTCGAGGCGGGACAGCGCGCCGATCTGCACCTTGCGGCGGTTGTCTTCGTAGAGCTGCATGGCCAGACGCACGGCGTCTTCCTGGACGCGGATGCTCTCGCGCGCTTCGATGAGACCGAACCAGGCGGTTTCGACCTGCGCCAGCACGTCCTGGATCCGCGCCTCGAGCTGCGCCGCGGCTTCCGCGGACTGCTTGCGGGCGACGGCCACCTGGTAGCGCACGGAATCGGTCTTGAACCCCTTCAGCAGCGGCTGCGTGAGCGTAAGGCTGGCGCTGCCGGTGCTCGTGTCGAAGGGATTGCCGTCGCGCGTGCCGTCGGACTGCCCCAGGCGCGCGCCGAGTTCGTAGCTCAGGCCGCCCAGCGCCGTCGCGCCGCCGACGGAGGCGCCGAACGCATCGTTGTCCGTTTCCGAACCGAGCACTTCCAGCGCGCCGGCGGCCGTGCCGGCGCTGGAACCGGCGGTTTCCTCGTGGGAACGCTTGGCGGACAGCGTCAGGTTCGGATCGTAGCCGCCGCGGGCGGCGGCGACGTCCTGCCGCGCCACCTCGCGCGAAATCCGCTCGATCCGCAGATCCAGGTTGTTCTCCAGCGCCAGCCCGACGCAATCCGCCAACGTCAGGTTGCGGCTCGCCGGCTCCGCCGCCGGCGCGGAAACCGCCAGCAGCGCCCACAACGCAACCAATCCCGCTTGGACATTGGAAATTGGGCTTTGTTTATTATTCATATCGCAGCGCCTCGATGGGATCCAACCCCGCCGCCTTGCGCGCCGGGTAGAAACCGAAAAATATGCCGATGACCGCGCTGAAGAAAAACGCCAGCGCCACGGATTCCGCCGAAACCAGCGTATTCCACCCCAGTTTCGCCGAAACGATCTGGGCGATCCCCACGCCCAGGCCGATGCCGATCAATCCGCCGCCCACGCTGAGCACGACCGCTTCCACCAGGAACTGCAGCAGGATGTCGCTCCCGCGCGCGCCGACCGCCATGCGCACGCCGATCTCCCGCGTGCGCTCCGTCACGCTCACCAGCATGATGTTCATGATGCCGATGCCGCCCACCAGCAGCGAGACGCCCGCGATGGCCCCCAGCAGCAGCGTCATCGTCTTGGCCGTCGACGTGGCCATCTCCATGATTTCCTGCTGGCTGCGCACGTTGAAATCGTCCTCCGCGCCGTCGCGGATCCGGTGCCGCTGGCGCAGCAGCGCCGACAGCTCTGCCATCACCGTCTCCACCTGCTCCGCGCTTTCCACCTGCACCGTGATGGCCCGGAAGGAATCCGTTCCCGTCAACCGCACCAGCGCGCTCGACCACGGCACCAGCACCACGTCGTCCTGGTCCGAGCCCATCATGCTCATGCCCTTGGGCTTCAGCAGCCCCACCACCACGTACGGCGCATTCTGGATCCGCACGACCTGCCCCACCGGACTGGCGTCGCCGAACAGATTGGTCGCCACCGTCTGTCCCAGGATCGCCACCTTCGCCGCCGCCTTGACGTCCGCCGCCGTGAAATTCCCGCCCTCGAGGAACTCCCACGCCCGGATGTCGGCGTAGTCCTCTCCGGCGCCGTTGATCGTCGTGTTCACGTTCTGGTTGCCCGCCATGACCTGCGCGTTCTTGCGGACGTCGGGCGTCGCCCGGATCACCCCCGGGACTTCCTTCCGGATCGCCTCGTAGTCCTGGCGCGTGAGGGTCGGCGCGCTGCCCCAGCCGCCGCGCACGCCCCCGCGCGAACCCGCTCCCGACATCACCAGCACCGTGTTCTGGCCGATCTGGGCGATGCTCGACGCCACCTGCTCCTTGGCGCCCGTGCCGATGGCCACCATCGCGATGACCGCCGCCACGCCGATGATGATGCCCAGCATCGTCAGCGCCGAGCGCATCAGGTTCCGACGCAGCGCCCGCAGCGCGATCATCCAGGTCGACGAAAACTTCATGGCGCATCCTCCGGCATCCGCGTTTTCGCCAGATCGGCGGCGGCGTCGAGACGATTTGGCACCGCCTGGTCCGAAACGATCCGGCCGTCGCGCATCGTGATTTCGCGCAGGCAATACCGCGCGATGTCCGGCTCGTGGGTCACCATCAGGATCGTCATGCCCTTGCGGTTCAGCTCCTGGAAGATCGCCATGATCTCGAGGCTCGTGCGCGTGTCGAGGTTGCCCGTCGGCTCGTCCGCCAGCAGCAGCGCCGGTTCGTTCACCAGCGCGCGGGCGATGGCCACGCGCTGCTGCTGGCCGCCCGAAAGCTGGCTGGGGTGGTGCTCCGCCCGGCCCGCCAAACCGACCCGCTCCAGCGCCGCCAGCGACCGCTGCCGCAGTTCGCGCCGCCCGTGCCCATGCGGCGAATACAGCAGCGGCAGTTCCACGTTTTCCAGCGCGGAGGTGCGCGCCAGCAGGTTGAACTTCTGGAACACGAATCCCAACCGCTGGTTCCGCACCCGCGACAGTTCGCTCTTCGACAGCGTCCCCACTTCCTCGCCGTCCAGCCGGTAGCGCCCCGCCGTCGGCCGATCCAGGCAGCCGATCAGATTCATCAGCGTGGATTTCCCGGAACCGCTCGCGCCCATCACCGCCACGAATTCGCCCGGCTTCACGGTCAGGGAAACTCCGCGCACGGCCTTCACCGCGACCTCGCCGGTCTGGTAGACCTTCTCGATCCCCTCGAGTTGAATGACTGGTTCGACGTTCACGTTCGGCGCCTCTACATCGGCGGCGGCGGCCCGCCGCCGCGCGGATGGCGCGGCATGAACGGCGAATTCGACCCGGCCTTGGCCGCCGTTTCCTTCTCCGCCGCCGTCTGGACGCCCGTAGCGATCAGCGCGCCCTCTTTCGGGAACGGACTGGCCACTTCCGTCCAGGTCCCGTCGCTGATTCCCAGTTCCACCGGCTGGGCGCGCAGGCCGCCCTTGTCGTCCACCACGTACACGGTCTTGAGGGCCGCATTCCCCGTCCCGCGCTCCTCGCGGCGCTCGCGCCCTTTCCAGTTGCCGCGCTCCCGTTTTTCACCGCCATTTTCCCGTCGATCTCCCTCGGGACGCCCTTCCGGCCGCTCCGGTTCCGCCACCGCCGCGCCTTCCGGCGGACGAAACCGCAACGCCGAATTCGGCAGGCGCAGCGCGTTTTCGCGCTTGGCCGTCACGATCGAGGCGTTGGCCGTCATGCCCGGCCGCAATTTCAAGTCGCCGTTGTCCACGTCCACGATCGCGACGTAGTTCACGACGCCCTGGTTGGTGATGGCGGCGTACCGCACCTGGTTCACCAGCCCCGTGAACGTCCGCGTCGGATAGGCGTCCACGGTGAAGGTCACCGTCTGCCCCTCCTCCACCCCGCCCACGTCGGCCTCGGAAATCTGCGCCTCGATGCGCATCTGCCGCAGATCCTGCGCCAGCGTGAACAGCGTCGGCGCGTTCAGGCTCGCCGCGACGGTCTGGCCCACGTCGACCGCCCGCGAAATCACCACGCCGTCCATCGGCGAAAAGATCGTGGTTTTTTCCAGATCCACCTTCACCTTGCTCAAGCTGGCTTCCTTCATCCGCAGCGTGGCCTTGGCTTGGGCCAGCGAAGCCTCGGACTGGTCGAAATCGGCCTGGCTGACGAGTTCCAGTCCGCGCAGTTCCTGCGCGCGCCGGAAATTGGCTTCGGCGAGCTTGAGCGACGCCTGCGCGCTCTGCAGTTCCGCCTCCGCCTGCTCCACTTGCCGCTCGTAGGTCGAGGCATCCAGCCGCGCCAGCACCTGTCCGTTCGTCACCGCCGAATTGAAGTCGGCGAACAGTTCGACGATCTTTCCGGACACCTCGCTGCCGACCGTCACCGTCTGCACCGCGCCCAGCGCCCCGTTGGCCGTCACCGTCTGCACGATCTCCCCCCGCTCCAGCGCCACGGTCTTGTAATGCGTCGCGCCGCTCCCGTTCGCGGCCCGGAAATGGAACCACCCCCAGCCGCCGCCGCCGGCCACAACCAGCGCCAAAATCCACAAAATCCATCCGTTGCTTTTCTTCGTCTGCATGAGTTTCTCCGGCTGCCTTGCCCGTTCAGTCGAAACAAACAGGCGGAAGGTTACACCTCCCGCCCGTTTCTATGCCCTTCCAAATGAAGAACCAATGAATATTCCTACCCCTTCAGCATCTCGTTGATGGCCGCCGCGGCCTTCCGGCCTTCGCCCATGGCCAGGATCACCGTCGCCGCGCCCAGGACGATGTCCCCGCCCGCGAACACCCCCGGCAGGCTCGTTCGGCCGTTCTCATCGACGACGATATGGCCGTACTTGTCCACGGCCAGCCCGGGCGTGGTCTGTTCGATCAAAGGGTTCGACTCGTTGCCGATCGCCACGATCACCGCGTCCATGGGAAGCGTGAATTCGCTGCCTTTGATTTCCACCGGGCGCCGGCGACCGCTGGCATCCGGTTCGCCCAGCTCGTAGCGCAGGCATTCGATGCCCGTCACTTTGCCGTTCTCGCCCAAGATGCGCTTGGCGTTCTGCAGCATGTGGAACTGGACGCCTTCTTCCTTGGCGTGGGCCACTTCCTCCACCCGCGCGGGCATCTCGACCTCAGTGCGGCGGTAGATGAGATGCACTTCCTTCGCGCCGAGGCGCAGCGCGGTGCGCGCCGCGTCCATCGCCACGTTGCCGCCGCCGAGCACCGCCACCCGCTGGGCGGCGTGGATCGGCGTAACGGCCCGTTCGCGGTCGTAGGCTTTCATGAGATTCGACCGCGTCAGGTATTCGTTGGCCGAATAGACGCCGACGAGGTGTTCGCCCTCGATGTTCATGAATTTCGGCAGGCCGGCGCCCGAGCCGACGAACACCGCGTCGAAGCCGTCCTTCGCGATCAAATCCGTGATCTTGCGCGTGCGCCCCACCACGAAATTCGTGCGGATCTCCACGCCCATTTGCCGCAGCGTGTCCAGTTCGGCCCGCACGATCGCCTTCGGCAAGCGGAATTCCGGAATGCCGTACACCAGCACGCCGCCCGCCTTGTGGAAGGCCTCGAACAGCACCACCTCGTGGCCGGCGCGGCGTACGTCGGCAGCAACGGTGATCCCCGCCGGTCCGCTGCCCACCACCGCCACCTTCTTGCCCGTCGCCGGCGCCACGACCGGCGCCGCCGCCGCGCCCTTGGCCCGCTCCCAATCGGCCACGTAGCGCTCCAGCCGCCCGATCGACACGGCTTTTTCGACGGATTTCAGGCTCTTGCCCACCGTGCACGGCTCCTGGCACTGCGTCTCCTGCGGACAGACCCGGCCGCAGACCGCAGGCAGCAGGCTCGTTTCTTTGATGATCGCGATGGCCCGGGCCATGTCGCCTTCCGCGATCGCCGCGATGAACTGCGGGATCCGGATCCGCACGGGACAGCCCTGCACGCACGGCGCGTTCTTGCACTGGAGGCAGCGCGCCGCTTCGACGCGCGCCTGCTCTTCGAAGTAGCCGATCGCCACTTCCTGCATGTTGCGGGCGCGGGCCAGCGGCTCCTGCGTCGGCATCTCCTGCATCGGGATCGCCAGCCGGTCCCGCGGCTTCAGGGGCTGGGGCAGCGCCTGGATGCGCGCCCACTCGGCGCGCGCGGCTTCGCGCAGCGATTCGGGAGTGTGGAAGCTCATTCCTGCAGTCCTTTTTTAACGGCTTCGTCGTGCAGGTTGCAGCCCGCCGCCGCGATTTTCTCCTGCTCCCGGTACGAGCCCAACCGCTGGATCATCTGGTCGAAATCCACCAGATGTCCGTCGAATTCCGGCCCGTCCACGCACACGAACTTCGTCTTCCCGCCCACCGTCACCCGGCAACCGCCGCACATGCCCGTGCCGTCGATCATGATCGTGTTCAAGCTCACCACCGTCGGCACCGCGTACGGCTGCGTCGTCCGCGAGCAGAACTTCATCATCACCGGCGGACCGATCGCCACCGCCAGGTCCGGCTTGGGCGACTGCTCGCACAGCTCTTTCAGCGGCTCGGTCACGAGGCCTTTCCGCCCGTACGAGCCGTCGTCGGTGCAGATGATCACCTCGTCCGCGATCGCCCGCATTTCCTTTTCCAGAATCACCAATTCCTTTGTCCGCGCCCCGATGATGACGACCAGCCGGTTGCCGGCCTTTTTCATCCCCTGCGCGATCGGATACAGCGGCGCCGTCCCGATGCCGCCGCCCACGCACACCACCGTGCCGAACTTCTCGATATGCGTCGGCTTGCCCAGCGGCCCCACCAGATTCGCGATTTTATCCCCCACCGCCATCTGCGCCAGCAGCTTCGTGCTCTTGCCCACCGCCTGGAAAATCAGCGTGATGCTGCCCTCCGCGACGTCCGCATCGGCGATCGTCAGCGGGATCCGCTCGCCGAATTCCGTGTCCAGCTGCAGGATGATGAATTGCCCCGGCTTGCGCTCTTCCGCGATCAGCGGGGCGCGCACCCGCATCCGGTACACGTCCTGCGAGAGCTGCTCCTTGAATAGAATCTGGTTCATGCGTTCCGGTCTCCTGCCCGTGACAATATTGTCGGATACTAGCGGCCGCCCCGCGCGCCGCAAAGGATTTTCATCGTTTTTGAGGAAATCGCCGGCCGATGGTGGATTGACAAAGTAAATGAGCCCCCGGTCTGGGGAAAGGGGTGCGCTTAGT